>JANMVM010000202.1:0-19329 GCA_031392695.1 Rubrivivax sp.
GCACTCGCGCAGCAGGCGCTCGACAGCGCCACTGGGCCACTGCGTGGCGGCTCCACGCGCGCCGCGCTGGACGCGCGCGGGCCCTGGTGGCGGGCGCTTGACGTTGTCGTGCGCCACCTTGCTCGCACGCGCCCAGCGCGCTGCGCCCTTGAGCAGCCCGGATCGAGTCAGTCGCACTGTCGAGCGCCTGCTGCGCGAGAGCCTGCGCGCCACCGGCCGGAGCGCAGCGATCGGCATCATCGATTGCCACTGCACGCCTTCAAGGTGCTTTCTTGGCTTACTTTCTTTGCACCAGCAAAGAAAGTGAGTCGGCCGCGGGGCCGAAACCCCCGCCCACGTTAATCAGCCCAAGCCAGAAGGCGGCAAAGCCATGGCCCATTGAGCATTGACCGCTGACCGCTGATCTCTGCAGTCGGAGCCCCGTCGCGCCAGCAAGCGGCGTCGCGTCAATCGAGCGCGACGACCTCGTCGCCTTCGCCCGCCACGCAGCCATCGGCCATCGGCTCCCAGCCGCGGTGCAGCACGACCTGGCGTTCGGTGTGGCAGATCTCCAGGCGCTCCACGCCGGGTTGCCGTGCGCGCACGAAGGCCTCGATCGAGGCCGGCATGGTGACCCGGAACCGCGCCTGAGCGAGGTCCTCGTCGGGATGATCGTCGCGGTTCAGCCAGGGGCTGAAGGCGGTCAGCCAAAGCAGCGGCCGCAAGGGCAGCTGGAACACCGCCGCTTCGTAACCTGCGCTCTTCAGCCAGTCCTGCGCCGCGGTGCGGGCATCGGCATCGGCGGCTCGTGCACCCGACCAGGCCGTGGCCAGCAGTTCCAGCAGCCACTGGTTGCAGTTTTGATGGCGCACGCTGAAGGCGTAGGCGTTGGCGCTGTAGCTGCTGCCCAGCAGCTGCAAGGCCTGGCCCTTGTCCAGCGCCACCGGCTCGAGCAGCGCGGCCGCAGCGGGCGGCAGGATGAGCACCGAGATGAAGCCCAGGTCGGGCTCGTCGGTGCCCAGCAAGAAGGCCGCCATGCCCTGGTCGAACAGGCGCGGCTGCTGTTCCTCGCAGGCAAAGTAGAGCTGCCGCACGGCCCATGGCGTGTCGGGGCTGGCTTTTAGGCTCAGCCCGGCGTGCGAGTAGCGCATGCCGAAGAGGCCCAGGTTCAGCCCCGAGCGCGCGATCAGCGCCGCGCGGGCGCCGGAGCGATCGAGCTCGGCCTTGATCAGGGCGCTCACGCGCAGCAGCTTGTCCTGTTGCGCGGCACGCAGTCGAGGCTGGGCGTCGCAGTAGCGCAGCGAGCTGGCCTGGGCGTTGCTGCCGGCCCCACCCAAGAGCATCGCCAGGCAGCAGGCCAGGAGCGCCCTGCGCGCCCAGCTCCCGGGCACCGGGCGCGCCATCGCGGCGTCTACAGCGTGATGGCCCGGGTGCGCAGTTCCTGCATCCACTCGTCGCGCAGCACCAGGAAAAAGGCCTCGCGCGGCGCGCCGGCGGCAAACTGCACGCCGTAGGCCTGCTGGCGCGCCGTGACCACGCCGCCGGTGGCCAGGCGGCCCTGCTGCACGGCTTCTTGCGGCACGTAGAGGAAGAGTTCGCCGTCGGCGGCGTTGAGGGCCTGCAGCGTCAGCCGCACCTTGCCGGGCTGCTGGTCAGAGGCGGCCATTTCGATGATGCGGTAATCGCCCTCGGCGACCTTGTCGTCCTTGGACGAACTCTTGCTGGATTTCTCGACCGAGGTCGAAGAGCTGCCCACCGAGGCCGAGGCGCCCTCGGACGAAGCCGATGAGGCCGAACTGCCGGCGACGGCCGGGCCGGCGGCCAGACCGCCCAGCACGACGAAGGAAATCAGGAACTGCTGCAACCGGGCCATGGAGCCTCCACGCTGTTGATCTGCACGGATGCTAGTGTGCATTGGCCGGCTCGTGTCGACGAGTGTCGCTTCCAAGTGCAAAGGTCGCGTGCAAACTCACGCCCGGCTCGGGCTCGTCGCGCCGCCGCGCCGCCGCGCCGGGCGAGCCCGCCGATACACTGCCGGGCGATGGAAACCAAGTGGCTCGAAGACTTCGTCAGCCTGGCCGAGACGCGCAGCTTCTCGCGCTCGGCGCAGTTGCGGCACGTCACGCAGCCGGCCTTTTCGCGCCGCATCCAGGCGCTGGAGGCCTGGGCCGGCATCGATCTCGTGGACCGTTCCGCCTACCCGACGCGACTGACGGCCGCGGGCGAGACCCTGCATGCCCAGGCGCTGGAAGTGCTGGATTCGCTGCAGGCCACGCGCAACATGATGCGCAGTCACCAGGCGGCCGGGCAGGACATGATCGAGTTCGCGGTGCCGCACACGCTGGCCTTCACCTTCTTCCCGCACTGGCTGATGGAGCTGCGCAAGAACTTCGGCGCCGTCAAGACCCGCCTCACGGCGCTCAACGTGCACGACGCGGTGATGCGCCTGACCGAAGGCGGCTGCGATCTGCTCATCGCCTACCACCACCCGAGCCAGCCGCTGCCCTTGTCGGCCGAGCGCTACGACATGCTGCTGCTGTCCAGCGAAACGCTGGCGCCCTACGCCAAGGCCGGCGCCGACGGGCAGCCGCTGTTCACGCTGCCCGGGCGGCCGGGCGAGCGGGTGCCGTTTCTCAGCTACGCCTCGGGCGCCTACATGGCGCGGCTGGTGGAGGTGATCCTCAAGCAGGCCGGCGACCCGCTGCACCTGGAGCCGATCTACGAGACCGACATGGCCGAGGGCCTGAAGGCGATGGCGCTCGAAGGTCACGGCCTGGCCTTCCTGCCGCACAGCTCGGTGCGCAAGGAGCTCAAGGCGCGCCGGCTCGTCGCAGCCGGTGGCGGCGCTGCGTTGGATCTGACGATGGAAGTGCGCATCTACCGCGAACGCCCCGCAGTGGCGCGTCACGTCAAGCCCGCGGTGCAGGCGCTGTGGGATTACCTGGGCCGTCAGGGGGAACCCTAGTTCTGCATGCCGGGATGGCATGACCTGCGCGGCAAAAGGCATTGGCGTCGTATGCTCTCGCCCCTTAGATTCCACGCCCATGCCGTTGTCCCTGGCGATCTGCCCGGTCTCGGCTCCCCGCCTGGCAAGGTTTGCGCGTCGGCACTGGCTGCGACGAGCAGGCGACTGCCAGGTTCACCGGTCTCGCTGTGGCGCTGGAAACACCCGTCCGGAATCCCTCGAGAAGTTGTCGATTGAAGGAGTATTGATGATCAAGTCCCTGTTCTCCGTCGCTGCCCTGACGCTGCTGGCCGCCGCTGCGGCGCAGGCCGACACACTGACCAAGATCAAGGAGGCGGGTGCCGCCACGATGGGTGTGCGCGAGTCCTCCGGCGCCCTGTCCTACACCCTGGGCGACGGCAAGTACGTCGGCTTCCACATCGACGTCTGCACCCGCGTGCTGGCCGACGTGCAGAAGAAGCTGGGCCTGGCCAAGATGGACATCAAGTACCAGCCGGTGACGTCGCAGAACCGCATCCCGCTGGTGCAGAACGGCACCGTCGACATCGAGTGCGGCTCGACCACCAACAACGCCACGCGCCAGAAGGACGTGTCGTTTGCCGTCACCACTTTCGTCGAAGAGGTGCGCATCGCCGTCAAGGCCAACTCGGGCATCACCAGCATCGCGCAGCTTAATGGCCGCAACGTCGCCACCACCACCGGCACGACCTCGGTGCAGTTGCTGCGCAAGCACGAGCGCGCCACCGGCGTGGACTTCAAGGAAGTCTTCGGCAAGGACCACGCCGACAGCTTCCTGCTGCTGGAGACCGGCCGCGCCGAAGCCTTCGTGATGGACGGCCAGATCCTGGCCGGCAACATCGCCAAGAGCAAGAACCCGGCCGACTACCGCATCGTCGGCGAGGTGCTGTCGGTGGAGCCGATCGCGATCATGATGCGCAAGGACGACCCCGCCTTCAAGAAGCTGGTCGACGAGAGCATCGTGGCCATGATCAAGTCGGGCGACATGGCCAAGTCCTACGACAAGTGGTTCGTGCAGCCGATCCCGCCCAGCAACACGCGCGTCGGTCTGCCGGCCAGCGATGCCACCAAGGCGGCCTGGGCCAACCCCAACGACAAGCCCGTCGAGGACTACCTGAAGAAGTAACGCGCCCTCGGGGCCCGGCGCCGCGGCGGCCGGCCCCGCTTTCGACGTGCTGGGGTGAAGGGAGGGCCGTGTGGCCTCATGGGATTGGCAGGTCTTCTGCAAAGAAACCACATCGGGCGACGTCGTCCCCGGCTGCTTCGGCCACGGCGGTGACATCACCTACCTGAACTGGCTGCTTTCGGCCTGGGGCTGGACGCTGAGCGTGGCCGCACTGGCGCTGGTGGTGGCGATGGTCGTGGGTTCGCTCATGGGCATCCTGCGCACCGTGCCCGACCGGCGGCTCGTGTTCCTGGGCACGGCGTGGACGGAGCTGTTCCGCAACATCCCGCTGCTGGTGCAGATCTTTCTCTGGTACCACGTGCTGCCGGCCATCGTCAGGCCGCTGCAGGCCTTTCCGAGCTTCATCCTGGTGGTCTTCGCACTCGGCTTCTTCACCTCGGCGCGCATTTCCGAGCAGGTCAAGGCCGGCATCGAAAGCCTGCCCAAGGGCCAGCGCCATGCCGGCCTGGCGATGGGGCTGACGCTGCCGCAGGTCTATCGCTACGTGCTGCTGCCGATGGCCTACCGCATCGTCATCCCGCCGCTGACCAGCGAGAGCATGAACATCATCAAGAACTCCTCGGTGGCCTTCGCGGTGAGCATCGCCGAGCTGACGATGTTCGCCATGCAGGCCGGCGAAGAGACTTCGCGCAACGTCGAGATGTACCTGGCGGTGACGGGGCTGTACTTCATCTCGGCCTTCAGCATCAACCGGCTCGCGCTGATGGTGGAAAACCGTGTCCGCGTGCCCGGCATGATCGGGGCCAAGGCGTGAGCCCGCGGCGCTGCGCATCCTGGGCCGGCCAGGCGCGAGGCCAGCGATGAACCTGGACTTCACGTTCCTGAACTGGGGTGTCGTCTCGAGCTTCGTGCTCAAGGGCCTGATCTTCTCGGTCCAGCTCACGCTCATCGCCATGGTCGGCGGCATCCTGCTGGGCACCGCACTGGCGCTCATGCGCCTGTCGGGCAAGCCCTGGCTCGTGACGCCGGCGGCGGCCTACGTCAACACCCTGCGCAGCATTCCGCTGGTGATGGTGATCCTGTGGTTCTTCCTGCTCATCCCGCTGCTCACCGGCCGGCCGCTGGGGGCCGAGGTCTCGGCCATGATCACCTTCACGATCTTCGAGGCGGCGTACTACTCCGAGATCATGCGCGCCGGCATCCAGAGCGTGTCCAAGGGCCAGGTCCATGCCGGCTATGCCGTGGGCATGAACTACCAGCAGACGATGCAGCTGATCATCCTGCCGCAGGCCTTCCGCAACATGCTGCCGGTGCTGCTGACGCAGACCATCATCCTGTTCCAGGACACCTCGCTGGTCTATGCCATCGGCGCCTACGACCTGCTCAAGGGCTTCGAGGTCGCGGGCAAGAACTTCAACCGGCCGGTCGAGACCTACCTCGTGGCCACGGTCGTCTACTTCATCATCTGCTTCTCGCTCAGCATGCTGGTACGCCGCCTGCAGACCAGAATCGCCATCATCCGCTAGGGAAAGACGCCGCCATGATCGAGATCAAGAACGTCAGCAAGTGGTACGGCAGCTTCCAGGTCCTGACCGACTGCACGACCGCCATCCAGAAAGGCGAGGTCGTCGTCGTCTGCGGCCCGTCGGGCAGCGGCAAGAGCACGCTCATCAAGACCGTCAACGCGCTGGAGCCTTTCCAGAAGGGCGACATCACGGTCGACGGCATCAGCATTTCGGACCCCAAGACCGACCTGCCCAAGCTGCGCAGCCGCGTCGGCATGGTGTTCCAGCACTTCGAGCTGTTCCCGCACCTGTCGGTGACCGAGAACCTGACGCTGGCGCAGATCAAGGTGCTGGGCCGCAACCAGGCCGACGCCTTGACGCGCGGCCTGAAGGTGCTCGACCGCGTGGGCCTGATGGCGCACAAGGACAAGTTCCCGGGCCAGCTCTCGGGTGGCCAGCAGCAGCGCGTGGCGATCGCGCGCGCGCTGAGCATGGACCCGATCGTGATGCTGTTCGACGAGCCGACCTCGGCGCTCGACCCCGAGATGGTGGGCGAGGTGCTCGACGTCATGGTGCAACTGGCCCAGGAAGGCATGACCATGATGGTGGTCACGCACGAGATGGGTTTTGCGCGCAAGGTCAGCCACCGCGTCATCTTCATGGACGCCGGCAAGATCGTCGAGGATTGCAAGAAGGACGACTTCTTCGGCAGCCCCGAGCAGCGCACGCCGCGCGCGCGCGATTTCCTGTCCAAGATCCTCGCTCACTGAGTAGGGACATGAGGCTCCGGAAGGAGCCGAATGCTCGACGAAGGCCGACGGGCGATTTCACGCCCGGCGGCTGAGAGCGGACCGAGGGCGGCCGCTGCCGATTCAGCCCTTGATCCCCTCGCGCGCCTTGAGCACCGCCGCGGTGTCGTAAGCGCCGACGAACTGGCAGACCTTGCCGCCGCGCAGCTTCATGACGTGGACCCAGTCGGTCTCGAACACGCCGCCGCCGGGCAGCGCCTGGGTGCGCTCCCAACCCAGCACGGTGACGTGATCGGGCCCGGCCAGGAACTCGCGCGGCTCGAAGACCTGGATGCCGTCGTACTCGGCGACGTGGCCGAACCACTGCATCAAGGCCGCCTTGCCGCGGAAGGTGCCCATGTAGGGCAGGCCGAGGCTGCCGCGGTGGATCCATTCGATGTCGTCGGTCACGTTGTCGAGCAGGGTCGCGATGTCGCCGCGACCGAAGGCGGCGTACAGGGTCTGGACGGTTTCGGTGGGGGTGGGCATGGCGGGCTCCTGGAGTGACTGATTCAGCCGATACGGCAGGGCCTGCTTTCCAGATGCACGGATGCACGGATGCACGGATGCACGGATGCACGGATGCGAGAATCGTCCGATGACCGCCACGCTCACGATCAAGCGCCCCGACGATTGGCACCTGCACCTGCGCGACGGCGCCGCGCTGGCGGCGGTGCTGCCCAGCAGCGCACGCCAGTTCGCGCGTGCCATCGTGATGCCCAACCTGCGGCCACCGGTCACCACCGCGGCGGCCGCGCAGGCCTACCGCGAGCGCATCCTGGCCGCCTTGCCCACGGGTTCGGACTTCGAGCCGCTGATGACGCTGTACCTCACCGACAACACGCCGCCCGACGAGATCCGCCGCGCGCGCGATGCCGGCGTGGTGGCGCTCAAGCTCTACCCGGCCGGCGCCACCACCAACAGCGACGCCGGCGTCACCGATATGCGCAAGACCTACGCCACGCTCGAAGCGATGCAGCGCGAAGGCTTGCTGCTGCTGGTGCACGGCGAGGTCACCGAGCCCGATGTCGACATCTTCGACCGCGAGGCCGTCTTCATCGACCGTGTGATGCTGCCGCTGCGCCGCGACCTGCCCGAGCTGAAGGTGGTGTTCGAGCACATCACCACTGCCGAGGCGGCGCAGTACGTGGCCGGCAGCGACCCTTTCACCGCCGCCACGATCACGGCCCACCACCTGCTCTACAACCGCAACGCGCTCTTCATCGGTGGCCTGCGCCCCCACTACTACTGCCTGCCGGTGCTGAAGAAGGAGCGCCACCGTCTGGCGCTCGTCCTGGCTGCCACCTCGGGCAGCGCCAAGTTCTTCCTCGGCAGCGACAGTGCGCCGCACGCCGCGGCGCTCAAGGAGCAGAGCGTGTGCGGCGCCGGCTGCTACACCGCGCCGGCGGCGCTGGAGCTCTACGCAGAGGCCTTCGAGGCTGCCGGAGCGCTGGATCGATTCGAGGGCTTTGCCAGCCTGCACGGCCCGGCTTTCTATGGCCTGCCGCCCAACGCCGGCACCGTCACGTTGCGGCGCGAGCCCTGGGTGTTGCCTGAGACGCTGCCCTTCGGTGAAGCCACGATCAAGCCGCTGCGCGCTGGCGAGACGCTGCGCTGGCGCCTGGTCTGAGATCACCGATGCATGTCCTGGTCAACGGCGTGCGCTTGTTCTTCGATGTCGAAGGGCCCGAATTGATACCCCAAGGGCCGCTGATGCGACGCCGGCCCACGGTGGTGTTCCTGCACGGCGGGCCGGGAGCCGACCACTCCGACTACCGCCCCGCCTGGTCGGCCTTGTCCGACGTGGCCCAGCTCATCTACCTGGACCACCGCGGCAACGGCCGCAGCGAGCATGGCCCCCGGGAGCGCTGGACGCTGGCGCAATGGGCCGACGACGTGCGCGCTTTCTGCGACGCCCTGGGCATCGTCAAACCCGTCGTGCTGGGTGCCAGCTTCGGCGGCATCGTGGCCTTGGCCTATGCCACGCGCCATGCCGATCATCCGGGCAAACTGATCCTCGTCAGTACGGCAGCGCGGGGTGGCGCCTACACCGACCGGCGCGTGGCACTGTTCGAGCAGCTTGGCGGCCCGCAAGCCGGTGCCCTGGCGCGGCGCCGGCTGCTGGATGGCGACACCAGCCGTGAAGTGCTGGATGACTGGTTGCGCGTGGCCCTGCCGCTGTACACCCGCTTGCCGGGCGATCCCGACGCGCTGAGCAGACAGGTGCGCAACGCCGAAGCCACGCGCTGGTTCAGCCGCGCTGACGGCGAAGGCAGCGACTTCGATTTGCGGGCTGACCTGGCCGGTGTGCGCTGCCCGACGCTGCTGATGGGCGGCACCTTGGACCCGATGCTGCCGATCGAGAATCAGCGCGACATCGCCGCGCTGCTGCCGCAGCACCTGCTGCATTACGAAGAATTCGCCGGCGCCGGCCACGGCGTGCTGACCGACGCGCGCGAGCGCGCCCTGACCTTGATGCGCGAGTTCATCGCGAAGGAGTTCGAACCATGTCCCAAGACCGTGTGATGCTGCTGATCGACGCCGACAACCTGTCGGTGGACGTGATGGAGCAGGCCGTGCGTCTGCTGCTCAACCAGCACGGCGGCCTGCACGTGCGCCGCGCCTACTGCACGGCCGAGAGCGCGGTGGCCAACCAGGTGGCGTTCAAGCGCCTGGGCATCAAGCCGATGGTCAACCTGGCTGCCGGCAAGAACAGCACCGACATCGCGATGGCGGTGGACGCCATCGACCTCGTGCTGGCCGAGCGCCCCGACGTGGTCGTGATCGCCTCGTCCGATTCCGACTTCGCGCCCCTGGTGCACCGGCTGCGCGAGAAGGGCTGCGTCGTGCGCGGCATCGGCCAGAAGGGCAAGACCGGCGACGAGACGCAGGACGTCTACGACGACTTCACGGTGCTCGAGCACCACAAGTCGGCCAGCAGCGCGGCGGCCGACAAGCCGGCGCGCAAGACGGCGGTGCGCAAGACGGCGGCGCGCAAGACCGCAGTGGCCAAGACCCCCGCGGTCAAGAAGGCAACCGCGGCCCGCAAGACGGTGGTCAAGGCGCCGGCCAAGTCGGTTGCGACCAAGGCTGCTCCGCGCACGACGGCGGCGCGCAAGGCAGCGCCGATGCCGGCAGCCGCGCCCGTCGAAGCGGCCCCGCCGCTCGCGGTGAGCGCAGCGCCTGCGGCTGCAACGTCAAGCGCACTGCGCAGCGGCCGCGGTCAGCAGCACGGCGGCACTTCGGTGCAGGCGGTGCTGGCCTGCCTGCCCGAAGTGGCCGCCGGCCACGGGCTGGCGCTCAATGTCGCCGTGCAGCGCCTGCGCGAGGCCCAGCTGCTGGGCAAGAACAGCTCTTCGCTGAAGCTCTTTGCGCAGCTCAGCGAGCAGTTCGAGCTCGTCCCGGCCGACAAGCCGACCCAGGTGCGCCTGCGCCGCTGAAGGCCGCTGAGATCGCGATAGCCCTACCGCGCCCGGGCCTGCTTGAAAGCCGGCCCACGGCCCTAACATCTTGCCCTGTCCCGGACTCGCCGCGGCTCTGGAGGCCGCCCACGCCATGAAACGCATCCTGCTGTTCGTCGTCACCAACCTCGCCGTCATGCTCGTGCTGGGCCTTGCCGCCAGCCTGCTTGGGGTCAACCGCTTCCTTACCGCCAACGGCCTGAACATGGGCACCCTGCTGGGGTTTGCCGCGGTGATGGGGTTTGGCGGCGCCATCATCTCGCTGTTGATCAGCAAGCCGATGGCCAAGTGGAGCACTGGCGCGCAGATCATCAACGACAGCGCCGACCCCACGCACCGCTGGATCGTGGCCACCGTCGAGGGCTTCGCCAAGAAGGCCGGCATCGGCATGCCCGAGGTCGCGATCTTCGAAGGCGAGCCCAACGCCTTCGCCACCGGCGCCTTCAAGAACTCGGCCCTGGTGGCGGTGTCCACCGGCTTGCTGCACGGCATGAGCCGCGAAGAGGTCGAGGCCGTGATCGGCCACGAGGTGGCTCACGTCGCCAACGGCGACATGGTCACGATGGCGCTGATCCAGGGCGTCATGAACACCTTCGTTGTCTTCCTGTCGCGCGTCATCGGCTACTTCGTCGACAAAGTCGTGCTGCGCAACGACCGCGACGGCGTGGGCATGGGCTACTACATCACGACCATCGTGCTCGACATCGTGCTGGGCATGCTGGCCGCGGTCATCGTGGCCTGGTTCTCGCGCCAGCGCGAGTACCGCGCCGACGCCGGCTCGGCCGCGCTGCTGGGCCGCAAGCAGCCGATGATCAACGCCCTGGCGCGCCTGGGCGGCCTGGACCCCGGCCAACTGCCGCAGAGCATGGCGGCGATGGGCATCAGCGCCAGGCCCAGCGGACTGATGGCGCTGTTCTCCAGCCACCCGCCGATCGAAGACCGCATCCGCGCGCTGCAGCAGGCGAGCTGACCCACCCCGGGAGCGCGGTCGGCGCTGGAGCCTGGATCCTGGATCCTGGGTCCTGGGTTTGGCCCATGACCGCGATCAGGGTCTGACCAACAAGCGCAGGATCTCGCCCACGCGCTCCCGCGCCACGTCCTCCGGGTGGAAGGGCAAGGTCGGCCACTGCTTGGCGGCGAACAGGCGCATCTGGTCGGTGGCGTGCGGTGAGGCCGGGTTGCTGCTCTGGCCGTAGGTCAGCAGGGCCTGCGCCACCGGGCCGCGGCCGTCGAAGGTCACGGTCTGGATGTAGCTGCTGCCGTAGTCGATGCGCAAGCCCTGGGCGGTGATGCCGGGCGCGAACTGGTTGCCCAGGTTGTTGAGCACGCCTTCGACCTCGCTGCCGCCGTGCAGCGCGATGCGCTCGCCGCTGATCAGCGGCCACTGCACCGAGCCCAGCGTGGCGTCGAGGGCGAAGCCGGCAGCGCGGACCTTCTGCACGGCCTGCGTGAGTGCGCCCCAGACCTGGGTGGCGATGGCGGCGTCGTCCATTTTCAGCCCCGCCGGCGTGGCCACCGGCCGCGCCTTGTCGAAGGCCACGCGGTGCACGCCGGGCACGCTGGCGGCGGCGGTCCAGAATTCGCGGAACAGATGCGCGCCGCGCGCGTCGGCGTTGTTGCTGAGATCCCAGCTGTGCAGCGCGGTGCAGCCGTCCCGGGCCTCGGCTGTCGGCGCGCCGTCGCCCGACGCGCAGGCGGCCAGCAGGTCGGGCAGCACCACGCGCGCCATCAGGTTGCGGTTGGCAAACAGCTGCGCCTGCGCGGCCTGCGCCGTGACCGGGCCGCGGGCCACCAGCTCGGCCACCTCGATCAGCCCCGAGCGCGTGCGCGGCCGGCGCACGATGTCGTCGCCGACCATCGGCGAGACGCCTTCGAAGCGCTGCCCGGGGTGGCTGTAGAAGAAGCTGTCGTTGCTGTTGTGGAGCCAGTCGCTGCGCACCGCCACCGCCATGCGGCCGATGGGCGTGAGGCCCGGCACCGGCGAGGCCGGGTCGCGCCGCCAGTCGCAGGCACTCTGGCTGCCATCCAGCACGATGAGGCCGGCCGGCCCGCGCAGCGCCGCGGCCTGCGGGCTGGGCGCGCAGCGCGCCAGTTGCGCCGCGTCGACGTCGGGCACGGCGCTGACGTCGGCGTACATCGCGTTGCCGTCGCGGTCGACGGCGAGTGTGTTGGCGATCGGCGTGCCCAGGTTGGCCATCGCCTGGTGCAGCTCGGCGACGTTGCGCGCGCGGCCAAAGCCCAGCACGGTGTCGCTGTTGCGCACGTTGCCGGCGTTGGCGTCCTGCAGCGCATAGGCGGTCTTGGCGGTCCAGTTCAGCCCGGCGCGCGGCAGCACCAGCAGCGGGCCCCAGCGCGCCGACCAGACGGTCTGCTCCTTCATGCTGATCAGGCCGTCGGCGCCCTTGACCATCACGGCGAGGCTGCGCGACTTCATCTTCTCGGGCTGACCGTCGACGAGGTAGCTCGTGGGGTCGCCCGCCACCAGCGTCAATTCGTGCAGCGTGAAGCGCTTGCCGGTGGACACGGTCTGCGTCCAGGCCACGTCCTTGTTGAAACCGATGAGCACGGCGGGGAAGTCGCCGATGCCCACGCCCATCACGTCGAGCTGGCCCGGCACGGTGAGGTGCATCTGCCAGAACCGCGTCACGCCAGCCCAGGGGAAGTGCGGGTTGCCCAGCAGCAGGCCGCGGCCGGTGCCGGTGCTGTCCTTGCCGAAAGCCCAGGCGTTGGAGCCCAGCGGTGAATCCAGCAGCCCGGCCTCGCGCAGCGAGGCCGCGGCGTCGGCCAGGTCGACGCCCGACGCGTTGATCGCCGCCGCCGCCGCCGCCGCCGCCGTCGGCGGCCGCGCCGCCACGATTGCATCGGCCCGCGCGACCGAGCCCGCCATCACCGTGAGCTCCTCGACCAGCCGCCGGTGCTCGGCCACGGTCATCGGCTTGACCCAGGGCTGGCCGTTGCAGGCCGCCGGCAGCTTGCCGGCGTGATCGGCCAGGTAGCGGTTGTAGCCGGCCACGTAGCCGCTGGACAGCGCCTGCGACTCCGCGCTCGCACCGGCCCACCGCTTGGCAAGTTCCGCATCGTCCATGTGGGCGGCGATGAAGAGATCGATCTGCTCGTTGGGCAACACGCGCCGGCCCAGCAGCGCCGTGGCCGTGCCGCCGAACCAGCGTGCGCGCTCGCCGCGCACGGTTGCGAGTTGCTGCGCGGTCTGGCAGACGTTGTCCTGCGCGTGGGCATAGGCCACGCCGTAGGCCAGCGTGTGCATGTCGGGCGCGGTGACGTGCGCCACCCCGAGCGCGGTGCGCACGATCGTCACGGCCGGCCGTTCTGGCGCGCTGCCGCGCGTGGCACAGCCGGCCAGCAGCAGGGCGGCCGCGGCGGCGGCGAAGAGGGCTTGTCGGTGATGCATGCTCGGTCTCCTCGTGGTCTGGGCTCGGACTTCAGGCCTTGCTCTTGGGCACGCGCCCCATCAGGAAGAACTCGTCGGTGGGCCGCATGCCGGTGAGGTTGGCCATGCGGTTGCTGAGGCCGAAGAAGGCGGTGATGGCGCCGATGTCCCAGGCGTCCTCGTCGCTGAAGCCGTGTTCGCGCAGCGCGGCGAAGTCGCTGTCGTCGACGGCGTGCGACGCGCTGCAGACCTTCATCGCGAAGTCGAGCATGGCGCGCTGGCGCGGCGTGATGTCGGCCTTGCGGTGGTTGACCGCCACCTGGTCGGCCAGCAGCGGCTGCTTCTCGTAGATGCGCAGGATGGCGCCGTGCGCCACGACGCAGTACAGGCACTGGTTGGCGGCCGAGGTGGTGACGATGATCATCTCGCGCTCGCCCTTGCTCAGGCTGCCGGTGTCCTTGAGCAGCAGCGCGTCGTGGTAGGCCATGAAGGCGCGCCACTCGGCGGGCCGGTGGGCCAGCGCCAGGAAGACGTTGGGCACGAAGCCGGCCTTGGCCTGCACCTCGAGGATGCGCGTGCGCAGGTCCTCGGGCAGGTCCTGCAACTCGGGCACCGGGTAGCGTGAGATCGGCGGCATCGGGTTCATGTCAATCGGGTCCTTCGGTTCTGAACTGCATGGCGTGCAGCCGCGCGTAGAGGCCGCCGGCGGCCAGCAGCTCGGCGTGGCTGCCCTGCTCGACCAGGCGCCCGGCATCGAGTGTGAGCACGCGGTCGGCGTTCTCGATCGTCGACAGGCGGTGCGCGATGACGATCGTCGTGCGTCCCTGCATGAGCTGGTCGAGCGCCGACTGCACGGCGCGCTCGGACTCGCTGTCCAGCGCCGAGGTGGCCTCGTCGAGGATCAGCACCGGCGCGTCCTTGGCCACCGCGCGCGCGATCGCCAGGCGCTGGCGCTGCCCGCCCGAGAGCTGGTTGCCGTTGTGGCCGATGAGCGTGTCCAGGCCCTGCGGACGGCTGTCGACGAAGTCGAGCAAGTGCGCCGCCTTGAGCGCAGCACGCACGGCGTCGCGCGACAGCTCGGCGCCCAGCGTCACGTTGGCGGCCACGGTGTCGTTGAACAGCACCACGTCCTGGCTGACGAGCGCAAATTGCCGGCGCAGCGCTTTCATGTCCCAGTCCGGCAGCGGCACGCCGTCGAGCGTGATGCTGCCGGCGCTGGGGTCGATGAAGCGCGGCAGCAGGTTGGCCAGTGTCGTCTTGCCGGCGCCCGAAGGCCCCACCAGCGCCACCGTCTCGCCGGCGCGCACCTGCAGGTCGAGGCTGTCGACCGCCGGCGGGCTGTCGTCGCGGTAGCGCAGGCTGACCTGGTGGAAACGGATGTCGCCGCGCGCGCGCAGCGCCGCCGCAGCGGCACCGTGGCTGCCGCCGACCTCGACCGGGCTGTGCTCGATGAGGTCGAGGCCGCGCTCCACTGCCACCAGGCCGCGCGTCAGCGGCGCCATCACGTCAGACAGGTGCTTGACCGGCGCGATCAGCTGCAGCATGGCCATCACGAAGGCCACGAAGCTGCCCACCGTGGCGCCGCCGCTGCTGCTTTGCCACAGCGCCAGCGTGATCACGCCCGAGAGCACGCAGGAGGCCAGCATCTGCGTTACCGGCGTCATGGTGGCGCCGGCCACGACGGCCTTGAGCATGAGCCGGCGCACCGTGTCGGCGCGCTGCATGAAGCGGCGGCTTTGCTGCTGCTCGGCGCCGTGCAGGCGCACGATGCGCCAGGCCAGCATGTTCTCTTCCACCACGTAGGCCAGTTCGTCGGTCGCCTGCTGGCCTTCGACCGTCAGGCGGTGCAGGCGCTGGCCGAGCGCGCGCATGACCAGGCCGACGGCGGGAAACAGCAGCGCCACGAAGAGCGTGAGCTGCCAGTTCAGCCACAGCAGGTAGGCCATCAGGGCGACCAGGGTGAAGAGGTCGCGCACCAGCGTGAGCAGCGAGTTGACGAGCAGCGTGACCCCGCCTTGCGCCTCGTAGACGAGCGTGTTGGTCATGCTGCTGGCGGTGTGGCGCGCAAACAGCGGCGGTGCGCTCGTCAGCAGGCGCTGGAACATGGCTTCGCGCAGGCCGAGGATGGCGCGGTTGGCAGTCCAGGCCAGGCCGTATTGCGCCAAAAAACCGGACAGGCTGCGCAGCGCAAAGAGGCCGATGATGGCCGCCGGCACCAGCCACAGCGCGAGCTGCCCGCGCGTGAAGCCCTGGTCGAGCAGCCGGTTCATGAGCGCCGGGATCATCGGCTCCGTCGCCGCCGTCACCAGCGCCCCCAGCAGGGCCGCGAGCAAGCCGGCGCGACTGTCGCGGGCATAGGGCAGGAGCCGGGCGAAACGCTGCAGGAGGGTGGGCATGGGGGGAGGGGGCGCCTTGTCGTGCGCGGCAAGCCGGCGGCCGATTATCGGGGTCACCGCGCATGGCGCCGGGCGCTGTGTTCGGCGCCGCACGGGCCCGGTCGGGGCGGCTGCCTACAATGGCTGGACCCTCATCATCGCTGCCCCATGCCCACAGATCCTGCAGATCGAGAACTGAGCGCGAACTGGCCGCGGCGCCGCTGGCTCCAGGCGACGACAGCGGCGACAGCAGCGGCCGCATCGGCGGTGGCGCTGCCGGCCTGGGCCCAGATCCGGGTCGAGATTTCCGGAGTGGGCGCGACCCAGGTGCCGGTCGCCCTCGCGGCCTTCCGCGACGAAGCCGCTGCCGGCGTGCCGCTGGCCGCCATCATCAAGGCCGACCTTGAGCGCAGCGGTTCCTTCCGCATCATCGATGGCGGCGGCGGGCTCGACGAGCGCAGCACACCCGATTTGCCGCAATGGCGCGGCCGGGGTGCCGATGCGCTGGTTGCCGGCTCGGTGGTGCGGCTGGCCGACGGCCGCTTCGACGTGCGCTACAAGCTCTGGGATGCGGTGCGCGGCGAGACGCTGCTGGGCCAGAGCAAGATCGTGCTGGCGGCCGACCTGCGCCTGACGGCGCACCGCGTGGCCGACGAGATCCACCTCAAGCTGACCGGCGAGCCGGGTGTCTTTGCCACCCGCATCGCTTACGTGCTGCGCACCGGGCGGCGCTTTTCGCTGCACGTCACCGACCCCGACGGCGAAGGTGGGCAGGTCGCGCTGGCCAGCCCCGAGCCCATCATTTCGCCGGCCTGGTCGCCCGACGGCAAGAAGCTGGCCTATGTGTCCTTCGAGACCCAGAAGGCTGCGGTGTGGGTGCAGGACGTGACCACGGGCGAGCGCCGCATGGTGGCCAGCTTCCGCGGTTCCAACAGCGCGCCGTCGTGGTCGCCCGACGGCCAGCGACTGGTGCTCACGCTGTCGCAGGACGGGCCCGCGCAGCTCTACACGATGCCGGCGGCCGGCGGCACGCCGACGCGGCTGACGCGCAGCAGCGCCATCGACACCGAGGGCGTGTTCAGCCCCGACGGCCGGCTGGTCTACTTCGTCAGCGACCGCGGCGGCGGCCCGCAGATCTACCGCGTGGGCGCCGATGGCGGCAGCCCAGAGCGCGTGACCTTCAGCGGCGACTACAACATCAGCCCCGCCATCAGCCCCGAAGGCAAGGTGATGGCCTACATCACGCGTCAAGGTGCGGGCTACCGACTCATGACGCTCGAGCTGGCCAACGGAACTCCGACACCGCTGACCGACTCGCAAGACGATGAGAGCCCCAGCTTCGCGCCCAACGGCCGCCTCATCGTCTACGCCACGCGGGCGCGAGGGGTCGACTTGTTGATGACCACCACGCTGGATGGCAAGATCAAAACGCGGCTGCTCAGCAGCGGCGCCGACATGCGCGAGCCGGCCTGGGGGCCGTATGGGCGTTGACGATCGGGCGTTGACGTTCGATGGCGCTCGTCGACAGCCCTTGCCGCGCTTGGCCCATCCCGACTTGCTGCCTGGCATTGAGCCGTACCCGCCAGTGGCACCCTTTCACCCTACCTGGAGTTGCTCATGAAAAGAAACCTGACTTCCATCGGCCTGAGTGCCGCCTGCCTGTTGGCGCTGCTGGCCGGCTGCGCGTCGCCGAGCAAGGTCAGCGAGACCACGGGCGGGGCGTCGACGCTGCAGACTGGCGGCTCGGCGACGGCGGGGGCCAGCGGCAGCTCACCTTCGGCGCTGCCCAGCGGCACGGCGCAGTCCAGCGTCTCGACGGTGGACCTGGCTGCGGCGCGGTCGGCCGCCGCCGCCGCCGCGGGCACGGCAGCGATGGCCGCACCTGCGCAGCGAGTGGTGTACTTCGACTTCGACAGCTTCGTCATCAAGGACGAGTTCAAAGGCCTGCTCGACAGCCACGCCAAGGTGCTGGTGCGCCAAGGCAACAAGCGCATGGTGGTCGAGGGCCACACCGACGAGCGCGGTGGCCGCGAGTACAACCTGGCACTGGGCCAGAAGCGGGCCGAGGCGGTGCTGAAGTCGCTCACGCTGCTGGGGGTGCCCGACAAGCAGCTCGAGGCGGTGAGCTTCGGCGAAGAGCGCCCGCTGGCCACGGGCTCCGATGAGTCCGCCTGGGCCCGCAACCGGCGTGCCGAGCTGAAGGACCGCTGACATGCAGCTCATGATGTGGCGCACCGCGGCGTGGGCGACGCTGCTGCTGGCCAGCGCTGGCGCACAGGCCGGACTCTTCGACGACGAAGAGGCACGCAAGGCCATCGTCGATCTGCGCGCCCGCATCACGGCGATGGAAGACCAGGGCAAGGGTCGCGCTGCCGAACTGGCGGCCGCCAGCGCGCAGAACACGCAGATGTCGGCCCAACTGGACGCGCTGCGGCGCAGCCTGCTGGACCTCAACAACCAGCTCGAATCCATCCGCGGCGAGATGGCCAAGCTGCGCGGCAACGACGAGCAGGCGCTGCGCGAGATCGCCGAGCTGCAGCGGCGCCAGCGCGACGTGGGGCAAGCCATCGAAGAGCGGCTGCGCAAGATCGAGCCCGTGAAGGTGTCGCTCGATGGCCGCGACTTCACGGTCGACCCCGAAGAGCGACGCGCTTTCGATGAGTCCTTCGCCGCCATTCGCAACGGCGACTTCGACAAGGCGGTGGCGCTGCTGTCCAACTTCCAGCGCCGCTACCCGGGCAGCCCCTACACCGATGCGGTGCGCTTCTGGCTCGGAAATTCACAGTACGGCCGGCGCGACTACAAGGAAGCCATCAGCACCTTCCGCGCCTTCGTCACCAGCGCGCCCGATCATCCGCGGGCACCCGAGGCCCTGCTCGCCGTGGCCAACAGCCTGGCCGAGATGAAGGACGCGCGCGGCGCCCGCAAGACCATCGAAGACCTGATGAAGGCCTACCCGCAGTCCGAGGCCGCGCAGGCCGGCAAGGATCGGCTGGCGTCGCTGAAGTAGCGGGTACGGATCGCGCGCGACGATCGCCGGCAGGATCGCCGGCAGGATCGCCGGCACAATCCCCGGCATGCAGGAATCCGATCTTCCCGGCCTCGTGGCCCAGGTGCTGTGGGCCACCTTCGCGCTGGCCGTGGTGTTTGGCGCCATCGCCCAGCGCACGCACTTCTGCACCATGGGCGCGGTGGCCGACATCGTGAACATGGGTGACTGGACGCGCATGCGCATGTGGCTCATGGCCATGGGCGTGGCCATGATCGGCTTCAACACCATGGTCTGGCTGGGCTGGGTGCAGGCAGGGCAGAGCGTGTACGCGGGGCCGCGCCTGGTCTGGCTCAGCCACCTGCTGGGCGGCCTGCTGTTCGGCTTTGGCATGGTGCTGGCCTCGGGCTGCGGCAGCAAGACGCTGGTGCGCATCGGCGGCGGCAGCCTGAAGAGCCTGGTGGTGTTCTTCGTGCTCGCCGTGGCCGCCTACGCCACGCTGCGCGGCATCACCGCGGTGGCCCGCGTGGCCAGCGTCGATGCGGTGGTGCTGAACCTGGCCAGCGGCCAGGACCTGCCCTCGCTGCTCGCCCACGCCAGCGGCGGCGCCAAGGGCGCCTGGGCGCTGGCGCTGGGCCTCGTCATCGGCGGGCTGCTGATTGCCTATGCACTGGCCAGGCCTGAAGGGCGCAGCGCCGACGTGCTGTTGGCGGGGCTGGGCCTGGGCGCGGTGAT
>JANMVM010000215.1:0-11132 GCA_031392695.1 Rubrivivax sp.
CGCACCTGCTCGCCCAGCAAATGGAAGTCGGCATGCTGTGGATCAATCAGCCGGCGACGCCGTCGCCCGAGATGCCCTTTGGCGGCGTCAAGGATTCAGGCTACGGATCCGAAGGCGGGCCCGAGGCGATGGAGGCCTACCTGGTCACCAAGTCGGTGTCGATCATGGCGGTCTAGGACGAACTTGCACGAGGCTGGCCGCCGCAGCCGCGCGCGCGGGCGGCTCGAGATTGAATCTCATGGCTGTTGCAACCTCGCTACCTCGCTACCTCGCTACCTCGCTACCTCGCCACGTCGCCACGTCGCCACGTCGCCACGTCGCCTGGCGCCAGCGGCGACGCATCCAGTCATGGCCGACGCGGCAAGACCCTACTCGATGTTTTGCACCCGAAGCTCGGGATCAGCTCCAGGCTGCTGATTCGCTTGAGTGTTTGTTCTGATGGTGGTAGCCGAACGCCGAGATTTGCCGCACATGAAACCTGCGCCGCAGTGACACCTGCCGGGGCGAACCGATGGGCCGACCGGCCAGAAGAGCATTGCGCAATCAGTCTATCCGTCGCGCAAATTTCGTCGCAGTTGCGTCTCCGCTTCGTGAGGGGCCTCAGATGACGCGGCCCATGCCGCCGTCGACGCCGATCGAGGATCCGGTGATGTACGACGCCGCGTCGGAAGCGAGGAAGCACGCGATGCTGGCGAACTCTTCGGGCTCGCCCATGCGGCCCAGCGGGATGCGGGCGAGCCGGCTCGCGGTGAAGCCTTCCATGGCCTGCCCCGGGCCTTCGCGGCGCTGGATGCCGTCGATCTGTTCGCTGCGGATGAGGCCGACGAGCAGCGCGTTCACGAGCACGTTGTGCGGCCCGCCTTCCTCGGCCAGGACCTTGGTCAGCGCGAGTTGCGCAGCGCGTGTCACTGCCGTCGGGCAGGAGCCTGCGATGGGCGCCTTCGCCAGCGTGTTCAGCGTGTTGATCACGCGGCCCCATCGCCGCGCGATCATCTCGGGCCAGCACAGGCGCGTCAGGCGCACGGTGGCCATCAGCTTGATCTGCAGGTCGTGCTCCCATTGCGCGTCGCTGACCTCGTCGAAGCGGCCCAGCGCATGGCCGCCCACGTTGTTGAGCAGGATGTCGATGGGCCCCAGCGCTTCGCGAGCGCGCGCATAGCCTTCGGTGACGCCCTCGGCACAGCTCAGGTCGCAGGCCACCGTGACCACCTTGCGCTGCGGCGCGCCTGCCTGGACCGCCTGGCGCGCTTGCTCCAGCACATCGGGCCGGCGCGCGAGGATGGCGACATCGGCGCCGCTTTCGGCCAGGCGCACAGCAGCCGCCAGGCCGAGCCCTTTGCTGCCGCCGGAGATGAGCGCCGTGCGGCCGGTCAGTTCGATCTGCATGCGTTGCTCCTTTGGATCAATGGCGGGTCATTCGATGCGCACGCCAGCCCGCTTGGCGGTGCTGATCCACTTGTCGATTTCCTGCCGCAGAAAGCCATCCAGTTGAACCGGCGACATCTGCATGGCCTCTGATTCCAGGCCCGCAAGGTAGCTGCGCATGTCGGGCGAGGCGACGACCTTGGCCAGCGTCTCGCTGAGCTTGGCCACGACGGCTGCTGGCGTCTTTGCCGGCACGACGAGCGCGGTCCACGAAGAGGCGAGGAAGCCGGGGTAGCCGGCCTCGGCCACCGTGGGCACGTCGGGCAGCGATAGCAGCCGGCTCTTGCCGCCGACCGCGATCGCGCGCAGGCGGCCGTCGCGGATCATCGGCAGCACGGCGATCGGCGTTTCGAACATCACGCTGACGCGGCCGCTGAGCACATCGCTGAACGCCAGTGCGGTGCCCTTGTACGGCACGTGCGTGAGCTTGATGCCGGCGGCCAGTGACAGCAACTCCATCGACATGTGCGCCGTCAGGCCAGCGCCGCTGGAGGCGTAGTTGATCTCTCCCGGCTTGGCCTTGGCCATGGCCACCAGGTCGGCCAGCGTCTTGGCCGGGAACGACGGGTGCGCCACCAGCACCATCGGGAAGGTGGAGATGCCACCGATCGTCGCGTAGTCCTTGATCGGGTCGTAGGGCAGCTTCTCGTACACGCCCTGGTTCACCGCCATCGGCCCTGCCGAAGTGAGCAGGACGGTGTAGCCGTCCGGCGGCGCGGCGGCGGCGGCCTGCTGGGCCAGCGACCCGGAAGCACCGGCACGGTTTTCGACGACCCAGGTCTGGCCCATCGCGGCCTGCATGCGCTGCGCCACCGCGCGCGCGATCGAGTCGCTGCCCTGGCCCGGCGGAAAGCCGACCATCAGCTTGATGGGCCGGCTGGGAAAGTCGTCCGCTTGCACGCCGGGCACCATGGCCAGCGCTGCGGCGGCGCAGGCCAGCAGGCGAAGAAACTTGCGCGGGGCTGTCATCGCTGGTCTCCTTGGTGATGTGGCATCGCGTCGCGGCTGAGGCCCCGAGCCGCTGAAGGCCAGGTCACGGCGCCTTGCCGGTCAGGCGGTTGTCCTTCACCACCTTGGCCCACAGCGTCGACTGCTCGGCGAAGAACTTGCCGTAGCTGGCGGCGCTGCCGGTCTCGATGCGATAGTGCATGCCCTCGAGCCGCTGCTTCACCGATTCGTCCTGCAGCACCGCGTTGAGCTCACGGTTCATCTTTTCGATGATGACCGCCGGTGTCTTGGCGGGCGCCGACAGGCCGAACCAGGTGGCACCGCTGACCGGCAGGCCCAATTCCTTGAGCGTCGGCACGTCCGGCAGCGCTGCGAGCCTTTGGGTGCCGGTGGTGGCGAGGATGTTCAACCTGCCCGACTGCACCTGCGGCAGCGAATTGGAGGGCGGGTCGATGATGATGTCGGTCTGGCCGCCGAGCACGCTTTGCAGCGCCGGGCCCGAACTGCCGTAGGGAATCTGGTTGAGCTCAATGCCAGCCTCGATGCTGAACCACTGTGCCACCAGGTGCACCAGCGTGCCCACGCCGGGGTGCGCCAGCTTGACTTCGCCCGGATGGGCCTTGGCATAGGCGATGAGTTCCTTGACCGTCCGATACGGCGCGTCAGCACGCGCGGCCAGCACATACGGCTGCGTCACCATGAAGCCGATGGGCGTGAGTTCGGTCTGCGGGTCGAACGCCAGGTTGGGCTGCATGGCAGCCATCACGGCGTGGCTGACGGCGGTGAAGACCAGCGTGTAGCCGTCGGGCGCCGATCGGGCCACCTGGATGGCGCCGGTGGCGCCCCCGGCGCCGGGCCGGTTCTCGACCAGGAACTGCTGGTTCAGACGTTCCGACAGTTTCTGCGCCACCACGCGCGTCACGGAGTCGCCCGCGCCGCTGGCATAGGGCACGACGATACGCACCGGGCGTGACGGATAGGCGGCCTCCTGGGCCTGCGCCTGCGCCTGAGTCTGCAACGGCGACAGGGCCGACAGCATCGCGGCCAGCAAGACAGCCGTTGCGCGGAGCGACCGGAGCGACGGCACGAGGAGTTGAGCGAAGCGGGCGAAGCGGGCGAAGCGGGCGATGGCAGGGCTTGCATGCACGGCGTTTCCTGGCAGCAGTGGGAACGCACCCACCATAGAGGCGCGACGCCGCAACGGCCTGCGGGTTGGCCGTGAGAGTTTCGCCATGTGAACATTCGGCGCTCGTGTGCGCCTGGTGGACCGACACGGTGGTGGGCGCGCGGTCGCGCCGAGGGCCGCAGTGCGGCGTAAGTGGCCGGCGTGCTACACCGGTCCGGCTGGGGTGGCGGTGACGACGCGGGCGGATAGCAGGGTGCGCCACCCTTCGCGATCGCGGCCGCAATCACTCGACTCGGTGCGCTGCGGCGAACGAAGCTGCCTCCGCGCCAGGCCCACGACGCATGAGTAGGCGTCGGCTATCGGCCGACAGATTGAACTGCAGGTCACGGCCATTGTGGAGAGCTCTCCACAAGCAGCGTTGAACTCCTATGCACACATCCCGACTATGCGCAGGTGATGCGTCGCTGATGGCGCGGAGGCAGCGTCGGCGCGGTATTCGACGGGTGGTCATTCGCTGAACTGGACATAGTCTTGGCGCCGGAGCGAACTGGTGATCCCACTTCCGGAGATCACCATGGATACCGCTCAGCACTCGCGCGTCATTGAGCTCGATTGGCTCGCCGCCAGCCCCAACCGGGCGCTACGTCGTCGCGTTCAAGCGTCACCTGACCGAGCGCAGGTACGCCGCGCACACCGTTGCCAGCTACCTCGCTGAGGTAACGCACTTCGCGCGCTGGGTCCGTGGGGGAGCTGGGCCGACCACGCAGACCGGCAGAGTCGATCGGCTGACCTTGCCGCGGCCCTTCTGTCTTTGCCGCCCGAACCCGAGAAGTCGCGATATTCGTTGGAGCAGGCAGGCAAGCAAGCAAGCAGACAGACAGACAGGCAGGCAGGCAGACAGACAGGCCATCGATCAGAAAAACTCATCCAGCGCGCCTTCCAGGCGTGCGCCCAGCCTGGCCACCAACGCTGCCGGCCCTGTGCTGAACACTTCGTTGCGGCCGGTCCCGCGATCGACCCAGTCGAGCTTGAGTGCTTCGTACACCGGCTGCCAGCTTTCGCCCTTGCGCAGCTGCAGCGCCGGGTTGGGCAGGTAGTGACCGTTGCGGGTACGGGCCCACAGCTTGCGCGCCGGCTTGTAGGCGCTATCGACCTCGGCCCTTGCCAGCACCTGGTTGAGGTAGCTGCGCTTGCGGCGCTTTTCATGCCACACACGAGCAGGCAGACCGTCGAGGACTTGATGCAGTTGCTCGGCGAAGTAGCCTGCCTCGAACTTCCAGCGCGGCTCGGTCCTCACGGTGCAAATCGACCACTGCGTCTTCAGGCCTGCGAGCATCAGCGTCAACACCCAGTACTCGCCCTGGTGCCGTTCGATGCGAACCAACCGGCCGTCAACCTGCACGTCGATCACGGCGGGTGCCAGCAGGTCGTTGATCGGTGCCCACGCGCTCTTGGCAAAGTTCGGCTCTTCGATGGCCCGGTTCACCGCGTGCTGCCAGGCCGTCAGTCCGAACTCGTCTTCGGTCTCGGGCTCGGCGCCTTTGGCAAGCAAGGCTTCCACCAGCGCCGCGTTGCCCGCGCGTGCAGCCAGCATCAAGGGCGTGGCGCCCACGGGCGACAGGTGGTCGACGGTGTGCAGGTCACACAGCCTCAGGATGTCCTTGAAGTTCTTCGCCAGGTACGGCTGCAGGTGGCGCTGGCGCGCGGCGCTGACTGCGCGCAGCGCCAATTGCTGCTGCCGGTCAATGTCCGCACGCCGCATGGTCAGAAAGGATTCGTCGCCGATCCAGCCAAACTGGCCATCGGGCGCCAAACTCCGAGCAGGCTGGAAGCTGCCTTTAGCCAACTGCTCGATCCACACCTGCTGGCCGTGCCACAACGCGTAGTCCATCAGCGTTTGCCTTTGCTTGGCGCTGGGGTTGCTGCGATCCAGCGCCTTGGTCGCGAGCTCTTCGATCAAGGCCCGATTCCAGGGCGTCCACGGCACCGGTTTGCCTTGCAGGAAGGTATCGCGGATGGCCCGTGCCTGCTCTTGCTTGCCCTGCAGCTCAAGCTTGCGCGCTTCTTGCGCCCACTCTTCCTTGGTCGATGCCTGAGTTGCGCTGGTGCTGGCCTCGCCGGCCTGCAAGCCCAGCAGTCTGAAGATCGGGTGGCCGGTGTCGGATTCGACGATCGTCAGGTTCTGCACGGCGCGCGTCATCGCCACGTAGAGCGCGTTGACGTAGAACTTGTACAGCTCCAGCGATTTGTCGCTCTTGTCCTTGGCGCGGCGGTAGTCAAGTTCATCGCGCTGCAGATCCTGGGGCGCGACGCCATCGCAGACCTCGGCATAGGCCGCCCGTTGCCCCGAGACGATGCCCATCAGCACCACGTGCGGGTACTCCAGCCCCTTGGCCTCGTGCACCGAGAAAACGAGCGGGGTGCGGAACTGCGCCCGGGCCTGGATCTTGTCTTCGTCGCGCAGCACGATGACGGCATGGCGCGCCGAGGCATGCGTGGCGGCGTCGATTTGCCTGAGCGCTGCATCCCTGGCCTGGACCAGCATCACCTCGCCCGGCTCGCCAGACGTGCTTTGCACCAGGAAGTTGCTCTCGCGGTCGATCGAGCCGAAGCGCGCCTGCTTGATCTTCAAGAGCGTGTTGGCCAGCTCCGTCACCGCCTGGGTGTTGCGGAAGTTGGCCTGCAGCACCTGCAGCTGCTGGTGCTGCGCCGCCGCGCCGGCCAGGCCCTGCCAGAACAGTGCCTTCACCGCCGCCCAACTGAAGAAGTTGGGATGCACGATCTGGTTCGAATCGCCGCACAGCAGAAACTGCCCCGGCGCCTTCAGGCAGGCCAGCACCAGGGCCAGCTGCACGGCGGTGAGGTCCTGCACTTCGTCGATGACGACGAAGTCGTAGGTGGGCTGCGCGCGCGGCTGCCACTCGTGGGCGACGAGGTTGAGGTCGAACTGATCGGTCTGGGCCAGCCACTGGCAGTAACGGCCGAACAGCGCGTGCGCTGCTGCGCGCGCGTCTGGCGCCAGCAGGCTCTGTCGTTGGCCGAGGTCGAGGTACTCGGCCAGGCTCAGCGGCCCGGTGGGCTGGGCACCGATGACGCCGCGGAACTCCTCGAAGAGCGCATGGGCGTCCAGCTCGCCCAGTGCCTTGGCGGCGGCGCGATGGCGATCGAACCAGCCGTGGAAGGCGCTGAAGCCCACCTCTCGGCCCTTGGGTACGTGCAGGGTTTCGAGGAACTCGCGGTAGCTCAGAAAGTCGGCCTCCTGGGCCGGGTTCTCGTAGCCGTGGGCGTCGTACAGCGCGCGCGCAGATTGCGCCAGGTAGGCCGATTGGGTGACGTAGAGCACCTTGCCCTGGGCCTCGCGCAGCTTGGCCAGCGTGACGGCGGTCTTGCCCGACCCGGCCGAGCCGACCAGCACCACTGGCGCTGGCAATCGGCGCACGGCTTCCTGGGCGTCGTCGAAGACGATCGGCTTGTCCAGCAGTTCGAACTCGACGCGCGTGGCGTGCAGCCAGCGCAGGGGTACCGCTTCGGCGCCGGACTGGGTCGGCTCGATGGTCGGTTCGCGTTCGATCTTGGCTTCGTCCACCGGCGCGCCACGCAGGAAGCGGGACTTTTCGTAGGCGTGGTTCTCGATCACCTCCAGCGCCAGGCACACCGTCTCGCTGCCGTGGCGGGCGAACTGCAGCAGCAGCCGGTTGCTGTGATCCAGCTTGGCGCGGAAGTAGCCGCCGGTGTGCAGCTTCTTGACGTCGGGGCTCTTGAAATCGCCGGCCTCGATGGCTGAGCGCACCTTGGCGAACGCGGGCTTCACGCGTCGCAGGTCGAGATCTCTGTATTGCAGCAGGCGCATTCTTGGGGTCGTGCTCGAGGTGAAGTCGGTGACCCGATTTTGCCGGGCCATGGCGCAGCGCGTGATCGTGCTCAGCCGGTTTTCTCGGCCCTTTGGCCCAGCTCGAACAAACGCTTGATCTCGTGTTCAGGCAGCTGCCCAATCCACGTCTCGCCGGTGCCCACGGCCATTTCGGCCAGCTCGCGCTTGCTGCGGATCATGGCGTCGATGCGTTCTTCGAAGGTGCCCCGCGTGATGAAGCGGTGCACCTGCACGTTGCGCTGCTGTCCGATGCGGTAGGCGCGGTCGGTGGCCTGCGCTTCAACAGCAGGGTTCCACCACAGGTCGAAGTGCACCACGTGGCTGGCCGCAGTCAGGTTCAGGCCCGTGCCGCCGGCCTTCAGCGACAGCAGGAAGACGCGCTCGCTGGGCTCTGACTGAAAGCGCTCAACCATCTTGTCGCGCCGCGCGCGCGGCACGCCGCCGTGCAGGAACTGCGGCTCACGACCCTGGCGTTCACGCAGCCAGCGCTGCAGCAGTTCGCCCATCTCGCGAAACTGGGTGAAGACCAGCACCTTTTCGCGCGCGGCCTCGATCTCGTCGAGCAGGTCGAACAGCCGCTCGACCTTGCCCGAGGCCAGCGGATCGTCGCCACCCGGCTTGGGCCCGCCTGTCTTCAGATAGTGCGCCGGGTGATTGCAGACCTGCTTGAGCGCCAGGATCATCTGCAGCACCAGGCCCTGGCGCCGAAAGGTGTCGGACTGCCCGGCAATGCTGGCCAGGCCCTCGCGCACGACCGATTCGTACAGCGCCACCTGCGACTTGCTCAGCGTGCAGTGCTGGTTCTGCTCGATCTTGTCGGGCAGGTCGCTGATGATGGTCTTGTCGCTCTTCAGCCGGCGCAGCAGAAAGGGCGCCAGCACGCGCTTGAGGCGCTCGGCCGCGGCAGCGTCGCGGTCGGTCTGGATGGGGGTGGCGAACTCGCGGCCGAAGTGCGTGAGCCCGCCGAGGTAGCCACTCTGCGCAAAGTCAACGATCGACCAGTAGTCCGACAAGCGGTTTTCCACCGGCGTGCCGCTCATCGCCACGTGCGTGGCCGCAACGATCGCCTTGACCGCCCGCGTCTGCGCAGCCGCCGGGTTCTTGATGTTCTGCGCTTCGTCCACCACCACGATGCGCCAGGGCAAGGCTTTCAGCCGGGCCGACTCGGCGCGCGCCACGCCGTAAGTGGTCAGCAGCAGGTCGGGGCGCGCCGCGCCGGCCACGTCAATGGAAAGAGCCCCCTTGCTGCCGTGGTAGATCTCGACCGACAAGGCCGGCGCGAAGCGCGCCACTTCCTGCTGCCAGTTGGTCAGCAGGCTGGTGGGCACGATCACCAGCGCGCGGCCTGCATCCAGCTCGCGGCGCTCCTTCAGGTGCAGCAGCAGCGCGATCACCTGCAGCGTCTTGCCCAGGCCCATGTCGTCGGCGATCACGCTGCCCAGGCCGAGCCGGGCATTGCGTGCCAGCCACTCAAAGCCGCGCACCTGGTAGGGCCGCATGGTGGCTTGCAGCCCGTTCGGCAAGGCAATCGCGGCACTGTCCTTGAGCTGGTCCAGCAGCTTCTGCGCCGCCTTGTCGAGGCCTACCGGTGCGCCCTCGAAGCTGCCGGCCAGGGCGACGCGCAGCAGATCTTGCGCGCCCAGACGCGGCGGCTTGGCCAGTTGCTGGCGCAACTGCTCGATGGCGGTCGGGTCGAGATAGACGTACTCGCCCTTGAAGCGCACCACGCCTGTGGCCTTGCCCAACAGGCGCTCGAATTCCTTGGGCGTCAGCGTTTGTTCGCCCAAAGCCACCTGCCAGTCGAAGGAGAAGATCTGGTCGGCCTTCAGGAACGACGGCGACGCAACGGCCGCAGCCTTGATCTGCATCGACAGCCGCGGGCGCAGCAGCCGGTCCAGTGATTTCGGCAGCAGCGCCCGGATGCCCAGCAAGCGGATCGCCGGCAGCGCTCCGAACAAGAAGTCGGGCAGCTCGGCCAGGCCGAGTGGCATGGGCTCGCGCGCGCCAGAGCGCACGTAGTCGGCCAGTGGCGGATGGAACTCCGCCAACAGCGCCACGGTCTGCAGCACCGCCATGCGCCGCGCCTGCCAGGCGGGCGCTTTCATCACCGTGGCCAGCGGCGTGGGCTTGTGCAGCGCCTGCGCTTCGTCGGCCACGGCGATCGACAGCGCGAAGCCGTCGCCTCCGGCAACACCCGCTGCTTCGCCGAGCTGCAGCACAGGCGCCATCGGCTGCCGCGCCAGGTGCAGGCGCGACAGCCAGGTCTGGATGCTGCCCGGCCAGGCGGTCTCGCCAGGGCCGTCGAAGCGGCCGCGTCCGGTGCCGAAGTAGAGCTGCGGGATCTTGCCGTCCAGCACCTTGGGCTTCGCCCCAGTCACCGCAGCCGATTCCGGGCCCGCAAACACACCGTGGTCCAACAGCAGCGAGAGCAGCAGCCGGGCTTGGTGAACTGCCGCCAGCGCGCTGGTCTTGCGACCTTGCCGGTGCTGCAGCAGGCCGGCCGGCAAGCCGGTGGCCGCGCGCTGCACGATGTCGCGCACCGTGGCGTCCAGTTCGGCCGGCAGCCAACGCAAGGCCACTGTGTGGGGCGCCAGCAGCATCAACTCGGGCACCACCGCGCCCTTGGCCAGCAGGTGCTGTGCCAGCAAGCGCAGTTGCCACAACGCGGCCAGCTCAGTGGGCAGATCGTCAAGCTGCGAAGGCGTGACCGCATCCAGCAGATCAAGCAGCTGCGGCAGCGTGGCGATGGTCGTGCCGCCCGCCTCGACGCCGGCCACCGCCACCACGGCGCTGTCGTCGAGCGTCAGCCGCAGTCGGCCCATGGGCAGGGCAACAGGCTGCTCTGCAGCGCCTGACTCCATCGCCTTGGCTGCCTGGCGCGCGACACGGGCCATCTGCGCTTGCGCCAGCTCCCGAAAGTCGCCACCCCGATGGAACACCGGGTTGGCCGGCAGCACCCGCCACAGCGTCTGGCGCAGGTCGGGGATGGTGGTGAGATCCAGTTGCGACAGTGCGCTGGCATCTGAAACTTCGGCAGCAGCGGCGCCGGCGCCCGGTGCTGCGGTCGCCGACTCGTCACCAAACAAGGCCTGCGCCACCGTCGGCACCGCCTTCACCCCGGCATCGTCAAGCTGCACGCCGCGTTGTTTGAGCAGCGCCGGCAAGTCGATGGCGCGCAAGCTGAAGACCAGAAACGGGTCGGCATCGATCTGCTGGCTGAGCAGGTAGATGACGGCGGCCAGGTGCTTGCACGGCACCGCCCAATCGGGGCAGGAGCAGTGCATCTTCAGATCGCTCCAGCGGGCCGGGAAGATGGCAATCTTCAGCTGCTGCGCCAGCTGCAGCACGGTGGGGTCGAGTTCGCGGTTGAGCAAGCGGGCCAGCAAACCCGGGTCATCCGCGAGACGGTCCATCAGGCGGGCGGCCAGTGGGCCATCAACTTGCGGTACGCCGATCTCGACGTCATAGGGGCGCGGGCGCGAGCCTCGCACGCGGGCGGTGACTTTCGACCCCGCCACGACCAAGTCGCGCACCGCGCCCCGGTTGGCGTAGGTGCGGCCCCGGGGCAGGCGGTTGTCGTGGTCGATCTGCGTCAGGGCCTGCAACCATTGCGCGCCCCACCAGGTGCGGCCGTACTGAGGATGGCTCATCGTCTTGGCGCTTGGCGCAGGCAAGGGGTTGAAGGATGGAGGAGTTCAGGGGCCCGCCATCACCGGACCCGTCCAGCCGTGCCGAGTGCATCGGGCCGCCCAAGCTCCTAGT
>JANMVM010000221.1:0-2311 GCA_031392695.1 Rubrivivax sp.
CGTGATCTTCCCGGTGGGACTTGTGGTGTCGCTGGTGTCGGCCGGGCTGTTGCGCAACAGCCGCTTCCTGCCCCCACGGCCAGGCTGAGCCCGCGCATGCAAGTCCGGAAGGACTTGCGTGGCTGGCGAAGGCCCAAGCGCGATTTCACGCGCGAGGGCTGAGCCCGCGCATGCAAGTCCGGAAGGACTTGCGTGGCAGGCGTTGGCCCGAGCGCGATTTCACGCCCTTTGTGCCGAGGCGGCAGAACCCGATCAAGGCCAGACGAGTGCTGTCAGTGCCTCGAACGACTGCGCCTGCTGCCAGCCCGGGCAGGCAATCTGCGCCGGCAGGTTGCTGTAGCGGTGCAGCAGCAGCAAACGCATCAGCGCCAGCCGTTGCGCGGCATCGGGCACCACACCGTATCCCGCGAAGAAGGCCTGGCAGCGCTGGGCGCTGCCGGCGGCCAGGAACGCCAGCGGGCCGAGCCAGTCGTATTCACGCGGGCCCACGAGTCCATCGCCGAAGTCGAACATGCCCACGAGGCGCTGCCCCTGGGCCAGCAGGTTCATGGGCGTGTATTCGCCGCTGAGGATGACGTCGGGGCCCTGCGGCACCTCGCCTTGCAGGAAGTCGTCCAGCTGCGCCAGCAGGTGCGGCGGCAAGCCCATGCGTTGTTGACGCTCGCGACAGCGGGCGCGTTGGCTGGCCACAAAGTCGGGCCAAGCCGGCGCGTGGCGCGCCAGGCCGGCCACCGGCAGGGCGTGGACCTGCGCCGCCAGCGCACCCACAGCGGACAGCAGCGCGCACTGCTGCACCGCGCTCAGGCCCGGCCATGCTGCGGTGAGCGGATCGCCGTGCAGTCGCGTCATCCACAGCCAGCACCAGCCCTGGCGCTGGCCGGTCATTTGCAACACCGGTGTCGGCACCGGCAGCCGACCGCCGAGCAGCGCCAGGGCCGCGCGCTCGAACTCGAAGTGGTCGCGCAGGAAGGGTGGGTAGACCTTGAGCACGTGGCTGCGGCCGACCAGCGCCACGAGCACGGTGCCCTCGCTCATCTGCACCACCGGCTCGCTGCTCAGCGCCGAGGCCAGTGACTCGAGCAGGCCGCGCCAGCTCGGCAGGTCGTCGTGGAGCGCATCGAACGCGGCGGCGTCGATGGCCGTGGGCAGCAGGGTCGGGCTCATCGCAGCCTCAGCATAGTCAAGACCGATGCAAAAGGCCACCTGCGCAGGTGGCCTTTTCTGGAGCGCCGGCGAAGCCGTCTCAGCGCGCCGCGATCGGCTGCACCTGCCGCGCCGTCGAGCCCACGAAGAGCTGGCGCGGGCGGCCGATCTTGTACTCGGGGTCGCCGATCATTTCGTTGAGCTGCGCGATCCAGCCCACCGTGCGCGCGAGCGCGAAGATGGCCGTGAACAGGGTCACCGGGATGCCCAGGGCGCGTTGCACGATGCCGCTGTAGAAGTCGACGTTCGGGTACAGTTTGCGCGAGACGAAGTAGTCGTCTTCGAGTGCGATCTTTTCCAGCGCCATCGCCAGCTTGAACAACGGGTCGTTCTGCAGGCCCAGCGCGCCCAGCACCTCGTGGCAGGTCTCGCGCATCAGCTTGGCGCGCGGGTCGTAGTTCTTGTAGACCCGGTGGCCAAAACCCATCAGCTTGACGGTGGAGTTCTTGTCCTTGACCTGCTTGATGAACTCACCGATCTTCTCGACGCCGCCCATCTTCTCGATGTCGCCCAGCATGTTCAATGCCGCCTCGTTGGCGCCGCCGTGGGCCGGGCCCCAGAGGCAGGCCACGCCAGCGGCAATCGCTGCAAACGGATTGGTGCCCGACGAGCCGCACAGACGCACGGTCGATGTCGAGGCGTTCTGCTCGTGGTCTGCGTGCAGCGTGAAGATGCGGTCTATCGCGCGCTCAAGCACCGGGTTGACCTTGAATGGCTCGCACGGCGTGGCAAACATCATGTGCAGGAAGTTGCCGGCGTAGCTCAGGTCATTCTTCGGGTAGATGTAAGGCTGGCCGACGGTGTACTTATAGGCCATGGCGACTAGCGTCGGCATTTTGGCGATCAGGCGAATCGCCGAAATCTCGCGGTGCTCCGGGTTGTTGATGTCGGTGCTGTCGTGATAGAAGGCCGACAGCGCGCCGACCAGGCCGGTCATGATGGCCATCGGGTGGGCGTCACGCCGGAAGCCGCGCAGGAAGAACTGCATCTGCTCGTTGACCATCGTGTGGTTCGTGACGAGCCGGGTGAAGTCGGTCTTCTGCGTCGCGTTCGGCAGATCGCCCTTCAGCAGCAGGTAGCAGGTCTCGAGGTAGTCGCAGTTCTCGGC
>JANMVM010000229.1:0-1952 GCA_031392695.1 Rubrivivax sp.
AAGTTGAAAACGATGGATTCGTTCGCCAGGCTAGGCGCAAACCACAGCGATACCTTCTGGTATCGCGAGGATTTGCAACGACGCATGGTGGACGAAGACGCGTTTTCATGTCTCGAAATCTGTGGGTTGGAGTACTAGGCCCAACGCAAGCACTCATGAGGCTCGAGCAAGTTCAGCTGGAAAGCGCCATCGCGGCGCTCGAAGGCCAGCGCGCTACCCTGGGCGATGCCGTGGTCGAGATGACCACCGCGCCGCTGCGCGCCAAGCTCGCTGGCCTGCAGCGGCCCTCCGGCTTGCAGCAACGCCAAGTGACGGTGTGCTCTTCGCCGACTTGGTGGGCTCCACCGCCATGGCCCGGGGCCTGGACGCCGAGGACATGCTGGCCGTGCTGGGTGCCACCTTGATACGCATGGCCGACATCGTGCAAGCCCAAGGGGGTCGTGTGCTGCGCTTCACCGGTGACGGCGTCAAGGCCGGACGATAGGACTTTGAAAGGCCCGTTATCCTTCCCGATGGCAGCCCCAACAAGGCACAACACAGAGCCCGACGCGCTTGAATCTGTCTTTGAAGGCAGCTGAGATCTGTTGAGCGTTGACAGCGCAGCCGAAAGGCGTTTTTCTCGGGCGCCGTCTACGCGTTACCCTTGGTTGCCAGGCCGCTTTCATCGGTCCCGCAAACCATCGGACGCAGCCGACTCCAGCGGCCCTGGGCGACGGGTCGCCTGAACGGTCTCGATTCGGCACAGTCAGGCCGCTTGCAGTGCTTGACCTCGGGCAGCTGAGCGTAGCGGCGCGCGCGCCTGCAGACCCAGGTGCGTGAGGTTCTTCTCGATCACCGGTTGCTCGAGGATCGGCGCGATGATCTTCAGCTCGCCGCCGCAGTTCGGGCAGTGCTCCAGGTCGATCTCAAGGACGCGCTTGAGCAGCTTGGCCCAGCTCAGCCGCACCGGGCGGCGGTGCGCGCAGATCGCCTCACACTCGGCGGGCTTTGCTTCCTGGGCGGCAGGCTCGGGCGCATGCGGCACCTGTTGCGGCACCTCTTGCTGCACCTCTTGCTGCACCACCAGCGCGCGAAGCTTGGCCGAAGTTGTAGATGAGGGTGCCAGCAGGCCGTGAAAGCGGATCAGATGCAGCCGCGGGCGTGGCACCAGCGACCAAAGGGCGCTCTTGGATCGCCCGTGCCGCCAGCCGTTGCATGAACTCCAGCGGCGGCGTCCCCTGGTGCGTGGTGCCGTCGCGCCAGGGGGCCTTCAACTTCAGCACCACCTGACCCGCAGCGTTGGTTTGCACACCTTCGTTGGCCAGCGCCGGGCGGGTGATGTAGCGGCACAGTTGTTCCAGCGCCTGGCGATCCTGTGCACCGCAGCGCACCGCGGCGTGCAGGCTGAACCCGTCGATGGCGGCGCACAGCGTTCGCTTGAAGTCCGTTTCCCTGGGCATGACGCCCTGCAGCGTCAGCACCTTCTGCCCGGCGCGCGAGCCGAAGGCGATGCGGTAGGTACACGCTGCGGCTTGCAGTGGCCTGAGCGTGCGGGCCTCGTCCGAATCGCCGTCTTTGTAGGCCATGTAGGCCATGTAGGCCATGTAGGTCGAACCCTCCTCTTCGACCAACACCCCCTGACGGGCGAGCAGCTTCATCGTGCGGGTGATGATCTTGTGCAACACCGCCTGCAGCGCTTCATCGGTTGGCGCCGGCACTTCGACGAACACCGGCGCGCCGTCGGCGCCGCGCCGGTACACGCCGTCCAGCACCAGGCAATGCAGGTGGATGTTGAGATTCGCGGCTGACCCGAAGCGCCGGATCAGCGTGACCGCGCCGCTGTCGGCCTCGGAGATGTCAGGCCGCAACTGGATCTTGCGCCGGCTGATTTCCGACTCCATCCGCAACGACCCCGCCTGGGCCGGCGGCAACTACACCCAGCAGCCCGCCAGCTGGCAGTTTGCGTCGGTCTA
>JANMVM010000239.1:0-9259 GCA_031392695.1 Rubrivivax sp.
TCGGCCGTGGGCTACCAGCCGACCTTGGCGGAAGAAATGGGCCGCCTGCAGGAGCGCATCACGTCCACCAAGGTCGGCTCGATCACCTCGATCCAGGCCGTCTACGTGCCTGCCGACGACCTGACCGACCCGTCCCCGGCCACCACCTTCGCCCACCTCGACGCCACCGTGGTGCTGAGCCGCGACATCGCCTCGCTGGGCATCTACCCTGCCGTCGACCCGCTGGACAGCAACAGCCGCCAGGTCGACCCCAACGTGGTGGGCGAAGAGCACTACACCACCACCCGTGCCGTGCAGCAGACGCTGCAGCGCTACAAGGAACTGCGCGACATCATCGCCATCCTGGGCATGGACGAACTGAGCCCCGAGGACAAGCTGGCCGTGAGTCGCGCGCGCAAGATCCAACGCTTCCTGAGCCAGCCCTTCCACGTCGCCGAGGTCTTCACCGGCAGCCCCGGCAAGTACGTGCCGCTGAAGGAAACCATCCGCGGCTTCAAGATGATCGTCGCCGGTGAGTGCGACCACATGCCCGAGCAGTCCTTCTACATGGTGGGCACCATCGACGAGGCCATCGAAAAGGCCAAGAAGATCAACTAAGGAGCCCCCATGGCGACCATACACGTTGACGTGGTGTCGGCTGAAGAAAGCATCTTCAGCGGCGAAGCCAGGTTCGTCGCCCTGCCGGGCGAGAACGGCGAGCTCGGCATCCTGCCGCGCCACGCGCCTTTGATCACGCGCATCAAGGCCGGCGCGGTGCGCATCGAGCGCGCCGACACTGGCGAAGAGGAATTCGTCTTCGTTGCCGGTGGCATTCTCGAGGTCCAGCCGGGCACGGTCACGGTGCTGGCCGACACCGCGATCCGCGGCAAGGACCTCGACGAAGCCAAGGCGCGTGAAGCCCAGAAGCTGGCCCAGGAAGCGATGAAGAACGCCAAGAGCGACATCGACCTGGCAGCAGCACAAGGCGAATTCGCGGCCATGGCGGCGCAACTGGCTGCAATCCAGAAGCTGCGCCGCAAGTAGCCTGCGCCGCCCAGGCCCGGCCCGGCCCGCCCACCTGACCGGGTGCGCGGGCCTTTGTCTGGGCGCCCGGGCCTGCACAATCCATCCGTCCCCGACCACACGAGCAAGCCATGGAAGTCAAACTGGACAAGCGCTACCCGGTGCAGGCCACTGCCGCACAGGCCTGGACCGTGCTCTCGGACATCCGCGCCACTGCCGCGTGCATGCCCGGCGCACAGATCACCGAGCAGCTCGACGCCACCCACTTCAAGGGCACCGTGAAGAGCAAGGTCGGGCCGGCGGTGATGAGCTTCGGCGGTGACATCGAAGTGCTCGGGCTCGATGCCGCAGCGCAATCGATGCAGATGCTGGGCAAGGGCGCCGACAAGTCCGGCTCCTCGGCGTCGATGAACCTGGCCGCGCACCTGGAGCCGGGCGATGGCCCCGGCACCTGCGTGCTGGTGGGCGTGGCCACCATCATCGTCAGCGGCAAGCTGGCGCAGTTCGGCAGCCGCCTGCTGGTGCCGGTGTCCGACGCCATGCTGGGGCAGTTTGCCGACAACTTCCGCAGCGCAGCCGCGTCCGTGCCGACCCCTGAGCCCGCGGCGACAGCCGGTGCGGCGCCTGAGTCGGTGTTCACAGAAGGCGGCACCACCACCTTGATGGTGCAGGCGGGTCAGATGCCGGGTGAGCCGCTGGCGTCAAGGCCGCCGGCTCCGGTCAAGGAACTCAACGTCCTGTCGCTGATGTGGACCGTCTTCAAGGGCTGGTTGGCCGGGCTGCGCGGCAAGCGCCCCTGAGACGGACCCGCGCCGCTGCGCCTCAGGCGTGGCGCCAGATGCTGTCGCGCGTGGCGCCCGAGATCAGGCAGTCCGCGCTCTTGGCCACCAGCTGCTGGTACTTCGTGTCCTTGAGCATCTTCTCGGTGGCGACTTCCAAGGCCGCCAGGTCGGCGTAGCGGGACGACCAGGCGATGCGGTTCGGGTTGCCGCCCACCGGGATGGCGATCTCCACCTGCAGCTGCTGCACGTCCTTGAGGTAGGCCACGATTTCGTGGGCGAAGGCCATCGCGGCCCCCATCTTGCCGGCTTGAACACAGGCGATGCGGTGGAAGGTGATCATCTTGAAGTCTCCTGGCCGATGCGCCGGCCTGCGTCGCCACGGTGAATGGCCCTGCCATTGAGCGCCGCACCGCAGCCCTTGACCAGTGAATTTTCACAAGCCAAGCTTGACGCTGGGCGCCCGCGATCGCCAGACTCGCTGCCTTCACGACTCCGCACGAGGCCAGCCATGGGCAAGAAGTCAGACAAGGAAGCGAAAGCGGCGAAAGCGGCGAATGGCGAAGGCAGGCTCGGCAAGGGCGAGTACCTCGAAAAGCTCGCGCCGCTGCAGCTGCAGCTCAACGACGTGGCGCGCTGGCTGCAGCACACCGGCAAGCGCTTGATGATCGTCGTCGAAGGGCGCGACACGGCGGGCAAGGGCGGCGTCATCAACGCCATCTCCGACACCCTCAACCCGCGCCAGTGCCGCGTCGTGGCGCTGCCCAAGCCCACCGATCGCGAGCGCACGCAGTGGTACTTCCAGCGCTACGTGCCGCACTTCCCGGCCGCCGGCGAAATGGTGCTCTTCGACCGCAGCTGGTACAACCGCGCCGGCGTCGAGCGGGTCATGAGCTACTGCACCGAGGCCGAGACCGAGGCCTTCCTGCAGCAGGCCCCGGTGTTCGAGAAGATGCTCGTCGACGAAGGCATGCTGCTCTTCAAGTACTGGCTCACGGTCGACCAGGCGCAGCAGGAGGAGCGTTTTGCCGAGCGCCTGATCGACCCGCTCAAGCGCTGGAAGCTGAGCCCGGTGGACGTGCAGGCGCGGGCCCGATATGCCGACTACACCAGCGCCCGCAGCACCATGCTCAAGGCCACCCACAGCAAGGCCGCGCCGTGGACGCTGGTGGACTTCAACGACCAGCGGCGCGGCCGCCTGGCGCTCATCCGCCACCTGCTGGCCGCCGTCCCCGAGCACGCCGTGCCCGAAGCCGCGATCGACCTGCCGCCGCTGGGTCACGAGCCGCTGAATGAATCCTTCGCCGGCGGCTTCAAACCGATCTAGCAGCCCAGGCGCCGACGAAGGCGCGCTGGTCCAGGGTCTCGGGCGTGTGCGGCGAGTCGACGCGCTGCCCCGCCACCCGCCACTTGCGCGCCAGCAGCGCCAGCGCCTGGTCGGCCGTGTAGCCGTGTTCGACGAGCAGGCAGGCCGCCACCGTGCCGGTACGGCCGACACCCGCTTTGCAGTGCAGGTAGACGACGCCGCCACTGGCCAGCGCCGCAGCCACGTCGTCGAGCGTGGCGCGCAGGTCCGCGACGCTGGGCACGCCGAAGTCGACGATCGGGTGCTTCAGGTGCGCCGTAGCCATTGGCGTGTAGGCGGGCAGGCGGTCCTGGTCATCGGTGAGGTCGATGAAATGGGTGACGCCAGTGAGCTGCAGCGCCTGCAGCCGTTCGGCCAGGCCTGCCGGCCCGCCTCGCGCCGGGTGTTCGCCGGCCAGCACGCGAGCCGGCAGCAGCCAATAGCAGTTGGCGTGCGGACGCGACAAGGCGTCGCCCGGGGTGTCGAAGTCGGACTTCTGGATCAAGATCGATCAATGCGCCAGGATCTTGGACAGGAAGTCCCTGGTGCGCTCCGTCTTGGGGTGGTTGAAGAATTCCTGTGGCGTGTTCTGCTCGACGATCTGGCCCTGGTCCATGAAGATCACGCGGTCGGCCACCGACTTGGCGAAGCCCATCTCGTGCGTCACGCACAGCATCGTGATGCCCTGGCCGGCGAGCTCGATCATGACGTCGAGCACCTCGTTGATCATCTCCGGGTCGAGCGCCGATGTGGGTTCGTCGAAGAGCATGATCTTGGGCGTCAGGCACAGCGCGCGCGCAATGGCCACGCGCTGCTGCTGCCCGCCCGAGAGCTGCAGCGGGTACTTCAGCGCCTGCTCGGCGATGCGCACGCGCTGCAACTGCTGCATCGCGCGCTCCTCGGCGTCCTTCCTGGGCACCTTGCCGACCCACATCGGTGCCAGCGTCAGGTTCTCGAGCACGGTGAGGTGCGGGAACAGGTTGAACTGCTGGAACACCATGCCCACGCTGCGGCGGATGGATTCGATCGCCTTGACGTCGTCGCTGAGCTCCACGCCGTCCACCGTGAGCCGGCCCTGCTGATGCTCCTCGAGCCGGTTGATGCAGCGGATGAGCGTGCTCTTGCCCGAGCCCGACGGCCCGCAGATCACGATGCGCTCGCCGCGTGCCACCGCCAGGTCGATGTCCTTGAGGACATGGAAGTCGCCGTACCACTTGTTGACGCCGGCAAATTCGATCAGGGGGCTGTCGCTCATTGCCGCTTCGTTCCCGTGTTCAGGTGCACTTCCAGCCAGCGGCTGTAGCGCGACATCGCAAAGCAGGCGATGAAGTAGATCGCCGCCACGAAGAGCTGGCCTTCGAGGAAGAACTTGCGCCAGTCGGCGTCGCCCAGCGCCAACTGCACCGCACCGGTGAGGTCGTAGAGGCTGACGATGGTCACCAGCGAGGTGTCCTTGAAGGCGCCGATGAAGGTGTTGACGATGCTCGGCACGACGATGCGCAGGGCCTGTGGCAGCACGATCTTGCGCTGCGTCTGCCAGTAGCCCAGGCCGAGCGACTGCGCCGCTTCGAGCTGGCCCTTGGGCAGCGCCTGCAGGCCGCCGCGCACCACCTCGGCCAGGTAGGCCGCTGTAAACAGGGTCATGCCCACCAGCACGCGCACCAGCACGTCGATGCGGGTGCCTTGCGGCATGAACAGCGGCAGGATGAAGCTGGCCATGAACAGCACCGAGATCAACGGCACGCCGCGCACGAGCTCCACGTAGACCACGCACAGCGTGCGAATGGCCGGCAGTTTGGACTGTCGACCGAGCGCCACCAGCACCGCCAGGGGGAAGGCGATGACCAGGCTGACACTGCTCAGCAGCAGGGTTAGCGGCAGGCCGCCCCACTGCGCGGTCTCTACGGGCGTGAGGCCGAAGAAGCCGCCGCGCATCAGCACATAAAGCACGGCGAACACGAGCACCCAGGCCAGCGCCAGCAGCGGCCGCCAGAACCGACGCAGGCAGCTGCCCACGAGCAAGGCCACGAGCAGCGCGCTGGCCAGCAGCGGCCGCCACTGCTCGGCGTACGGGTAGCGGCCGAACAGGATCAGCCGCCCCTTCTCGGCCACCACGCCCCAGCAGGCGCCGACCCCATGCGCGGCGCGACAGGCTTCGTTGTCGGCCTGTGGGATGGCGTGCCACACCGCCCAGCCCAGCAGCGGCGGCACGACCCACGCCAGCACTGCCATCACCAGCAGCGTCAGGCCGGTGCCCTGCCAGCCCTTGAAGAAGTTGCGCTGCAGGAACTCGATGGCGCCAATGCGCGAGCCCGGCCGCGGCCGCGCGGCGATGACCACGAAGCCGTCGCCCGCCGACGTTGACGCCGGCAAAGCCGCCATCAACGGTCCTTCAGCCGCGCGCGGCGGTTGTAGACGTTCATCAGCGCCGAGGTCAGCAGCGACAGCGTCAGGTAGCAGGCCATGACGAGCGCGATGCACTCGATGGCGCGGCCGGTCTGGTTGAGCGCGGTGGCGCTGATCGACACCAGGTCGGGGTAGCCCACCGCCACCGCCAGCGAGGAGTTCTTGGTCAGGTTCAGGTACTGGCTGGTGAGCGGCGGAATGATCACGCGCAGCGCCTGCGGCAGCTGCACCAGGCGCAACTCCTGGCCGCGCGACAGCCCGAGCGCGGCGGCGGCTTCATGCTGCCCCAGCACCACCGACTGGATACCGGCACGCACCACCTCGGTGATGTAGCCGGCGGTGTAGACGCTCAGGCCGATGAGCATGGTCAGGTATTCGGGCGTCACCGCGCCGCCACCGACGACGTTGATCTCGGTGCGCTCGGGCACGTCCAGCCCCCCGGGCGCACCACCGGCCAGCCAGCCCAGCGCGGCGCCGCCGAGCAGCAGCAGCAGCCCGGGCAGGACCACCGGCAGCGCGCGGGCCGTGGCTTCGAAGCGCCGGTGCGCCAGGCGCCGCCAGACCCCCGCCGCCACGCCACCGGCGAGCAGGCCGAGCAGGGTGCCCGCGTGGCCGGCGCTCCACAGCGGCAGCGGAAACTGCAGCCCGTTCTTGCTGAAGAAGACGTGCGGCGCCGGCTGCAGCGCTTCTTCGATCGGCGGCAGGAACTCGGTGATCGCGAAGTACCACATGAACAGCTGCAGCAGCAGCGGGATGTTGCGCGTGATCTCGACGTAGGCGCCGCACACCGAGCGCACCAGCAGGTTGCGCGACAGCCGCCCGATGCCCACCAGCGTGCCCAGCAGCGTGGCCGCCACGATGCCCACCAGCGCCACGCGCAGCGTGTTGCTCAGGCCCACCAGGTAGGCCTTGCCGTAGCTCTCGGCAGCGTCGAAGGGGATCACGCTTTCGCCGATGGCAAAGCCGGCCGGCTCGCCGATGAAGTCAAAGCCGCTCTGGATGCCGCGCTCACGCATGTTGTCGAGCGTGTTGCTCATCAGGTAGGCGCCCGCGGCGAGCAGCAGCGCGAGCGCCAGCACCTGGTAGGCCACGCCGCGGAAGGCCTGGCTGCGCCAGTGCCAGCGGCGCGCCTGCGGCGGCGGCAAGCGGGACGGCTTCAAGCGATCAGCGCTTCAAGCCTTCAGCGCACCGGCGGCGCGTACATCAGGCCGCCCTTGTTCCACAGGTTGTTGACGCCGCGCGGCAGCTTGAGCGCGCTCTTGGGGCCGACGTTGCGCTCGAAGATCTCGCCGTAGTTGCCGGTGGCCTTGATGGCGCGGTAGGCCCAGTCCTTGTCCAACCCCAGCAGCTTGCCGGTGTCTTCGGAGGTGCCCAGGATGCGCTGCACCACGGGGTCCTTGCTGTCGGCCTTCATGGCGTCGACGTTGGCCTGCGTGATGCCGTATTCCTCGGCCTCGATCAACACATACACCACCCACTTGGCGATGGCAAAGAACTCGTCGTCGCCGCGGCGCACGCTGGGGCCCAGCGGCTCCTTGCTGATGAGGTCGGGCAGGATGAGGTGGTCTTCGGGATTGCCGGCTTCCTTGTTGCGCACGCTGGCCAGGCCCGAGGCATCGGTGGTGTAGGCCTGGCAGCGGCCGGCGAAATAGGCCTTGTTGGTGGCTTCCTGGGTGTCGAACACGACGGGCTTCATGGCCAGGCCGTTGGCCTTGGAGTAGTCCGACAGATTCTTCTCGGTCGTCGTGCCCGACTGCACGCACACGGTGGCGCCCTTGAGCTGTTTGGCGGCCGTGATCTTGCTCTTCTTGGTGACCATGAAGCCCTGGCCGTCGTAGTAGGTCACGCCGGTGAAGTTCAGGCCGAGGGAGGCATCGCGCGTCAGCGTCCAGGTGGTGTTGCGCGACAGGATGTCGATCTCGCCCGACTGCAGCACGGCGAAGCGTTGCGATGCGTTCAGCGGCACCCACTTGACCTTGCCGGCATCGCCAACCACGCTGGCAGCAATGGCCTTGCACACGTCGACGTCCAGGCCGGCCCACACGCCCTGGCTGTCGGCGGCCGAGAAGCCCGGCAGGCTCGGGTTGACGCCGCAGATCATCTGGCCGCGGGCCTTGATGGCGTCGATGGTCTTGCCGGCAAAGGCCGGCATCGCACTCAGCGCGCCGACGGCCAACCGGGCGCCGAGGGCCAGGCGCGACAGGGGGTTGGGGGTCATGGGGTCACTCCTGGACAGTCATGGGGCGGGCCGGGTGCGGCCCAAGGTGCGAAAACGCGACGAGACGGTAGCGTCAAAGCACCCATGCAGCAACGGTGCCAATCCCTAGGCGCGCGCCGCGCGCCGACCCCCACGATCCAAGCGCGCGCCGCGCGCCGGTCCCTCCTGGCCCCCGGCCAGGCCTCGCTCAGGCTCAGTAGCGGCGCGGATTGTTGGGAGCGTTGTCGCGGTTGTTGGGCACGCCGTCGCCGTCACGGTCACGGTCGACGCGGTTGGGGATGCCGTCGTGGTCGCGGTCGCCGCGGGCCCATGCGCCGCGCTGCTGTTCCCAGCGGCCTTCGCGTTCAACCCAACGCGGCTCGGCATAGTAGTAGCCGCTGCGGCTGGGCATCCACGAACCGGCCACCCAGTGGTGGCGGGTGTTGCTGTGGTTCCAATTCCAGTAGCCCGGCGTCCACTGGTAGCCTTGGCGTGGCGCCGGCACGACCTCAAAGCGCGGCTCGGGCGGCGCGATATTGATCGAAACGCCAACCTGGGCGGCCAGCGAGGGCGCGGCGATGGTGCCGAGCGAGGCCGCCACGACGGCGGCAAGCAGTGTTTGTCTGAGCATCAGAGTCTCCAGTTGGCAGGTCATGACCGACTGTGGGCCCCGCAGGCCAGCGAGCGTGTAGGCCGAACGGCCGTTCGCATGGCGGTCGGCCTCCCGTGCTGCGCCCAGCCGCGGACACCTAAAATCCGCGCCAACGCAAAGGAGAGCATCGACATGGGCGCGCAGTGGAAAGCCAAGCACAAGGACCTCGCTGCCAACGCCAAGGGCCGGCTGTTCGGCAAGCTGGCCAAGGACATCATGATCGCCGCCCGCCACGGCCCCGACCCCGCCGGCAACGCCCGCTTGCGCCTGGTGGTGGAGCAGGCGCGCAAGGTTTCGATGCCCAAGGACACGCTGGAGCGGGCGATCAAGAAAGGTGCCGGCCTGAGTGGCGAGGCGGTGCACTTCGAGTACGCGCTCTACGAGGGCTTCGCGCCGCACCGCGTGCCGGTGATGGTCGAGTGCCTGACCGACAACGTGAACCGCGCCGCGTCTGAAATGCGCGTGCTGTTCCGCAAGGGGCAGCTCGGCGCGTCTGGTTCGGTGGCCTGGGACTTCGACCACTTGGGCATGATCGAGGCTGAGCAGACCGCCACCGGTGCCGATCCTGAGCTGGCTGCCATCGAGGCGGGCGCGCAGGACTTCGAAGCGGTCGACGATGGCGTCACGCTGTTCCTCACCGACCCGACCGACCTCGATCTGGTCAGCCGCGCGCTGCCGGCGCAGGGTTTCAGCGTGCTGTCGGTCAAGCTGGGATACAAGCCGAAGAATCCCGTCGCGCCCGCCAGTCTCAGTGCCGAGCAGCTGGAAGAGGTCGAGGCCTTTCTGGCCGCGCTGGACGGCAACGAAGACGTGCAGAACGTCTATGCCGGCCTGCAGGGCTGAGCACCACTCAACACATCGCCATGAACGACGCCGTC
>JANMVM010000272.1:0-1936 GCA_031392695.1 Rubrivivax sp.
CGCAAGGTCGAGAGCGAAGGCATCGCCAAGCACGGCGCCAAGATGGTGACCGCGGTGGCCACGGCCACGGTGCCCAAGTTCACCGTCATCCTGGGCGGCAGTTTCGGTGCCGGCAACTACGGCATGTGCGGCCGCGCCTACAGCCCGCGCTTCCTGTGGATGTGGCCCAACGCGCGCATCAGCGTCATGGGCGGCGAGCAGGCCGCCAGCGTGCTGGCCACGGTGCGCCGCGACGGCATCGAGGCCAAGGGCGGTGCCTGGAGCGCCGACGAAGAAGCCGCCTTCAAGGCACCCATCCTCAAGCAGTTCGAGCACCAGGCGCACCCGTACTACGCCAGCGCCCGGCTGTGGGACGACGGTGTCATCGACCCCGCCGACACGCGCCGCGTGCTGGCGCTGGGCCTGAGCGCGAGCCTGAACGCGCCGATCCCCGACAGCCCGCGCTTCGGCATCTTCCGCATGTGACCGAGGGGGCCCCTTGGACAACGCCTACCTCAGCGCCGACCACGAGCTGCTGCAAGCGCAGGTGGCCCGCTTCCTGGCGCGCGAGGTCGAACCGCACGCGGCGCAATGGGAAGACACCGGCTGCGTGCCGCGCGAGGTGTTGCGCAGGATGGGCCAGGCCGGGCTGCTGGGCCTGGTCTACGCGCCCGAGCTGGGCGGCGGCGGCGCCGACGCACTGACCAACCTGGTCTTCGCCGAGGCGCTGAGCCAGTGCACCTACGGCGGCTTCATCATCACCGTGCTCGTGCACACCGACATGGCCAGCCCGCACCTGCACCACGCTGGCAGTGCCGAGCAGCAGGCGCGCTGGATGCCCGGCATCTGCAGCGGGCAGACCATCACCGCGGTCGGCATCACGGAGCCCGGCGCCGGCTCCGACGTGGCGGGCCTGCGCACGACCGCGGTGCGCGACGGCGGGCATTGGGTGCTCAACGGCAGCAAGCTCTTCATCACCAACGGCGTGCACGCCGAGCTGTATTTCATTGCCGCGCGCACGGGCACGGGCCGCCACGCGATCTCGATCTTCGCGGTCGAGAAGGGCACACCGGGCTTCACCGTGGGCCGCACACTGGACAAGACCGGCTGGCGCAGCAGCGACACCGCCGAGCTGCACTTCGACAACTGCCGCGTGCCCGCTTCGCATCTGCTGGGCGAAGAGGGCAAGGGCTTCTACGCCGTGATGAAAAACTTCCAGACCGAACGCATCGCGCTCGGCGCGATGGCCGTCGGGCATTGCGCGCAGGCGCTGCGGCTGGCGCTGGAACACGTGCGCACGCGCCAGGCTTTCGGCGGCCTGCTGTGGGACAAGCAGGCGGTGCGGCAGAAGATCGCCATGCTCGACGCCAAGACGCGCGCCGCGCGCCAGTATCTGTACCACTGCGCCTGGCGCGTGACGCAGGGCCACGACGTGGTGCAGGACGTGTCGCTGCTCAAGGCGCTGACTGGCGAGCTCGTCAACGAGGTCGTGCAGGGCTGCCAGCAGCTGCACGGCGGCATGGGCTACATGCGCGGCACGCCGGTGGAGCGGCTGTGGCGCGATGCGCGCGTGCTGGCCATCGGCGGCGGTGCCACCGAGGTCATGCTCGACGAAGCCGCCAAGCGCTATTGAAGGACACCCGATGAGCAGCACCCTCGACATCCGCCGCCCGAGCCCCTTCGTCGCCGAGGTCTGGCTCAACCGCCCCGAGGTGCGCAACGCCTTCAACGACGGCGTCATCAAAGAGCTCACCGCGGCCTTCGCCACGCTGGGCGCCGATCCGACCTTGCGCGTCATCGTGCTCGGCGGCCACGGCAAGGCCTTCTGTGCCGGCGCCGACCTGTCGTGGATGCGCGCCATGGCCGACTACACCTGGGAGCAGAACCACGCCGACGCCGCCGGTCTGGCGCAGATGCTGTGGACGATCTGGTCGTGCCCGGTGCCGGTGGTCGGCCG
>JANMVM010000273.1:0-3913 GCA_031392695.1 Rubrivivax sp.
CGGGCCTGCCATGCAGAACTTCCTCGCTACGCTGCGCCGCCGCTGGAAGCTGGCAGTCGGCCTGACGCTGCTGGGCGTGCTGGCATCGATGACGCTGGTCGTCGGCGGCGCCTACGGCCTGGCCGTGACAAGCACCGAAGAGTTCTGCATCGGCTGCCACGAGATGCGCGACAACCCCTACGCCGAATACAAAGGCACGGTCCACGACACCAACCGCAGCGGCGTGCGCGCGATCTGCACCAACTGCCACGTGCCGCACGAGCCGGTGCCGCTGATCCTGCGCAAGATGCGCGCCACCTTCGAGGTCATCGGTCACCTGCGCGGCACCATCGACACCAAGGAGAAGTTCGAATCGCACCGCGCCATGCTGGCCGAGCGCGTCTGGCAACGCATGCTCGAAACCGACTCGCACGAGTGCCGTAACTGCCACATCGCCGAGAAGATGGACAAGAGCAAGCAGACCGAGAAGGCGCAGGCCCGTCACGCCAAGGCCCGGGCCGAGGGCTGGACCTGCATCGAATGCCACAGCGGCATCGCCCACAACGAGCCCAGCGGGCCGGGCCCGCAGGAGTTGCGCGAAAAACTCAAGATTGCGCGCGTGGCCACGGCAGCGTCACCAGCAACACCAGCAACACCGGCAACACCAGCAACACCCGCTTTGAAAGCGATCGACAAGCCATGAAGTCAAGCGATTCCTAGCGAAGCCGGCCTCCAGCGCGCTTCAGGCGCATGCCCACTCGCAGCGGATCACCGTATGTCCGAGACCGAGGAGAAATCATGAAGCACACCATGTTGCACCTGGGGACAGCCGTGTGGTTGGCAGCGGTCTTCGCGGGCTGCGGCTCGGGCTCCGATCCGGCACCAGAGCCGGCGGTGCCGCCAGTGGCGGCCACGGTGCAATCCACCATCGCCACGGCCGCCAGCGTCGCCAGCAACGACACCGCGGCCAATTCATCAGCATCCTTCACCGTGGTCCAGGGCGCCGGCGTACCGGCAGTGGTGATCACGAGCCCGCCGAAGGTCAACTTCACGGTGTTCTCCGGCGGCGCGGTCAAGACCGGCCTGAACAACACCAACATGCGCTTTGCCATCGCCAAGCTGGTGCCGGGCACCAATGGCGACCCCGACCAGTGGATCAACTACGTCTATCGCACCGAGTCGACGGCGGCCGCGCCCAACAACGTGGGCTCCGGGCCCAACGGCGCGCCGATGCTGGCCAGCGCCAAGCAGGCGACCACCGATACCATCACCGCGGCGCAGCTGGTCTACAACGCCGACGGCTACTACACCTACACCTTCACCACCGACATCAAGGACATCACCAAAACCAACGGCGTGGTGTTCGAGCCTGGCCGCACGCACCGCATCGCGATCCAGCTGAGCTACACCAATGCCGCCGGCGAGACCGTGCGCGTGAATCCCTACTTCGACTTCACGGTCGATGCCAATGGCAACTCGGTGCCCGTCACCGACGCGAGCAAGACGCGCAAGATGACCGACGTGAGCTCGTGCAATTCCTGCCACGAGAAGCTGGCGCTGCACGGCGGCGGCCGCGTCGACACGCAGTACTGCGTGATGTGCCACAACCCCGGCACCACCGACGCCAACAGCGGCCATGTGCTGACGCTGTCGACGATGGTGCACAAGATCCATTCCGGCAAGCTGCTCAAGAGCAAGCTCGACGCCGGCAAGGGCGGCGAGGACTACGCCATCTGGGGCTTCGGCAGCGCCAAGGTCGACTTCGCCGATGTCGGCTTCCCGCAAGACCTGCGCAACTGCACCAAGTGCCATACGGCCGACAACCCGAAGACGCCGCAGGGCGACAACTGGAAGGTCGTGCCGAGCAAGGCCGCCTGCCTGACCTGCCATGCCAACAATGCCGGCTCCGACTGGGATACGAGCCACGTGGTCTACGCCCGCGACGCCGGTGTCGTCGGTCCCAACCCGAACCCGAATGCGCAGGCCAAGGACCTCACCAACGCCCAATGCGCGGCCTGCCACAAACCGGGTTCCAACATCTCGCCCGAGCGCGTGCACTGGAACCAGAACGAGGAAAACGCCGCCAAGTACAAGATGAACATCACCAGCGTGGCTTACGACAGCACGGCGCGCAAGGTGGCGGTCAAGTACTTCCTGTCCGATCCGACGAAGGGCGACGCCGCCTACAACCTGGTGACGCCGGACTGCACCTACACCGGTACCGCGGGCCCCTGCGTGCCACCCAGCGGCACCAACATCACCTTGTTCGGCAATCTGCGCCTGTATCTGGCGTACCAGAACATGCCCAACCAGCCTGCCGGCGTGACCGAGTACACCGCCTTCAACAACGGCGGCAGCGGCGCCAACGTCTACGCCCACACCGGCACCAACGACGGCACCAACCACTACACGGCGCTGATCACGGTGCCGGCCGACTCGGCCACCGCGGTGGCCAGCGGCACCGCGCGCGTGCTCAGCCTGGGCCAGGTCAAGGAGCCCAAGCTGCAGGTGAAGTGGGCCACCGAGCCGCGGCCCGAGGTCGTGCCGCGCGAGTACGTCAGCACGGTGGTCCAGCACAGCCACATGGAAGTCGCCTTGAGCGGCACGCTGGCGCCGCGCCGCACCGTGGTGGCGACCGAGAAGTGCAATGCCTGCCACGGCGCGCTCGGCACCACCTCGGGCTCCAACACCCTGGCCAATGCCTTCCACGGCGGCGCGCGCGACATCGTCGAGGCCTGTGTGCTGTGCCACGATGTGAACCGCTCGTCCTCGACCATCATGACCAACGGCCTGGCGCTGTTCGAGTCGCACCAGTTCAAGCGCCTGATCCACGGCATCCACGGCAACTCCAGGCGCACCTACCCGTTCACGCATGGCAACGCCGTCATCGGCCCCTTCAGCAAGGAGGGTGTGTTGACGGGCAGTGGCGTCAAGGCCGGCTTCAGCTCGACCACCGTGTCGGCACCCGCCGGGACGCTGTTCGAGCCCTGGTCCACCGCCACCGTCTACATCACCGGCACGGCACTGGCCAGCGGGGTCGAGAACTACGCTGCCGAAGTGGCATGGCCGGGCGTGGGCATCAACTGCAATGTCTGCCACGTCAACAACTCGTACAAGCAGGATCGCAGCCCGCTCGGAGCGGTCGTCTCCAAGCCCATCGACACGGCAACGTCCAAGGCCAACACCAACCCCGCCACCTGGATGGTGATCTCGCCCAAGGCGTCGGCCTGCACGGCCTGCCACGACTCGCCCAAGGCCATGGCCCACGTCACGAGTTTCGGCAACGCTTCGTTCGGCAACCGCACGCAGGCGCAGTCCGTGCTGACGCAGGAGACCTGCGACGACTGCCACTCCAGCGGCGGCTTCAAGGGCGTCGACCTCGTGCACGGCCAGAAGTAATCTCGTGCGCATCCTGCCTGCCTTGGCCGCGTTGATGCTCTGCCTGGGCGGGCACGCTGGCCCGGCCTGGGCCGCTGCTGCGGCCGAGGTCGAGGCTTCCAAGGCCTGCATCAAGTGCCACGACGCCGAGGACCTGCCCGACATGAGCCGCAGCGCCCATGCCGTGAGCACCGACGCGCGCACGCCGGCCTGCGTCAGCTGCCACGGCGCCAGCCCGACCCACGTCAACAAGCCCGAAGGTTCCCGCTTGCGTCCGGCGCCCGACCGCATGTTCAGCAAGAACGGCGGCTCGCCGGCCGGCGAGCGCAACGCCGCCTGCCTGACATGCCACGAGCGCGGCAGCAACCATGCGCTGTGGCGCGGCAGCGCCCACGAGGCGGCCGAAGTCGCCTGCTCCTCGTGCCACAAGGTCCACACCAACCACGACAAGGTGCTGGCCAGGACGAGCCAGCCCGAGGTCTGCTACACCTGCCACCAGGAGCAGCGCGCGCAGATGCTGCGCCCCTCGCACCACCCGGTGCCCGAAGGCAAGATG
>JANMVM010000280.1:0-34866 GCA_031392695.1 Rubrivivax sp.
GCGCTCGCAGATGAAGGGCGGCTTCAGCGGCATGTTGTCGATCCGCGCCCGTGGCGGCGAAGCGGCGGCGATTGCGGTGGCGGCGCAGACGCAGCTGTGGAAGCGCGCCACCTCGCTGGGCGGCACCGAGAGCCTGATCGAGCACCGCGCCAGCGTCGAAGGAGCAGGCACGCCGGCGCCACCGGACCTGCTGCGCCTGTCGGTGGGGGTAGAGGATGCCGGCGATCTGATTGCCGACCTCGAGCAGGCCCTGGCCGCGGCGCACCGATGAGCATCGCGCCGGCGATCGCCGAGCAGGCCGCGTTGCTGGCCGCGCTGCGGCGCGACCTCCACGCCCACCCCGAACTCGGCTTCGAGGAAGACCGCACCGCGGCCGTCGTGGCGGCGCGGCTGCAGGACTGGGGCATCCCCATCCACCGCATGGCGCGCACCGGCATCGTCGGCGTGGTGCAGGGTCGCGACGGCGGCGCCTGCGGCCGCGCGCTGGGCCTGCGGGCCGACATGGACGCGCTGCCGGTGCAAGAGCAGAACCGCTTCGCCCATGCCAGCCGGCACGCCGGCAGGATGCACGCCTGCGGCCACGATGGCCACACCGCGATGCTGCTGGCCGCGGCGCAAGAACTGGCGCGCACGCGGGCATTCGACGGCACCGTCTATCTCGTCTTCCAGCCGGCCGAAGAAGGCCGCGGGGGCGCGGTGGCGATGGTCGAGGAGGGCTTGTTCGAGCGCTTCCCGATGGAAGCCGTGTTCGGCATGCACAACTGGCCCGGCCTGCCTGCCGGCAGCTTCGCGGTCAGCGCGGGGCCGGTGATGGCCTCGGCCAACACCTTCAAGATCGTGATCCGAGGCCAGGGCGCCCACGCCGCGATGCCGCATCTGGGCGTCGACCCGGTGCTCGTGGCCTGCCAGACCGTGCTGGCGCTGCAGACCATCGTCAGCCGCAACGTCAGGGCCATCGACGCCGCGGTGGTGTCGGTGACGATGCTGCATGCCGGCGAAGCCACCAACGTCGTCCCCGATCACTGCACGCTCGAAGGCACGGTGCGCACCTTCAGCGTGGCCGCGCTGGACATCATCGAGCCGCGCCTGCGGGCCATTGCGGGCCACACCGCAGCCGCCTTCGGGGCCACCTGCGAGGTGGAGTTCCTGCGCCGCGCGCCACCGGTGGTGAACACGGCCCACGAAGCCGCATTCGCGGCCAGCGTGATGCGCGGCATCGTCGGTGACGCCAGTGTGCTGCTGCAGGAGCCCAGCATGCCGTCGGAGGATTTCGCCTTCATGCTGGAGGCCAAACAGGGCGCCTATGTCTTCATCGGCAATGGCGAAGGCACGCACCGGCACGGCGGCCACGGCATGGGGCCTTGCATGTTGCACAACCCGAGCTACGACTTCAACGACAGCCTGATCCCGTTGGGTGCGACCTACTGGCTGCGCCTGGCCGAACAGTGGCTGGCGGCCCCGGCGCCGGGGCCGGCTGCGTTGACCCCCGTCTGAAACTCCGGCATCATTTGGGAAGTAACTTAATTACACCTCCCATGTCTTTCGACCTCGTACTTTTCGGCGGCACCGGCGATCTCACCTGGCGCAAGTTGATGCCGGCGCTGTTCCAGGCCCACCGCCACGGCAAGCTGCCGGGTGGCGGCCGCATCCTGGCGGTGGCGCGCGACGAGCGCAGCGACGACGAGTACCGCGCCTTCATCAAGGAGCGCTTCGGCGACGTCGAGCCCAACAAGCGCCCCAGCGACGAAGAGTTCGCGCGCTTCGCGCAGATGCTGCACTACCGGCGCATGGATCTGTCGCAGCCCGAGCACTACAGGGGCTTGAAGCGCTGGCTCGACGAGCCCAGTGCAGAAGAAGGCCGCGGCGACGGCCGCGCCGATACCGTGGTGCTGTTCCTGGCCACCAGCCCGCACCTGTTCCCGGTCATCTGCGAGCAGCTCGGTAGCGCCAAGCTCAACGGCCAGCATGTGCGCGTGGTGCTCGAAAAGCCACTCGGTCACGACCTGGCGAGTGCGCAGGAGATCAACCGCGCCGTGCGCTCTGCCTTCAAGGAAGAGCAGGCGCTGCGCATCGACCACTACCTGGGCAAGCCGGCGGTGCAGAACCTGATGGCGCTGCGCTTCGGCAACGCGCTGTTCGAGCCGCTGTGGCGGCGCGAGAGCATCGCCAACATCCAGGTCACGCTGGCCGAAGGCATCGGCGTGGGCACGCGGGGTGACTTCTACGACCGCACCGGCGCGCTGCGCGACATGGTGCAGAACCACGCACTGCAGCTGTTGACGATGATCGCGATGGAGCCGCCGCCGAGCAACGACGCCGACGCCATCCGCGACGAAAAGCTCAAGGTGCTGCGCTCGCTGCGTCCCTTCACGCCCGAGCTCGTGGCGCGCGACGTGGTGCGCGGCCAGTACAAGGCCGGCACGGTGGATGGCAAGCCCGTGGCCGGCTACCTGGATGAAGTCAAGGTGCCCGCCGGCAGCCTGTGCGAGACCTTCGTGGCGCTGCGCACCGAGGTCCAGAACTGGCGCTGGGCCGGCGTGCCTTTTTACCTGCGCACCGGCAAGCGGCTGGCGGCGCGCGATGCGCAGATCGTGGTCAATTTCCGCGAGGTGCCGCACCCGATCTTCCCGGGCACGCGCCAGGCCAACAAGCTCGTCATCAAGCTGCAACCCGAGGACGGGCTCGAACTGCACCTGCTGGCGGCCAAAGGGGGAGGCACCTCGGGCCTGCCCGAAGTGCAGTCGCCGGTCAGTTTGGACCTGGACTTCGACACGGCCTTCGCCGCCGATCGTGTCGGCGGTTATGAGCGTTTGTTGCTGGATGCCATCGCCGGGCGCCTGAACCTGTTCGTGCGCAGCGACGAGCAGGAGCAGGCCTGGCGTTGGGTGGAGCCGATCCTCGACGCGTGGGCCGCCGACACCGTCGGCCCGCGGCCCTACGCCCCCGGCAGTTGGGGCCCGGCGGCGGCCAGTGCCCTGGTGGCGCGCGACGGCTGCGCCTGGGCCGAGGAGCAGTGAACCCGCGCCGGCGGGCCGTTGGCGCCGCCGTGCTGGCCGCCGCGCTGCTGCCGCCAGTGGCTCGCGCCGCGACGGCCGCGCATGTCGTGGCGCCAGGGCAGAGCCTGGGCGAGGCCTTGCGGCTGGCAGCCGATGGCGACGAGATCCAGATCCTGGCCGGCGATCACCGCGGCCAGGTCGGGGTGATCGAACACAAGCGACTCACCCTGCGCGGCGTCGGCGGGCGCCCGGTGCTGCACGCGGCAGGCGCGCACGCGCAAGGCAAGGCGATCCTGGTCGTGCGCGATGGCGATGTGCTGATCGAGAACATCGAATTCCGCGGCGCGCGCGTGCCCGACGGCAACGGCGCGGGCATCCGCTTCGAGCGCGGGCGCCTGCTGGTCAAGCGCTGCGCCTTCATCGACAACCAGAACGGCATCCTCACCGCCAACTTCGCCGATGCCGAGCTCACCGTGCAGGACAGCGAGTTTGGCCAGGCCCCGGCCGGCACCTCGCTGCCCCACCTGCTGTACGTGGGCCGCATCGCCCGCCTCGTGCTCACCGGCAGCCGCTTCAGTGGCGGCGACGAAGGCCACCTGGTGAAAAGCCGCGCGCGAGAAAACCATGTCCGCTACAACCAGCTGGTCGATGGCGCGGCGGGACGCGCTTCGTACGAGCTCGAGTTTCCGAACGGCGGCCAGGCCTACGTGGTCGGCAACGTCATCGGCCAGAGCCCGGACACGCGCAACCCGACGCTGCTGGCCTTCGGCGCCGAAGGCTCCGACGAGCGGGTGCATGCACTGCACGTGGTCAACAACACCTTCATCAACCAGGCCCCGCGGCCGGCGATCTTCGTGCGCGTGTTCGAACCTCAACTGGCGCGGCCGGTGGAGCAACGGCTGGCGAACAATCTGTTCCTCGGCCTGGGGGTGGCCGACGCCGCGCTGGCCGACGCGCTGCGCGGCAACTTCATCGCCTCGCCCAGCGTGCTGCAGGACGCCGATCGGGGGCTCTTTGCGCTGCACCGCGCGAGCTGGCTGCGCGGGCGCGGCGTGGCACCGGGCAGCGCCCGCGGCGTCGATCTGCAAGCGGCTTTCGAGTTCGCGCCCCCGGTGGGCCGGCGCGCCATACCGCAGCGCGTGGCCTGGTCGCCCGGCGCCTATCAGGAGTGATCATGCTGGATCGCATCCGCGCTTCCATCCCGGCCCTGCCGCCCGCTGAGCAGCGGGTGGCCAAGCTGCTGCTGGCCGACCCGCGCAGCTTTGCCACGCTGCCGATCTCTGAACTCGCCGAGCGATCGCAGGTGAGCAAGCCCACCGTGGTGCGCTTTTGCCGCAGCGTGGGCTACGACGGCCTGGCCGACTTCAAGCTCAAGCTGGCTGGCAATGTCAACGAGGGCGTGCCTTTCGTGCACCGCTCGGTGGACGACGACGACAAGGCCGGCGACATCGTCGTCAAGGTCATCGACAACGCCGTCGCCGCCATGCTGCGCTACCGCAATGCTGCCGCCAGCCAGTCGGTGGAGCGCGCGATCCAGGCTTTGGCCGCCGCCGGCCGCGAGGGGCGGCGCATCGAGTTTTATGGCGTCGGCAATTCGGGCATCGTGGCGCAGGACGCGCAGCACAAGTTCTTCCGCCTCGGCGTGAGCGCGGCCGCGGTGAGCGACGGCCATGTGCAGGTCATGAGTGCGACCATGCTCAAGCCGGGCGACTGCGCGGTCATCATCAGCAACTCGGGCCGCAGCCGCGACCTGCTGGACGTGGCCGACATCGCGCGCAAGAAAGGCGCCACGGTGATTGCCATCACGGCCAGCGGCTCGGTGCTGGCGCGCGAGGCGCAGCAGGGCCCGCACCAGATCCTGCTCGCCGCCGACCACCCCGAGGATGCCGACCGCTACAGCCCCATGGTGTCGCGGTTGCTGCACCTGCTGATCATCGACATCCTGACCACCGGAGTCGCCTTGCGCCTGGGCTCGGCGCAGCTGCGGCCGATGCTGCAGGCGATCAAGAAGAATCTGCGCGAGCGGCGCTACGTGGCGCGCCCTGCCGAGCCGGGGCACGGCGGCGGTGAGGGGTCCGGAGGCTAGGCAACCAGCGCCAGCAGGCCGTCGACGCCGTACAGGCGCGCCAACTCCACCAGCTTCGGTGGTGCGCCGGACACTTCAAAGCCGCGCCCGGCGGCCTGCGCCGCGCGCTGCGCCTGCAGCAGCAGCGCGATGGTGGAGCTGTCGAACGCGGTCAGCGCCGAAGCATCCACGCGCAGCACGCCGCTGCCACTGGCCACCGCAGCCGGCAGGGTGGCGGCCAGGGTGGCCGCCTGTTCGAGCGTGGCGGTGGCGGGCAGCTGCATGCTGCAGGTCTCAGCTCTTGGGCGCTGCGGCCGCGGACTTGTTGCGCTCCACCAGCGCGGCGATCAGGCCGTCGACGCCACCCTTGGTGAGTTCGGGCGCGAACTGCGAGCGGTAGTTCTGCACCAGCCACAGCCCGCCGACGTTGACGTCGATGATCTTCCAAGGCGCGTCGGCGGCCTTGTCGAGGCGGTAGTCGAGCTTGATCGGCTCGCCCTTGCCGCGCACTTCGGTCTGCACCACGACCTGGCTGCCGCCGGGCACAGGCAGAGTCTTGGTGACTTCGACTGTCTGGTCGCGCAGCTGCGACAGCGCGCCGGCGTAGACGCGCACGAGCAGGGTCTTGAACTCGGCCTGCAGCTTGCTGCGCTGCTCGGGCGTGGCCTCGCGCCATTTGGGGCCGACCGCCGAGCGCGTGATGACCTCGAAGTTGACATGCGGCATGACCTTGGCTTCCACCAGCGTCGAGATGCGGCTGATATCGCCGGCCTGGATGGCCTTGTCGGCCTTGGCGGTGTCGATCACGTCGACGGAGATCTTGCGCACCAGCGCGTCGGCGCTGTCCTGGGCGTGAACCTGGCTGGCGGCGGCCAGGGTGATCACGCTGGAGGCCACTATCTTGATCAAGCTCTTGAACACAGCAATCCTTTGCTTCATCGGCCCGTCATGGGCGAGCCGCCCACCCCTAACGCGGCACGGGGCCTGTTGGTTCACTTCGGCGCCGAAGCCGGCGCAGACGGCGCAGACGGCGCAGACGGCGCAGACGGCGCAGACGGCGCTTTGGCGGGCGGGTCGGCGGGCTCGTCCTCGAACGCCTCCAGGGGCGGGGAGCCGTCGAACACGACGTCCCGACGGCGGGCCAGGAAAGCCTGACGCAAGAAGCTGTACTTGTCCAGTGCCACGTCGTCGAGAAGCTGCGTCGTGCCCAGAAGGTTGGCGCGCAGACTGATCACCTCCAGCGCCGCAATGCTGTAGATCGCGGTGTCGTTCTGGCCCAGCGTGGACGGTGCAGCGCGGCGGTCGACGAGCAGCGCGGCAGCATCGCGCAGGCTGGATGGCCCCAGCAAGGGCAGCACCAGGTACGGGCCTGCACCGACCCCCCAGCGGCCAAGGGTCTGGCCGAAGTCTTCGGAGCGCCGTGTCAGCCCCATCTCGGAGGCCGGGTCGAGCAGGCCGCCGAGGCCGAAGACGGTGTTGGTGAGCACCCGCAGGCCCATGTCCAGGCCGTCGTGCACCTTGCCCTGCAGCAGGTGGTTGGCTGCGGACCAGACGTCGCCGATGTTGCCCAGCACGTTGCTGATGCCGGTGCGCACCAGTTCGGGCAGCACGTTGCGATAGGCCGTGGCCACCGGCTTGAGCACGGCGCCGTCGACCGCTTCATTGAAGACGAAGATGCGTCGATTGAAGTTTTCCCACGGGTCTTCCTTGACCGGCGAGGTGGTGCGAGGCACGCTGGCGCAGCCGGTGGCCAGCACCAGCATTGCGCTGGCCGCCAGCGCAGCCATGAGCCGCCCGATGCGCCACTGCTTCACTTGGCGGCCCCCGATGCCGCTGAAGCCGCTGCGCCGGCGCCGTCGGCCTTGCTGGTGATGAACTGGCCGATGAGGTTTTCCAGCACCACCGCGGACTGCGTCTGCGCGATGGTCTCGCCGGCGGCCAGGTTCTTGTCGTCGCCGCCCGGTTCGAGGCCGACATACTGGTCACCCAACAGGCCGGCGGTCAGGATCTTGGCCGCCGTGTCCTTGGGGAAGCTGTAGCCCTTGTCGAGATCCAGTGTGACCACGCCCTGGAAGGTCTTGGCGTCGAGGCTGATCGATTTCACGCGCCCCACCGTGACGCCGGCGGCGCGCACCGGGGCGCGCGGCTTGAGGCCGCCGATGTTGTCGAAACGGGCCAGCAGGGTGTAGGAGTCGCCACCGCCGACGCTGCCCAGATTGGCCGCCTTCAGGGCCAGGAAGACGAGCCCCAGCATGCCCAGCAGCACGAAGGCGCCAACCAGGGTTTCGATGCTTTTCTTGCCCATGAAACGAGTCTCCAGTTCGATCGCCGTCGCCCCGCGGGCTCAGGGCGTCGAGAACATCAAGGCGGTGAGGACGAAGTCCATGCCCAGCACCCACAGCGAAGAGATCACCACCGTGCGGGTGGTGGCATAGGCCACGCCTTCGGGCGTGGCCTCGGTCTCGAAGCCCTGGTACAGCGCCACCACGGTGCAGACGACGCCGAACACCGCGGACTTGACGAGGCCGTTGCCGACGTCGCGCAGGACATCGACGCGGGTCTGCATGATCGACCAGAAGTTGCCCGAATCGACGCCGATGAGCAGCACCGCCACGACATAGGCGCCGAGGATGCCGACGGCCGAGAACAGGATCGCCAGGATCGGCATCGAGACGATGCCGCCGATCAGCCGCGGCGCCAGCACGCGCGCCTTGGGGTCGATGGCCATGAGCTCCATGGCGGCGATCTGCTCGCCCGCCTTCATGAGGCCGATCTCTGCCGTCAGCGAGGTGCCCGCGCGGCCGGCAAAGAGCAGGCCCGTGACCACCGGCCCGAGTTCGCGCACGAGTGCCAGGTTGACGATCAGCCCGAGGCTCTCGGCCGCGCCGTAGGTGACGAGCGCGTAGTACATCTGCAGCGCCAGCACGAAGCCCACTGCGAGCCCCGAGGCCATGATGATGATGAGCGAGCGGTTGCCGATCGCGTACACCTGCGCCACCACGAGGTCGAAGCGCCGCAGCGACGCCGGCACCGCGCGCAGCAGTTCGATGAAGAAGAAGGCCGCGTGGCCCCAGCCGCGGAACTGGTCGAGAGCGGTCCCGCCCAGGCGCTGCAGCAAGCTGTTCACCGGGCGACCTCCGCGCTTCGCACGACGGTAAACGCCTTGGCAACGGCCCGGCGGCTCATCAGGCAACCTACGCGCTGCGCGCTTCGGTATTCGTCTTTCGGGCGGCCGTGCAGGCTCATGCGCGCAACCCGAAGTCCGCCGCCATCTCGGGCGCCGGATAGTGGAACTTGACCGGGCCGTCGGGCTCGCCGCGCACGAACTGGCGCGTCTCGGGGTCGGTTGACGACATCAGCTCGGCCGGCGTGCCCTGGGCCACGATGCGGCCCTGGTTGGCCAGCAGCACGATGTGGTCGCTGATGGCCATGCACTCAGGCACGTCGTGGCTGACCACCAGCGACGTGGCGCCGGTGGCGTCGTTGAGCGTGCGGATGAGCTTGGCAGCCACGCCCATGCTGATGAGGTCCAGGCCGGCGAAGGGCTCGTCGTACATGATGAGTTCGGGGTCGAGCGCGATGGCGCGCGCCAGTGCGATGCGCCGCGCCATGCCGCCCGAGACCTCGCTGATGCGCAGGCCCGCGGCACCGCGCAGGCCAACGGCGTTGAGCTTCATCAGCACCAGGTCGCGGATCATGGCCTCGGGCAGCGCGGTGTGTTCGCGCATCGGGAAGGCGACGTTGTCGAATACCGTCAAGTCGGTGAAGAGCGCGCCGAACTGGAACAGCATGCCCAGGCGTCGACGCAGGCGATAGAGCTGGTGGCGGTCGCGCGTGTTGACGACTTCGCCGTCGAAGACCACCCGGCCCGCGTCGGTGGCGTGGACGCCGGCGATCAGGCGCATGAGCGTGGTCTTGCCGCAGCCCGAGCCGCCCAGGATGGAGGTCACCTTGCCGCGCGGGAAGCGCAACGAAATGTCAGACAGGATCGGCCGGCTGGCGTCATAGCCGAACGTGACGTGGTCGATCTCGATGAAGGTGTCTGGATTCAAGCGCGTGCCGTGCCGGGCGCTGCGGGTCAGGCCCCGGCATGCTGGGTCAAAGTGGCGCGGATTCTCGCACGCAAGGGCAAACCCGAATTTGCCGGCCCGTAAAGGCCGTGGGCCGCCGGGCCGCAGGGCAGGCTGGCGGCGCAGCGCGCCAGCCTCAGCGCGGCAGCGCGCTGACTCCCATCAGGAACTCGTCGACCGCACGCGCCGCCTGACGGCCTTCGCGGATCGCCCACACCACCAGGCTCTGGCCGCGGCGCATGTCGCCGGCGGCAAAGACCCCGGGCACGTTGGTCTGGTAGGCGGTGGCTGTCTCGGTCGCCGCCTTGGCGTTGCCGCGGTTGTCCTTGTCGACGCCAAAGGCGTCGAGCACCGAGGACACGGGGGCCACGAAGCCCATCGCCAGCAGCACGAGATCGGCCTTGTACTCCTGCTGCGAACCCGGCACCTCGACCATCTTGCCGCCCTGCCACTGCACGCGCACGGTGCGCAGCGCGGTGACCTTGCCCTTGTTGCCCACCAGCTCCTTGGTGGCGATGGCGAATTCGCGCTCGCAGCCCTCCTCGTGGCTGGAGCTGGTGCGCAGCTTGGTCGGCCAGTAGGGCCAGGTCAGCGGCCGGTTCTCTTCTTCCGGCGGCTGCGGCATGAGCTCGAACTGCGTCACGCTGGCCGCGCCGTGGCGGTTGCTGGTGCCGACGCAGTCGCTACCGGTGTCGCCGCCGCCGATCACGATGACGTGCTTGCCGGTGGCCTTGATCTGGCTCTTGATCTTGTCGCCGGCCACGACCTTGTTCTGCTGCGGCAGGAACTCCATCGCATAGTGCACGCCGTCGAGCTCGCGGCCGGGCACCGGCAGGTCGCGGCTGACTTCGGAGCCACCGGTGAGCAGCACGGCGTCGAAGGCGGCCTGGAGCTGCTGCGGCGTGATGGTTTCCTTGGCGTCGTTGGTGATCTTGGTGTCGGCGGGCAGCGCACCCACCAGCAGGCCGGTGCGAAAGACCACGCCTTCGGCCTGCATCTGCGCGATGCGGCGGTCGATGTGGGTCTTCTCCATCTTGAAGTCGGGGATGCCGTAGCGCAGCAGGCCGCCGATGCGGCCGTTCTTCTCGAACAGCGTCACCGCGTGCCCGGCGCGGGCGAGCTGCTGGGCTGCGGCCAGGCCGGCCGGACCGCTGCCCACCACCGCCACCTTCTTGCCGGTCTTGCCGGCGGCGGGCTGGGGCAGCACCCAGCCCTCGGCCCAGGCGCGGTCGATGATGGCGTGCTCGATGCTCTTGATGCCCACCGCGTCGTCGTTGACGTTGAGCGTGCAGGCCGCCTCGCAGGGCGCCGGGCAGACGCGGCCGGTGAACTCGGGGAAGTTGTTGGTCTGGTGCAGCACCTCGATGGCGCTTTGCCAGTCGCCCTGGAAGACGAGGTCGTTGAAGTCGGGAATGATGTTGTTCACCGGGCAGCCGCTGTTGCAGAACGGCGTGCCGCAGTCCATGCAGCGCGCGCTCTGCACCTGGGCCTGGTCTTCGGCCAGGGTGATGACGAATTCTTTCCACGTCTTCAGCCGCGCCTGGGGCGGCTGGTAGCCTTCCTCGAGACGTTCGAATTCCAGGAAGCCGGTGACCTTGCCCATGATGTGTTCTGTCCTGCCTGACGTGATTACTGGCCCACCACGGCCGCTGCCGTGGTCTGCGCCTTGATGGGGGCCGCTGCGGCTTTGGCCTTGGCCGCGCGCTCGCCCAGCACGCGCTTGTACTCGTGCGGGAAGACCTTCACGAACCTGGCGCGTGACTCGGCCCAGTGGTCCAGCAGTTCGCGCGCGCGCAGGCTGCCGGTCCAGCGGTGGTGGTCCTCGATCAGCCGCTTCAGCAGCGCTTCGTCGGGCTGCCCGAGGTGCAGGCCCACCAGGGCGCCGGACTGCTCTTCGCGCGCCATGACCTTTTCCAGCGCCACCATGCTCGTGTTGCAGCGGCGGCCGAAGTGGCCGTCCTCGTCGTAGACGTAGGCCACGCCACCGCTCATGCCGGCGGCGAAGTTGCGGCCGGTCTTGCCCAGCACGACGACGGTGCCGCCGGTCATGTACTCGCAGCCGTGGTCACCGGTGCCTTCGACCACCGTGGTGGCGCCCGACAGGCGCACCGCAAAGCGCTCGCCGGCGACGCCGCGGAAGAAGGCCTCGCCGCTGGTGGCACCGTACAGCGCGGTGTTGCCGATGATGATGTTCTTGGTGGCGTCACCGCGGAAGTCGATGCTCGGCCGCACCACGATGCGACCGCCCGACAGGCCCTTGCCGGTGTAGTCGTTGGCGTCGCCAATCAGGTACAGCGTGATGCCGCTGGCCAGGAAGGCGCCGAAGCTCTGGCCGCCCACGCCTTCCATCTGCATGAAGATGGTGTGGTCGGGCAGGCCCTCGGGGCGGCGGCGGATGAGTTCACCCGAGAGCATGGCGCCGACGCTGCGGTTGCGGTTGCGCGTGTCCTCCATGAACTGCACTTTTTCGCCGCGCTCGATGGCCGGCAGGCAGCGCTCGATGAGCCTGTTGTCCAGCGCCTTGGCCAGACCATGATCCTGCTCCTCGCACTGGAAGCGCGGCACGTCGGCACCGATCTGCGGCAGGTGGAAGACGCGGCTGAAGTCCAGGCCGCGCGCCTTCCAGTGCTCGATGCTCTTCTTGGTGTCGAGCAGGTCGGCGCGCCCGATCAGGTCGTCGAACTTGCGGATGCCCAGCTGGGCCATGATCTGGCGCGCTTCTTCGGTGACGAAGAAGAAGTAGTTCACCACGTGTTCGGGCTTGCCGGAGAACTTCTTGCGCAGCACCGGATCCTGCGTGGCCACGCCCACCGGGCAGGTGTTGAGGTGGCACTTGCGCATCATGATGCAACCCTCGACCACCAGCGGCGCGGTGGCGAAGCCGAACTCGTCGGCGCCCAGCAGCGCACCGATGACGACATCGCGGCCGGTCTTCATCTGGCCATCAGCCTGCACCCGGATGCGGCTGCGCAGGCGGTTGAGCACGAGCGTCTGCTGCGTCTCGGCCAGGCCCAGCTCCCAGGGCGTGCCGGCGTGCTTGATGCTCGACCAGGGCGAGGCGCCGGTACCGCCGTCGTGGCCGGCGATCACGACGTGGTCGGCCTTGCACTTGGCGACGCCGGCGGCAATCGTGCCGACGCCGACCTCGGACACCAACTTGACGCTGACGCTGGCGCGCGGGTTGGCGTTCTTGAGGTCATGGATGAGCTGCGCAAGGTCTTCGATCGAGTAGATGTCGTGGTGCGGCGGCGGGCTGATGAGGCCCACACCCGGCACGCTGTAGCGCAGCATGCCGATGTACTCGCTGACCTTGCCGCCAGGTAGCTGGCCGCCTTCGCCGGGCTTGGCGCCCTGGGCCATCTTGATCTGGATCTGGTCGGCGCTGACGAGGTACTCAGTGGTCACGCCGAAACGGCCCGAGGCCACCTGCTTGATCTTGCTGCGCAGGCTGTCACCGGCCTGGAGTACGTAGTCGGCCTCGATGACCTTGCTGCCGATGATGTCCGAGACCTTGGTGCCGGCCGTGACCGGGATGCCCTTGAGTTCGCTGCGGTAGCGCGCCGGGTCTTCGCCGCCCTCACCGGTGTTGCTCTTGCCGCCGATGCGGTTCATGGCAATCGCCAGCGTGCTGTGCGCCTCGGTGCTGATCGAGCCCAGCGACATCGCGCCGGTGGCAAAGCGCTTGACGATGTCCCTGGCCGATTCGACCTCGTCGACCGGGATCGCCTTGCTCGGGTCGACCTTGAACTCGAACAGGCCGCGCAGCGTCATGTGGCGCTTGCTCTGGTCGTTGATGAGCTGCGCGTACTCTTTGTAGGTGTCGAACTTGTTGGCGCGCGTGGCGTGCTGCAGCTTGGCGATGGCATCGGGCGTCCACATGTGCTCTTCGCCGCGCACGCGCCAGGCGTATTCGCCGCCGGCGTCGAGCATGGTCGCCAGCACCGGGTCGGCGCTGAATGCCGCCTGGTGCATGCGCAAGGCTTCTTCGGCAACCTCGAACACGCCGATACCGCCGACCTGGCTGGCGGTGCCGCGGAAGTACTTGGCGACGAAGCCCGACTCGAGGCCGATGGCCTCGAAGAGTTGCGCGCCGCAGTAGCTCATGTAGGTGCTCACGCCCATCTTGGACATGATCTTGGACAGGCCCTTGCCGATGGCTTTGACGTAGTTGTAGGTGGCCTTCTCGGCGCTGAGCTTGCCCGGCAGCGTGGCGTGCAGCGCGGCCAGGGTCTCCATCGCCAGGTAGGGGTGCACGGCCTCGGCGCCGTAACCGGCAAGCACGGCGAAGTGATGCACCTCGCGTGCCGAAGCCGTCTCGACCACCAGGCCGGCCGTGGTGCGCAGGCCCGCGCGCACGAGGTGGTGGTGGACGGCGCTCAGCGCCAGCAGCGCCGGGATCGCCACCTGGGCCCGGTTCATGCCACGGTCGGTGATGATGAGGATGTTGTGGCCGCTGCGCAGCGCGTCGACGGCCTCGGCGCACAGCGACGCCAGCTTGGCTTCGACGCCCTCGCGGCCCCAGGCCAGCGGGTAGGTGATGTCGAGCTCGTAGCTCTTGAATTTGCCGCCCGTGCGCTGCTCGATGGCGCGCAGGCGCGCCATGTCATCGGCGTCGAGGATCGGCTGCGTCACCTCGAGCCGCATCGGCGGGTTGACAGCGTTGATGTCCAGCAGGTTGGGCTTGGGGCCGATGAAGCTGTTCAGGCTCATCACGATCGCTTCCCGGATGGGGTCGATCGGCGGGTTGGTGACCTGTGCGAACAACTGCTTGAAGTAGTTGTAGAGCGGCTTGTTCTTGTCCGAGAGCACGGCCAGCGGGCTGTCGTTGCCCATGCTGCCGATGCCCTCTTCGCCGTTGGCTGCCATCGGCGCCATCAGGAACTTGATGTCTTCCTGCGTATAGCCGAAGGCCTGCTGGCGGTCGAGCAGGGTTTCGGTGGCGACCACGGGTTCGGCCGTGGCTTCGATTGAATCGAGCCGGATGCGCACGTTCTCGATCCACTGGCGGTAGGGCTTGGCAAAGGCGAACTGGTTCTTCAATTCTTCGTCGTCGACGATGCGGCCCTGCTCGAGGTCGATGAGGAACATCTTGCCCGGCTGCAGGCGCCACTTCTTGACGATGCGGCCTTCGGGCACCGGCAGCACGCCGCTTTCGCTGGCCATGACCACGAGGTCGTCGTCGGTGACGATGTATCTCGCAGGCCGCAAGCCGTTGCGGTCGAGCGTGGCGCCGATCTGCTTGCCGTCGGTGAAGACCATCGCGGCGGGGCCATCCCAGGGCTCGAGCATGGCGGCGTGGTACTCATAGAAGGCACGCCGGCGCTCGTCCATCAGCTCGTGGTTCTCCCAGGCCTCGGGAATCATGATCATCGCCGCATGGGCCAGCGGGTAGCCGCTCATGGTCAGCAGCTCGAGCGCGTTGTCGAAGGTGGCGGTGTCGCTCTGACCCTCGAAGCTGATCGGGTAGAGTTTTTTCAGATCGTCGCCCAGCACCGGGCTCTTCATCACGCCTTCGCGCGCGCGCATCCAGTTGAAGTTGCCCTTGACGGTGTTGATCTCGCCGTTGTGCGCCACCATGCGGTAGGGGTGGGCCAGTGGCCACTCGGGGAAGGTGTTGGTGGAAAAGCGTTGATGGACCAGAGCGAGTGCCGAGACCACGCGCGCGTCGGACAAATCCTTGTAGTACACGCCCACCTGGTCGGCCAGCAGCAGGCCCTTGTAGATGACGGTGCGGCAGCTCATGCTGGGCACGTAGTACTCGCGACTGTGCGTGAGCGTGAGCGCCTGGATGGCGGCGCTGGCGGTCTTGCGGATGACGTAGAGCTTGCGCTCCAGCGCATCGGGCACGATGACGTCGTGGCCGCGGCCGATGAAGATCTGGCGGATGACCGGCTCTTTGGCGCGCACCGCCGGGCTCATGGGCATGCTGCGGTCCACGGGCACGTCGCGCCACCCCAACAGCACCTGGCCCTCGGCCTTGACGGCGCGCTCCAGTTCCTGCTCGCAGGCCAGGCGCGAAGCATGTTCCTTGGGCAGGAAGATGATGCCCACGCCGTACTCGCCCGGGGGCGGCAGCGACACGCCCTGGCTGGCCATCTCGGCGCGGTAGTACTCGTCGGGGATCTGGATCAGGATGCCCGCGCCGTCGCCCATCAGCTTGTCGGCGCCGACGGCGCCGCGGTGGTCGAGGTTTTCGAGGATCTTCAGACCTTGCTCGACGATGGCATGCGTCTTCACGCCTTTGATGTGGGCCACGAAGCCCACACCGCAGGCGTCGTGCTCGTTGGCCGGGTCGTACAGGCCTTGCTGGGCGAGGGCGGCGGCTTCATCGACGGAAGTGGGGTGCGGCAGCATGGCGCGATCCTTGGGGCTGGACGAACAGAAGTCCAACAGCCTACTGCAGCGCAACAATTGCGGCAAGCCTGAATAAATGGGGTCAGAGATAATTAAATGCGTCTGCTACTACCATCAGACTTAATTGGGGACATATCACGTGCGAAGTGGAATCGCACCGGTTGCTGGCGGCCGGGAGCTGTGCGGTGCAGATGGCCAAGGCGCGTCCGGCCGCGGCTGCCCTCAAGCAAGCCTTGTGCGCGGCCGACCCCGTGGCCTGGGAGCTGCGGGCCTTGCAGCGCTGGCGCTCACCTGGGCAGCAAATGCAGCGGACCCGACCGCCCAGCCGCCGAGCGCTGCCGATCGCAGGGCCGTGACCCGGCGAGCACTCAAGCCCTCGAATACGCGGCGCCGCCAAGCCAGCTGACGCTCGAAAGGCGTGTTGCCCGAGCGCCAGTACTCGGGCGGGTCCACCAGCAGCGGCTGGGCATCGCCGCTGGCCCGGTGCTCCAGGCTTGTCGAGCCCGGTTCCGCGGACAGGCCGTCGATGAGGCACAGCACGTCCAACAGCGTGGCTCCCGGCTCCACCACGGCACACCGGAAGCGACCTGCCCACAGCGTGCCGCTGCCGCCGTGGCGACGATGGTGTGCGCTCACATAGCGGCGGCCCAGGGACTGCATCAATCGACTGAGCCCGGATCCGATCGCGGGTGTGACGAGCAGGTGAACCTCGGCGCCAAGCAGCGCAAAGGCATGAATCAGCACCTGTTCCGCAGCCGCGGCCACGCGCAGAGCCGTCAAAAAGGTGTCTCGGTCTGCTGCGTCGACAAAGATCTGGCTGCCGGGATGGGCGCGCTGGATCACCCAGTGCATCTGGCCGGCAAGCGACAGGCGGGGCAGGCGGGCCACAGGCGGCCTCTAAACGTCGAACAGGCGCTGGCCGGTCAGGCGCTCGTGCTCACGCAGCGCGAAACGGTCGGTCATACCCGCGATGTAGTCGGCCACGGCGCGGGCACCGTCATTGGCCCCGGCATAGTCCGCGGGCATTTCCGCCGGCTGGCTGCGATAGACGGCAAAGAGCTCGGCCACCACCGTGCGCGCCAGCGCCGTCGTCTGCATCACCCGCGGGTGACGGTAAAGCTCGCGGAACAGGAAGCGCTTCAGATCGCTGGTCTGCTCGCGCAGCGGCTCGGACAGGGTCACCAGCGGCGGCAGACGGCGCACGCGCTCCGCGTCGAGCGCACCGTGCTCATCCTCGGCCCTTTGCAGCGCCGCGCTGGTGCTGGCGATCAGATCGCCCACCTGCGCCGACAGCATGCGCCGCAGCATCTCGTAGAGCATGCGGCGGCCGCCGAGGCCCGGGTGCGCGGCCAGCACGGCGGCATGGCTCTGCGCCAGCAGGGGCACCTCGTGGAGCTGCTCCAGCATGATCAGGCCCGAGCGCACGCCATCGTCCACGTCGTGGGCGTTGTAGGCCAGCTCGTCGGCGAGGTTGACCAGCTGGGCCTCCAGGCTGGGCTGGCCGCCGTGCAGGAAGCGCAGGGCCGGCCCCGCCGGTTCTGCCGCCACCAGGCGTGCTGCATGGCGGCGGGCACAGTGCTTGAGAATGCCTTCGCGCGTCTCAAAGGTCAGGTTCAAGCCATCGAAGGCGGCATAGCGGACTTCGAGCCGATCGACCACGCGCAGGCTCTGCAGGTTGTGTTCGAAGCCGCCGCGCTCGGCCATGCAGAACTGCAGCGCATCCTGCCCGGCGTGACCAAAGGGGGTGTGCCCCAGGTCGTGGGACAGGGCGATGGCTTCCACCAGGTCTTCGTTCAGGCGCAGCGCGCGGGCCACCGAACGGCCGAGCTGGGCGACTTCGAGCGAGTGCGTCAAGCGGGTGCGAAACAGGTCGCCTTCGTGGTTGATGAAGACCTGGGTCTTGTAGACGAGGCGTCGGAAGGCGGTGCTGTGGACGATGCGGTCGCGGTCGCGCTGGTGTTCGTTGCGCGGTGGCGATGCCGCTTCGGGCAGGCGCCGCCCGCGCGAGCGGCGGGGGTCGCTGGCCCAGGGGGCAAGATCGTCGAGGTTCACGCGCGCGCGATAGGCTCGCTGTGGCGGCGGATCACGCGCTCCACCATGTCGGCCGGCGCAGCGCGCAGCGTGGCGCGCCCAGGCGGGTCGATGAGCACGAAGCGGATGTCGCCGTCGCTGGCCTTCTTGTCGACGCGCATCAGCTCGAACCACTGCGCCAAGGGCAGCGCTGGCGCGGTCACGGGCAGTCCCGCGCGTTCGATGAGCAGCTTCAGACGCTGCGCAAATGCCGCTGGCACCAGACCCAGCTCGGCCGACAGGTCGGCTGCCAGCACCATGCCGCAGGCCACTGCTTCGCCGTGGAGCCAGGCACCGTAGCCGAGGCCGGCTTCGATGGCGTGGCCGAAGGTGTGGCCGAAGTTCAGGATCGCGCGAAGGCCGCCTTCGCGTTCGTCCTGGCCCACCACGTCGGCCTTGATCTGGCAAGAGCGCTGCACGGCATGCGCCAGCGCGGCGGGATCCCCCGCCAGCAGGGCAGGCAGCTGGGCCTCGAGCCAGTCGAGCAGGTCCAGATCGGCGATCGGGCCGTACTTGATGACTTCGGCCAGGCCAGCGCGCAGTTCGCGGCCGGGCAGGGTTGCCAGCGTGGCCAGGTCACAGATCACGCGCGCCGGCTGATAGAAGGCGCCGATCATGTTCTTGCCCATGGGGTGGTTGATGGCTGTCTTGCCACCCACCGACGAGTCCACCTGCGCCAGCAGCGTGGTGGGCACCTGGACGAAGGGCACGCCGCGCATGTAGCTGGCGGCAGCAAAGCCGGCCATGTCGCCCACGACTCCGCCGCCCAGCGCAAAGAGCACCGTCTTGCGGTCGCAAGCGTGGCCCAGCAGGTGATCGAAGATCAGGTTCAGCGACGTCCAGTCCTTGTGCTGCTCACCGTCGGGCAGCAGCACCTCGCTGATTTGCCGGTAGTGCGGCCCCAGTGCCTGGCGCAGCGCTGCGCCATGCAGCTGGCTGACGGTGGCGTTGCTGACGATCACGGCCTGCTGCGAGGCGGGCAGGCCCTGCCAGGCGGCAGCGTGCTGAAAGAGCCCGCTGCCGATCAGGATGTCGTAGTGCTGTCCCGGCGTGGTGACCTGCACGGTGCAGATCGGCGGCGTCGCTGAGTCCTTCATGGACCCCAGTGTACGGTGGTGATTCAGCCTGGTGGATGGATGGGCGAGGGCACCTGGCCAGGGTCCACGAGGCCGGCCATTTCAAGTTGCATCAGCACCATGCCGAGCAGCGCCGAGACCGAAGGCCGCGCAGCTTCGACCACGAAGTGTGCCGTGCGCCGGTACAGCGGATCGCGCTCGCGGTAGATCTCGCGCAGGCGGTGCAACGGGTCCGCCACCTGCAGCAAGGGCCGCTGGGTGTCGTGGCGCAGGCGGCGGATCAGCTCCTCCGGCGTGGCGCGCAGGTACAGGACGTGGGTGCGCGAGTGCAGCACATCGCGATTGGAAGGCCGCAGCACCGCCCCGCCCCCGGTGGCGAGCAGGACGCCGCGTTCGGCCGACAGACGGTCGAGCACATCCTGCTCGACGTCGCGAAACGCAGCTTCACCCTGCTGCTCGAAGTAGTCGCGGATCGGCATGCCCAGCAGGCGCTCGATCTCGGTGTCGCTGTCGACGAAGCGCAAGCCGAGTTGGCGCCCCAGGTGGCGTCCCACCGTGGACTTGCCGCAGCCCGGCATGCCGACCAACGAGATGCTCAGGGCGGGCGCGCCCCCCTGGTCACCATCGGGCATGGGCTCAGCGGACCGTGACGGTGACGCTGCTGCTGGACAGCGTCTGCGTGCCTGCGGTCACGCTGTAGGTCACCAGGAATGCGCCGGTCGAGCCGTAGGTGTGAACCACGGCCGCCACCACGCCGCCAGTGACGGTCAGGTTCTGCACGGCAGAGCCGTCACCCCAGTCGACGCTGGCGGCGGTGGCAGCCGGGCCGCCGGCGGGGCCGACATAGCTCAGGCCCTGCGCGCGCACCTGCAGCGAACCCAGGGCGGTGGCCGAGAAGCTCAGCGGATCGCGGTAGCGGACGTCAAAGGCGGCGCGGCCCACCGTGCGCGGCTCGCCTTCGTAGAGGATGCGGGCGCTGGCGGCACCGCCGCGCGGCGACGTCACCTGCAGCGCGAAGGACCCATCGCCCGCGCACTTGTCCTCAACCCCGCGCACCGTCACCGAGTGAGGGGTGGCTATGACGTTGAAGGTGGTGGGTGACCACGGCCCGACCTTGGGGATGTTGGGCAGGTCGAAGAGCGGGAAGGGGCCTCGCGCGCCGACGGCCAGCACCGAAGCGGGCCTGAAGCCACCGGTGGCGATGTTGGTTGACACGTCCGCAGCCGTCAGCGAGGTGGCGGCCGCCATCGGGTTGCCGATGCCGTCGTCGAGGTAGGCGGTCAGCGTGGCCTGGGGAACGGGCGAGCCTTGCGGGCAGAACGGACGCAGACGCAGGAAGTACGACGAGACGCTGCTCGAGGTCAGCGAGACCTCCTGGCTCAGCACCGATAGCGGCACCACGACGGTGGGGTCGCCCAGCGACGAGGAGCGGCTGAGATAGATGATGGTCGAAGCCCGGATGTGTGCCGTGCCGCGCGCACCGTCACCCGCCTGGGTGAAGCGGGTCGGGTTCTGGTACGGAATCAGGATGTCGGTATCGGCATTGATGGTCTGCGAATTGGCCAGACCGTCCTTGTTGGAGTCGACATAGGCATCGCCCAGGTCGTAGAAGGGGTCGGTGCCGACCGTGTACAGGTTGTCGCCGTTGCGATCGTCGAAGTCCTCCAGGCCCACGGCATAGGCTGTGACGACGACCCGGTTGTCCTGCGGCCGGCGCGCCTGCGACACCACGTTGCAGGAGCAGGCGCCATTGGCGGTGCGGCAGGAGCCGTTGTTGGAGGTGCAGACCGAGGCGCCGGAGCCGATGAAGTTGACGACCGTGCCGTCGGGCACCGGGTTGGAGAACTGGTCGGCCAGGCGCACGGTGAGGACGGCGACTTCGCCGTCGAAGTTGCCGCCATCAATGTTGGCCTTGTCGACGGAGAGCGAGAACGAGCGCTGCAGCGGCAGACCCGTGGAGACCGAGAGCGTGTCCGAGAAGCTTTCGAGCGCGGCCGTGGCACCGGCGGGGTACAGGGCACGGGCCCGTACGCGCACCGGCGTCGGCACGGTGCCGGAGTTGATTTGCACCACGATCGTGCCGTCGGGGTTGCTGCGCTTGACGTAGCGGACAACGCTCAGGCTGTCGCTGCCGCAGAGGGCCGCGGTGCCGGGGTTGGTGGGCAAGGCGCCGGGGCCGAAGCCGTCGATGTTCAAGCCACCGATGTAGGTCGAGCTGTCGAAGCACACGTCGGCATTGCCGACCCCTTGGCCGGCAACGTCGACGAGCTGGAAGGTCACGGTGGCGTTTTCCTGGCGTCCGTTGCCACCCTGCCCGCGCAGCGTGATCGACTTGTCCGAGGGCACGACCGAGACGAAGCGCAAGCTGCCTGTGGTCGGCGAGCGAACGGTCAGCGAGCCGGACTTTGAATCGGTGGCGATGGTGGCGGTCAGCGTGACCGCGACGTCTGCGGTCTGTGCGCAGCCGTTGTCGACAAAGGTCGCGACGGCATAACCATCGGGCTGCGTGGTGGCGCTGGAGTTGATCGAAGCCTTGGCGGCCGGGCACGATGAGGTGAAGTTCACCGTCACCGCACCGGCGGTGTAGGGGACGCCGGCCTGCAGCACGCGCACGCGTACGCCGGTGGTGCCGTAGGCCGAGACGGCGGTCGCCAGCGCGACCGTGCTGCCGCCGATCTCGACCGGACTCAGTGTCAGGCTGGGCGGCTGCGTCGTCGTGCTGCCGCTGGCAAAGAAGTTGGCCGCCGAGGTGGCGTTGACGCCAGACACCGTGGCGCTGGCCGTGATGCGGCCGGCGCCCGAGGCTGTGCCCAGCGACGACACCGTCACCACCGCGACGCCCGAAGCGTCGGTGAGTTGCGTACCCGCGGTGGGATCGATGCGCACCAGCGAGCCGCCCTGGTCGGCCTGGAATTGCACGATCTCGTTGGCGACGACGTCGCCGTTGCGGCGCAACACGGCTTTCGCCCGCAGCGGCTGGCCGGCGAGGATGTTGGACGAGGCGTTGCCGGCCGGGTCGAGCAAGGTCAGCTGCAGCGTGACGGTGGGCGCCAGAGTGGTGCCGCCGCCCGTGCCGCTGCCGCCGCCGAAACCGCTGTTGCCGGCGTTTCCGCCACCGCCGCCGCAAGCGGCGAGCGAAAGCAGGGCTACGGTGGAGAGCAAGCGTTGAAGCATCTTCATGGTCGAGTCCCTGGTGCGGCGCGGCCGGTGTGGGGTGTGCAGGAGCCGTGTCGCAACGTCATCAACGCGCCGCCGAGCGGTCGGTCACGATCTTGGGCGTGATGAACACGAGCAGTTCAGTCTTGCGCGTGCTCTTGACCCGGTTCTGGAACAGGTAGCCGATGAACGGGATGTCACCCAGCAGCGGCACCTTGTTGATCTCGTTCTGCTCGTCCTGCGTGAAGATGCCGCCAATCACCACGGTGCCGCCGTTTTCGACCAGCACCTGGGTCTTGACCTGCTTGGTGTTGATCGCCGGGCCGGCGGCGGTGAGCGCACCGCGGCTGTCCTTGTTGACCTCGAGGTCGAGGATGACGTTGCCTTCCGGTGTGATCTGCGGCGTGACTTCGAGTCGCAGGCTGGCCTTCTTGAACGACACCGAGGTGGCACCGCTGGACGTGGCCTGCTGGTAGGGAATCTCTTCGCCCTGCTCGATGCGGGCCTTGGTCTGGTCGGCGGTGATGACGCGTGGGCTGGACACCACGTTGCCCTTGCCTTCGGCCTCCAGCGCCGAGATTTCCAGGTTCAGGAAGCGATTGGCGGTGGCACCAAACAACGACAGCGCGAAGGTGGCCGCATTGGTGCCGCCAAAGGTGGTGGTGTTGGCCGGCATGTTGACGAACTGCGAGTCCGGCAGATAGCTGGTGGATGTGTTGGGCGTCTGACTCGTCTGCACACCCACGTTCGAATAATTGCCGCCGACCGTCACGTAGTTGTTGCCACCCACGCCATAGCCGGGGATGCCGCCTCGGATGCCGCGCAGGTCGGTCGAACCCAGCTTGACACCCAATGAGCGGCCGAAGCTGTCGTCTGCCTCGACGATGCGCGCCTCGATCAACACCTGGCGCACCGGGATGTCGATCTTGGTGATCATGGCCTGGATTTCTTCGAGCTTGCTCGGCACGTCGGTGACGAAGAGCTGGTTGGTGCGGGTCTCGAAGATGACGCTGCCGCGGGGCGTCAGGATGCGGCTGTTCTGCCCGCTGCTGGCGTTGCCGCCACCGCCCAGGCTCTGCCCGGTGAGACCCTTGGCGACCTCTTCGGCCTTGGTGTAGTTGAGCTGGAACGACTGCGTGCGGGTGGGTTCCAGGTCGGCGATCTTCTTGCGCGATTCGAGGTCGACCTGCTCCTTGGCTGCCAACTCGTCCTTGGGCGCGATCCACAGCACGTTGCCGTTCTTGCGCACCCCGAGGCCCTTGCTCTGCAGGATGATGTCCAGCGCCTGGTCCCAGGGCACGTCCTTCAAGCGCAACGTGACGGTCCCGGTCACGGTGTCGCTGGTGACGACGTTGAAGTTGGTGAAGTCGGCGATCACCTGCAGCAGCGCCCGCACCTCGATGTTCTGGAAGTTCAAGCTCAGCTTCTCACCCTGGAAGCCAGGGCCCTGCGTGAGCTTGTTCGGATCGATCTTGACCGGCCGCACTTCAAGCACGAACTGGTTGTCGGTCTGGTAGGCGCTGTGCTCCCAGGCGCCGGTGGGTTCGACCACCATGCGCACACGGTCGCCGTTCTGAAACGACGACACGGTCTTGACCGGGGTGCCGAAGTCGGAAACGTCCAGGCGCCGGCGCAGGTTGTCGGGCAGCGTCGAGCGCAGGAACTCGACCACCAGGGTCTGGCCTTGTTGTCGGATGTCGACACCAACCTGGGTGCTCGGCAGGCTCACCACGACGCGGCCGGAGCCGTCGGCGCCGCGGCGGAAGTCGACGTCGCGCAGGGCTTGCGTGTCGGTGTTCTGCGCCGGTGCAAACTGCACCGGCTGTTCGGTTCTGGCCACGGCGGGCGCTGCGCCATCGAGCACCAGCAGCAACGTCTTGCCCTGGATCTGCGCGCGGTAGCCCGAGGCCTGCTTGAGGCTGAGCACCAGGCGCGTTCGGTCGCCGGCCTGCGCCACGGCGACGGAGCGCAGGTTGCCCTGATTCACCTCGACCACGTTGCGGCCCATCGCGTTGGACACGCCGGGTAGATCGATGGCGATGCGCGGCGGCGACTGGACCGAGAAACCAGCCGGCACCGCCGTCAGCGGTTGCAGCAATTCGATTCGCACGACCTCCGTGCCGGCCTGCTGGCTGCTGGTGATCGACTGGATCGCATTTTGCGCCCACGCCATCGAGGGCAGCACCAGCGAACCGGTGGCAGCAACGAAGGTGCAGACGGCGGCAATTGCTGCACGCCAGTGGAACATGGTCGGTTTCTCCTCTATTGTCCTCATCGCGCCCTCTCCTGGAGTTGCAGCGTGGCGGGGCGCTCGATCCATTCACCTGCAGCGTCCTGAACGATTTCACGCAGCGCGATTTCGGTTTCGCCGATGCGGGTGATGCGGCCATAGTTCTGGCCCAGGTAGTCGCCCACCTTGACCTGGTACAGCAGCGCGTCTGCGCGCAGCAGCGCGAAGGGCTGGCCTTGCTTGTTGACGCTGCCGACCATGCTCATGCTGTCCAGGGGGTAAGCCTCCAGGGGTTCCTTGCGCCGGTTGAGTTCAGCCGACAGGATGGAATTCGGCTGCCGAGCCTCTTGCTTGAGCGCCACGGTCAGCTTTTGGACACTGAATGGGTCGACCGCTTGTGCCGAGGTGTAAGGCTGGGGGTCGAACTTCTTCGGCGCCTGCAAGGGCGTGACGCTCGGCTTGACCTCGCGCCGCTGCTGTTCCATCCACTGGCGCAACTCGTCGTGGTCGGCGCTGCAGGCGCCGAGCAGGGCCGCCGCCGCGATCAGGGCGAAGCGCTGGGCGGGCATCATTTCTTGGCTCCTGGTGCCTTGGCGGCTGCGGCCTGGCGTTGCTCTGCGATCTCGGTGGCATCGAGGTAGCGATAGGTGCGCGCCGTGGCTTCCATGATCAGGGCACCGTTCGGGTCGCGGGTTGCGCCGGGGGTGATGTTGACGTTCTGCAAGGTCACGATGCGAGACAGGTTGGCCACGTCCGCCGCAAAGGAGCCGATGTCGTGGTAGCGGCCGTTGACGCGAATGGCGATCGGCAATTCGGCGTAGTAGTCCTTGATCTGCATCTGGCCCGGCCGGAAGAGCTCGAACTGCAGGCCGCGGCCCAGACCGGCCTGGTTGATGTCGGACAACAGCGCGTCCATTTCAGCCTTGCCAGGCAACTGCTTTTCGAGCTGGGTCACGTACTCCTGGACCTGCAGCTTCTGCTTGCGCAGCTCGCTGAGGTTGACCGCCTGGCGCAGCCGCGAGACATAGTCGGCTTGCAGCTTGGGTTCTTGCTGGCGCGAGGCTTCGAGCTCGTCGGTGGACGCCGACAGCAGCAGGAACCAGCCCGCCACCACGGCCGCCACCACGGCAGTCAGCCAGGCCGCCGCCTTGGGCAACGTCGGCCACTGGCCGGGCTCGCTGCGATTGAGATTGCGGAACTGCGACGCAGCGTTGTCGAACAAGCTGCTCATTTCGAAATTGAGGGTCGATGCCTTGGCCATGGGATCCTCAGGAGGATTTGGCGGGCGAAGCCGCGCGCACGCCGGCACCCGATGCGGCGCCAGCCGGGGTGGCCCCGGACTGCGGGCGCTTGAGCGTCACCCGCATCGAAAACTCGAACAGGCGGCGCTGCTCGCGGTTGGCAGCAGTCACGGCGGCGGCCTTGATTTCCACCAGCTCGGGCTTCTCGAGCCAGGCCGAGTTGTAGAGCGTGTTGCGCAGGAACTCCGAGACGCGCTCGTTGGTCTGGGCAATGCCGGTGATGGCCACCACCTGGTCGTTTTGCCGGATCGTGGACAGGTAAACGCCCTCCGGCGTCTGGCGCACCAGCTCGTCGAGCAGGTGCACCGGCACGTTGCGGTCGGTCTGCAGATCTTCCACCGCCCTTTGGCGCGCCTTGAGCGCCTCGATCTCGCCACGCAGCGTGGCGATGTCCTTGATCTGCGTGTCCAGGCGCGCGATCTCGGCCTTGAGGAAGCTGTTGCGTGAATCCTGTGCCGAGGTCATCTGCTGCAGCACCGAGAACCAGATGCCGACGATGGCCACGCCACCGAGCACGCAGGCCGCCAGGCCGATGAAGAAGGAGCGCTTGCGCTGACTGCGTTTTTCTTCGCGGTGCGGCAGCAGATTGATCAGGATCACTGGAGGAACCTCCGCATCGCCAGGCCGCAGGCGGTGAGGTACGAGGGCGCTTCGCGCCGCACCCGACTCTCGCGCACGGCTGGTCCGAGTTGCATGTTCTCGAACGGGTTGACCACGTTGGAAGCAAAGCCGGTGAGATCGGTGACGCGATCCTTCAGGCCCGGCAGGGTGGCCGTGCCGCCGGCCAGCATCACGTAGTGCACCTTGTGGTGCGGTGTGCTGGTGAAGAAGTACTGCATCGCACGGCCGATTTCCTGCGACAGGCTGTCGACGAAGGGCGCGAGGATTGCGGCTTCGTAGTCTTCGGGCAGGTCGCCCGAGAGTTTCTTGGCCTCGGCCTCTTCGAATGAAAAGCCGTATTGGCGCGAGATCAGCTGCGTGAGCTGCGAGCCGCCGAAGGCCTGGTCGCGGTCGTACAGCATCTCGTCGTCGCGCAACACCTTCAGGCTCGTCGTGTCGGCGCCAATTTCGAACAGCGCCACCAGGGCGTCGCGCCCCTCGTTGGGCAGCGAGGCCACGACCCGGCTCATGGCCATACGCGAGGCGTGAGATTCGATGTCCAGCACCACGGGCTTGAGCCCGGCTGCCTCGGCCAGGCCCTGTCGATCCTGCACGCGGTCCTTGCGCGAGGCGGCGATCAGCACCTCGACGTCACCCGCCGAAGTGGGGCTTGGCCCGATGACGCAGAAATCGAGGCTCACCTCGTCGAGCGAGAACGGGATGTACTGGTTGGCCTCGGATTCGACCTGCAGTTCCATCTCTTCTTCACGCAGCCCGGCCGGCAGCATGATCTTCTTGGTGATCACCGCCGACTGCGGCATGGCCATCACGACGTTGCGCGTCTTGGTGCCGCTCTTGGCGAGCACGCGCTTGACGGCGGCGGCCACTTCGTCGAATTTCTCGATCTGGCCGTCGGTGATCCAGCCTTTTTCAAAAGGCTCGGAGGCGAATCGTTCAAGCACGAACTCGCCGCCCGCGGTCTGGTCCAACTCAACCAGCTTGACGCTGGACGAACTGATATCCAGCCCGATAACGGGTGGGTGCTTGCGGCCCAGCAATGAATCCAAGAATCCCAAGTTACCTACTCCTCAGCCATGTGGAACAGCGGCTAAATGCACCTGACACTGGCCCCGAGCTTGTTAAGAAGTTACTTCAATGCTAGCAGTAAAGCCCTTGAGCAACAAAGAAAAAAGGGCCGCGCAAGCCTCTGATACGTTGCCTGCGGCAGACGTCGCTTGCCTCAGTTGAAACAACCCGCAAGCCCAACCCTGGGGCAACCCGGAGGGTGAAGCTCGCAGCGTGGAGAATGTCACGGTCTGGTTTGGCCGAGCGCTTGCGGCGGTCAATCCGGGCCAGCGCCAGCCGCTTCCTATAATCATTTCGACCCGACCGCCGGGATATTGATGACCGATCCCGCGCCAACACCATCCCCAGCAGACCCGGTTGCTCGTTTCGGCCCCGGCTCGGCCGCCTTGCGGGCGCTGAGCCGCGGCGCCGGCTGGATGTTCGGGCTCGCGCTGGCACTCGGAGTCTCGGTGATGGTGCTGGTGGGGCTGGCACTGGCGGTGGCCTACCCCAACTTGCCGGAGATCAGCAGCCTGGCCGACTACCGACCCAAGCTGCCGCTGCGCGTGTTTTCGGCCGACGGCGTGCAACTCGGCGAGTTCGGCGAAGAGCGTCGCAACTTCATGCCTATTGCGCAGATCCCGCAGGTCATGAAAGACGCCGTGCTCGCCGCCGAGGACGCGCGCTTCTATCAGCATGGTGGCGTCGACTACAAGGGCGTGGCGCGCGCGGCCCTGGAAAACCTGCGCGATGCGCGCAGCCAGGGCGCATCGACGATCACGATGCAGGTGGCGCGCAATTTCTACCTCTCCAGCGAGAAGACCTTCACGCGCAAGATCTACGAGATCTTGCTCGCGCTGAAGATCGAGAACCTGCTGTCCAAGGACCAGATCCTCGAGCTCTACATGAACCAGATCTTCCTCGGCCAGCGTGCCAACGGCTTCGCGGCGGCCTCGGAGATCTACTTCGGCAAGAAGCTCAAGGACGTGACGGTGGCCGAGGCGGCGATGTTGGCGGGCCTGCCCAAGGCGCCCTCGGCCTACAACCCGATCAGCAACCCCAAGCGCGCCACGCAGCGCCAGCGCTACATCATCGAGCGCATGTTCGTGAACGGCTTCGTCACCGAAGCCCAGCACGACGAGGCGCTGGCCCAGGTGCTGCGCTACCGCAGCCAGTCCGACGCCCTCATGCATGGCGAATTCGTCGCCGAGACCGCGCGCCAGCTGGTCTTTGCGCAATATGGCGAAGAGGCCTACAGCCGCGGGCTCAACGTCTACCTGACGGTGAACGCGGTCGATCAGATGGTGGCCTACCGGGCGCTGCGCAAGGGCCTGATGGACTTCGAGCTGCGCCAGGTCTATCGCGGCCCCGAGGCCTATGTCGACCTGCCTGCCGACGCAGCACTGATCGATGGCCGCGTCGCCGAGGCGCTGTCCGAGCACGCCGACAACGACGACCTGCGCGCCGCCGTGGTGCTGGAGGCGAGCCCGCGCAAGGTCACGGCGATGCTGCAATCGGGCGATTCCATCGTCGTCACGGGCGAGGGCCTGCGGCCGGTGACCTCGGGGCTGGCGGACAAGGCTGGCCCCAAGATCCAGATCCGCCGCGGCGCGGTGGTGCGGGCGCTGCGCAACGCCAAAGGCGACTGGGCGCTGACGCAACTGCCCGAGGTCCAGGGCGCCCTGGTCGCGATGGATCCGCGCAGCGGCGCGCTGCGCGCCCTGGTGGGGGGATTCGACTTCGGCAAGAACAAGTTCAACCGCGTCACGCAGGCCTGGCGGCAGCCGGGCTCCAGCTTCAAGCCCTTCATCTACTCGGCGGCGCTGGAAAAGGGCTTCACCCCGGCGACCATCGTCAACGACGCGCCGCTGTTCTTCGACGCCGGCGCCACCGGCAGTCAACCCTGGGAGCCCAAGAACTACGACGGCAAGTTCGAAGGCCCGATGCCGCTGCAGACGGCGCTGGCCAAGTCCAAGAACATGATCTCGATCCGCGTCCTCAACGCCACCGGCACCGGCTTTGCCCAGCGCTGGCTCGACAGCTTCGGCTTCGATCGCGAAAAGCACCCTGCCTTCCTGACCATGGCGCTGGGTGCCGGCTCGGTGACGCCGATGCAGATGGTCACCGGCTACAGCGTGTTCGCCAACGGCGGCTACCTCTTGCCACCGATGCTCATCGCCCGCGTCACCGACAGCAAGGGCAAGCTGCTGATGCAGACCAAGGCGCCGGAGTTGAGCGAAGAATTGCGCTCGCTGCCGGCGCGCAACGCCTTCGTCATGAGCACACTGCTCAACGAGGTCACGCGCAGCGGCACCGCGGCGCGCGCCCAGGGCCTGCTCAAGCGCCCCGATCTCTACGGCAAGACCGGCACCACCAACGATTCGATGGACGCCTGGTTTGCCGGCTTCCAGCCCACGCTGGCAGCCGTGGTGTGGATTGGCTACGACAACCCCAGAAAGCTGGGCGACCGTGAAACCGGTGGCGGCCTGTCGCTGCCGGTGTGGATTGAATTCATGCAGCAGGCCTTGCGGGGCGTGCCGGTGCAGGAACTGACGCCGCCCGCGGGCGTGGTGCAGTCGGGGCCCTACTGGATCTACAACGAGTATGCCGGCGGCGGCGGCATCAGCAGCCTGGGTCTTGAGGACACCGTGCCCCGTGCACCGAGCTCCGAAGAGCGCAGCAGCATCCTCGATCTGTTCAAGCGGTAGTCAGGTCGCCCCCGCACCGGCATCGGCCGCGCCCCTGTTGGAGGAGAAGCCGGCCGCCCGGCCCAGCCGGATCCGCTGCGCTGCCTGGTTGACCGGTGCGGTGGCTCAGAACTGGAGCGCCATGCCGCCTTGCGTGCTGGCATGCGTCGACAGCGCTTGCAGGAACTCGCTGCCGTCGCGCGTGTCGACCCAGCGGCCGTCGCGCCAGCGGTAGTGAAAACCGCCGTCGCGCGCCGCCAGCCACACTTCGTGCAGCGGCGGCTGGGTGTTGACGACGATCTTGCTGCCGTTCGGGAAGCTCAGCTCCAGCAGCCCGCCGCTGCGCTGGCTGTCGATGTCGATGACGTCGTCCTGCAACCAGCGATCGGTGACGGCCTCGATGCGCGCCAGCAGTGCGCTCGTTTCGCGGTGGTACTGGGCGTCGCTGAGCGGCGCAGCGGCGGGGGCCGTGCTCATAGAATCCTTCACATGCATGGGCAATCGAAGAAGAGTGTATCGAGCCGGCTGCGGCCGGCCGGGCTGACCGCGTTGCTCTCAGGGCTGGCCTTGCTGAGCGCGGCTTGCGGGCAGAAGGGGCCGCTGACCCTGCCGCCGGCCGTTGCGGCCGGCGCCACAGCCGCCACAGCTGCCTCGGCACCGACGCGATGAACCTGCCGGGCGCCCCTTTCCTGGCCCGCGTGGGCGCCGAGCTCGCACTGGACGGCCATGCGCTGACCGATCTGGCGCGGCGCTTCGGCACGCCGTTGTTCGTCTATTCGCGGCCGGCCATGCGTGCCGCGCTGGCCGCCTACGAAACCGCCTTGCAGGGACGCCGGCACCTCGTCTGCTACGCCATGAAGGCCAACTCCTCTCTGGCCGTGCTGCAGACCTTTGCCCAGGCCGGCTGCGGTTTCGACATCGTGTCGGGCGGCGAACTCGCGCGCGTGCTGGCCGCCGGGGGCGAGGCCTCGAAGGTCGTGTTCTCGGGTGTCGGCAAGACGCGCGACGAGATGCGCCAGGCGCTGCAGGCCGGCGTGCGCTGCTTCAACGTCGAGAGCCTGGGCGAGCTCGATCGTCTGGACGAGGTGGCGCGCGCACTGGGCCGGCGCGCGCCGGTGAGCCTGCGCGTCAACCCCGACGTCGACGCCGGCACCCACCCCTACATCTCCACCGGCCTGAAGGGCAACAAGTTCGGCATCGCCCACGGCGAAGCGCTGGCAGCGTACCGCCACGCCGCGTCGCTGCCGGGCCTGCAGGTGCAGGGCATCGACTGCCACATCGGCTCGCAGATCACGCAGATCGAGCCCTACCTCGACGCCCTCGACCGCATGCTCGACCTCGTCGAGGCGGTGGAGGCAGCCGGCATCCCGCTGCACCACGTCGACGTCGGCGGCGGCCTGGGCATCACCTACACCGATGAGCAGCCCCCGGACGCCTCGGCGCTGGTGGCCGGCGTGCTGCAGCGGCTGGACGCGCGCGGCCACGGCCACCGCGAAGTGCTGTTCGAGCCCGGCCGCTCGCTGGTGGGCAATGCCGGCGTGCTGCTGACCGAAGTGCTGTACCTCAAGCCCGGCGCCGAGAAGAACTTCTGCATCGTCGACGCGGCCATGAACGACCTGCTGCGGCCGGCGCTGTACCAGGCCTGGATGGCGATCGAGCCGTGCCGGCTGCGCAGCGCGCCCGTGCAGCGCTGGGACGTCGTGGGCCCGGTGTGCGAATCGGGCGACTGGCTCGGCCTCGACCGCGAGCTGGCGGTGCAGCCGGGCGACGTGCTGGCCGTGCTGTCGGCCGGTGCTTACGGCATGGCAATGGCCGGCAACTACAACACGCGGCCGCGCGCGGCCGAGGTCATGCTGGACGGCGACCAGGTGCACCTGATCCGCCAGCGCGAGTCGGTGCCGAGCCTGTTCGCCGACGAACGGCTGATCCAGCGCTGAGCGCCAGGCCCACGCTCCTAGATCCGCCCTTCCTGCACCGCGTGGCAGGCCACCTGCACGCCCTGGAACACGGTCAGCGCCGGCCGCTCCTGCGCGCAGCGCTGGTTGGCGTGCGGGCAGCGCGGGTGAAAGGCGCAGCCGCTGGGCGGGTTCAGCGGGTTGGGCACCTCGCCTTGCACAGGGGTGCGCGCGCGCCCGCTCATGTGGACGTCGGGGATGGCGTCGAGCAGCATGCGCGTGTACGGGTGTCGCGGGTGGCCGAAGAGTTCGGCCTTGTCCGACAGCTCGACCAGTCGCCCGAGGTACATCACGCCGACCTGGTCGGCGACGTGCCGCACCACGGCCAGGTTGTGGCTGATGAACAGATAGGTCAGGCCCCGGCTGCGCTGCAGGTCCTTCATGATGTTGAGCACCTGGGCCTGCACCGAGACGTCGAGCGCCGAGGTCGGCTCGTCGCAGACCAGGAATTCCGGCTGCGTGGCCAGGGCCCGGGCGATGCTGATGCGCTGACGTTGCCCGCCGCTGAACTGGTGCGGAAACTTCTCGCAGTCGGATGTCGCCAGGCCGACCTGCAGCAACAACTCGCCGACCTTGGCCTTCAGGGCAACGGTACCCCGCTCGCTGCCTGGCAGCGAGCCCTGCGGATTCACCAGGCCGTGTTCGCGCAGCGGCTCGCCCACGATGTCCAGCACCTTCCAGCGCGGGTTGAGGCTGGCGTAGGGGTCCTGGAAGATCATCTGCATGCGCCGGCGCAGCGTGCGCAGGCCGGCGGCGTCCTGGCCGGCGTCGGTGGGCTGGCCGTCGAAGCGCACGTCGCCGCGCGTGGGCTGGTGCAGGCCCACCAGCAGCCGCGCCACCGTGCTCTTGCCGCAACCCGACTCCCCCACCAGCGCCAGCGTCTTGCCGCGTTCGATGCTGAAAGAGACACCGTCCACGGCATGCACGAACTGCCGCGGCTTGCCTTCCACGACGCGGTTGAGCCAGGGCGCCGAGACGTCGAAGGTCTTGCACAGGTCACGCACCTGGACCAGCGGCGGCAGCGGCGGCGTCACGGGCAGCGTCATGCCGCAACCCCGGCATCCGCCACCAGCCAGCAGGCGGCGCGCGTGGCACCGGCATCGAAGAGCTCGGGCCGCTCCACCCGGCAGCGCGGCATGACCCGCGGGCAGCGCGGGTTGAAGGCGCAGCCTGGCGGGATGGCGTTCAGGCGCGGCATCGCGCCGTCGATCTGCAGCAGCCGCTCGCGTTCTTCGTCCATCGCCGGGATCGATCCCATGAGGCCCGTGGTGTAGGGGTGGCTCGAGCGGTGGATGACGTCGGCCACGGGGCCGATCTCGGCCACGCGCCCGGCATAGAGCACGGCCACGCGGTCACAGGTCTCGGCGATCACGCCCATGTCGTGCGTGACCAGCATGACCGCCGCGCCATGGTCTTTGCACAGCCGCTTGAGCAGGGCAATGATCTGCGCCTGGATCGAGACGTCGAGCGCAGTCGTCGGCTCGTCGGCGACGATCAGCTGCGGCTCGGCGGCCAGCGCCAGCGCGATCACGACGCGCTGGCGCATGCCGCCGCTGAATTGGTGCGGGTACTGGTCGATGCGCTGCTCGGCCGCCGGGATACCGGTTTCCTGCAGCAGCCGGATGGCCCGCTGGCGCGCCGCTTCGGCGCTCACCGGCAGGTGCGTGAGGATGGTCTCGGTGAGCTGGCGGCCGATCGTGTACAGCGGGTTGAGCGAGGTCAGCGGGTCCTGGAAGATGGCGCCGATCTTGCGGCCGCGGATGGCGCGCATCTGCTCGTAGGGCAGGTTGTCGATGCGCTGGCCGGCGAGGCGGATCTCGCCGCCGGCGATGCGCCCGGGCGGCTCCAGCAGGCCGATGATCGCCGCGCCGGTGAGCGACTTGCCGGCGCCCGATTCGCCGACCACGCCCAGGATCTCGCCCGGCGCGATGGTGAAGTTGATGTCGTCCAGCGCCAGCAGCGTGCCGCGGCGGGTCGGGAATTCGACCCGCAGGTGCTTGACTTCGAGCAGCGGTGCACCCAACTCAGTACTCCGGGGCGGCATGCGCCAGCCTCGATCGATGAAGACGCTGGTTCCGAGCGGAAGCCGTGCAACCGGCCATGCCGGGCCACTGGCGTCGCCCCCCTCGGGGGGGATGCGCCGCAAGCGCTTCGGGGGGGGTCATCTCAGCCTCGGGTTGAGCGCATCGCGCAGCCAGTCGCCGAGCAGGTTCACGCTCAGCGCGATCAGCACCAGCATGGCGCCGGGGAAAATCGTGATCCACCACTCGCCCGAGAACAGGAAGTCGTTGCCGACGCGGATCAGCGTGCCCAGGCTGGGCGAAGTCGGCGGCACGCCGACACCCAGGAAGGACAGCGTGGCCTCGGTGAGGATCGCCGCCGCGACCTGGATCGTGGCCAGCACCAACACCGGCCCCATGACGTTGGGCAGCACGTGCCTGAACATGATGCGCAGCGGCGTCACGCCGATGACGCGCGCGGCCTGCACGTATTCCTTGTTGCGCTCCACCAGCGTGGAGCCGCGTACCGTGCGCGCGTACTGCACCCAGCCGGTGAGCGAGATGGCCACGATCAGCACGCCGAAGGCCAGCGAGTCGTGGGCGTTGGGGAACATCGCGCGGCCGACGCCGTCGATGAGCAGCGCGACCAGGATCGACGGGAACGACAGCATCACGTCGCACACGCGCATGATGAAGGCGTCGACCCGGCCGCCGACGAAGCCCGACAGCAGCCCGAGTCCGACCCCCACCGCCATCGACACCAGCACCGAGGCCAGGCCGACGAAGAGCGAGATGCGCGCGCCGTAGAACAGCGCCGAGAGGATGTCGCGGCCCTGGTCGTCGGTGCCCAGCAGGTAGTCGCTGCTGCCGCCGTCCTGCCAGGCCGGCGGCAGCCGGGCGTCGGACAGGTTGAGGGTGGCCAGGTCAAAGGGGTTGTGTGGCGAGACCCAGGGCGCGAACAGCGACGTGAAGACGCACAGCACCGCGATCACCGCGGCCACGATGGCCATCGGCGAGCTCTTGAAGCTGAACCAGACGTCGCCATCCAGAAAGCGCGCCAGGGCGCCGGGGGCGGCGGTGGCGGCGGTGGAAGGGGGTGTGCTCATCGGCGATTCATGCGCGGCGTATCAATGTCCGAGCGCCGGCTTTTCCAGGCGCAGCCGCGGGTCGACGGCAAAGTACAGCAGGTCGACGACGAGATTGACGATGACGAAGATGAGCGCGATCAGGCACAGGTAGGC
>JANMVM010000322.1:0-2547 GCA_031392695.1 Rubrivivax sp.
CGCCGCCGCGCATCGTCTTCATCTGGCCGGGCAGCGCCAGCGGTGAGGCGCTGCGCTCCGGCGCCTTCAAGCAGGGGCTGCGCGACGTCGGGCTGGTGGAGGGCCGGCACTACACCCTGCTCGAGCGTTACGCCGAAGGCCAGTACGAGCGCTTTGCGGCCCTCGCAGGCGAAGCACTGGCGCTCCAGCCGGCCATCATCATGGTCAACACGATTGCCTCGGTGCGCGCCGCCCAGCAGGCGACCCGAAGCGTTCCGATCGTCTTCGTCGGCACCAACGACCCGGTGGGCAGCGGCCTGGCCGCCAGCTATGCTCGGCCGGGCGGCAACACCACCGGCCTGTCGAGCCAGAACGAGGAAACGATCGTCAAGCAACTGCAACTGCTGCGCGAAATGCTGCCGCAAGCGCATCGGCTCGCGGTGCTGGTCAACCCGGGCAACCCGTCGGGCCCGCGGCTGTTCGATGCGCTGCGCCGCGCCGGTGCGGGGCTCGGTATCGATGCCATGGCCGTCGAAGCCAGCTCGCCCCAGGAGCTGGACGCGGCCTTCAGCGCGATCCTCAAACTGCGGCCCGACTCGCTGCAGGTGATGAGTGATGCCATGCTCTTCAACGAGCGCGAACGCATCAGCGCGTTCGGGCTCAGGAGCCGGATTCCGGTGTCGTCCACCGCCCGCGAGCACACGGCCGCCGGGGCGCTGTTTTCATACGGCTACTTGCAACTGGAACAGTTTCGCCATGCCGGCACGTATGTGAAGCGCATCCTCGACGGCGCCAAGCCCGCCGACCTGCCGATCGAGCAGCCGACCCAGTTTCATCTGGTCATCAACTTGAAGACGGCGAGGGCGCTGGGCCTGACCGTCCCGCCGACCTTGCTGCTGCGTGCCGACGAGGTGATTGAATGACCCGCCGCTTCGGCCTCTTCCCCAAGTACGCCGCCTTGATCATCTCGCTGGTGGGCCTGCTGCTGGTGGGCAGCGGCGCGGTGGGGCTGTACTTCTCGTACCGCGAGAACACCGACAGCCTGGTGGCGCTGCAGTTCGAGAAGGCCCAGGGCGCGGCGACGCGCATCGAGCAGTATGTGAGCGAGATCGAGCAGCAGGTCAGCTGGACCGCGCTGCCGGGCATGGACGCCAGCGCCGACCCGGCCGAGCAGCGCCGCATCGACTACCTCAAGCTGCTGCGCCAGGCGCCGGCGATCACCGAGGCGGCCTGGATCGACGCCCAGGGGCTGGAGCAGCTGCGCGTGTCGCGGCTGGCGATGGACACGGTGGGCCGCGGCACCAATCACGCCGCGTCGCCGCTGTTCCAGGGCGCGCTGGCCGGGCGCGTGGTGCACAGCCCGGTGTCGTTTCGCAAGGAGACCGAGCCGTACATGAGCATCGCGCGGCGCGCCGGCCCTGGCGGCGGCGTGACACTGGTGGACGTCAACCTCAAGTTCGTCTGGGACGTGGTGTCGCGCATCCAGATCGGCAAGGCCGGGCTGGCCTACGTGGTGGACGACCGCGGCACGCTGATCGCGCATCCGGACATCAGCCTGGTGCTGAAGAAGACCGACCTGTCGGCGCTGCCGCAAGTGGCGGCGGTGGCCGGCGCGGCGGCCTCGCGGGCGCTGGCCGGTCTGCCCGCGCCGCCGTCGCGCCCGGGCCGCGTGGCCCGCATTGACGACGACGGCCAACTGCTGCTGGAGAAGGCGCGCAATGCCGCTGGCGAGCGCGTGCTGGCGGCCCATGCACGCATCCCGACGCTGGGCTGGACGGTGTTCGTCGAGAGCCCGCGTGCCGAGGCCTTCGCGCCGCTGACCGACACGCTGCTGCGCATGGCGCTGGTGCTGGCCGTCGGCCTGCTGCTGTCGGTGGTGGCCAGCTTCTTCCTGGTGCGCGCGCTGGTGCGGCCGATCCGCTTGCTGCAGGAGGGCGCCGCCCGCGTCGGTGCCGGCGAGCTGGACCATCGCCTGGAGGTCAAGACCGGGGATGAGCTGGAGACGCTGGCCGGCGATTTCAACCGCATGGCCGCCGAGCTGAAGGCCTCGTATGCCGGCCTCGAGCGCAAGGTCGATGAGCGCACGGTGGAGTTGAAGGCTTCTTTGGAGCAACAGACGGCCATCTCGGATGTGCTGCGCGTGATGAGCGCGTCGGTCTCGGATTCGTCGCGGGCCTTCGACGCCATCGTGACCAGCGCCCAGCGCCTGTTCGGCGTGGCCACGGTGGGCATCCTGCTGGCCGGTGAGGACGGCATGCTGCGGCTGGTTGCCCAGAGCCGGGAGATGGACGAAGCCTTGCGCGCGAGCTTCCCGATGCCGCTGGCCGGCACGGCCACCGAGCAGGCGATGCAGCAGCAGACCGTGCTGCATCTGCCCGACGTGCTGGCCGACCCCGACTACCCGCTGGCGCTGCGCGAGGCAGCCCGGCGCAGCGGGCAGTCCTACGCGATCGCGATGGCGCCCATGCTCTGGGAAGGGCGCGGCATCGGCTCGGTGTTCATCACGCAGTCGCCGCCGCGCGAGTTCGCGCCGCAGCAGCTCCAGCTGCTGCGCACCTTCGCCGACCA
>JANMVM010000335.1:0-1811 GCA_031392695.1 Rubrivivax sp.
GGCTGAGGTCGACGCGGCCCGACTGGATCACCGACATCAGGCGGCGCATGCGTTCCTTGCCGCCCGGGCACAGGCTGGTCACGATCTGGTGGTCACCGAGTCCGGCCGCGAAAGCGCCCAGCGGAATCGTGAGGTCGGTGGCGTAAACCCCCAGGCTCGACAAGGTGCCGCCCGGCCGCAACACACGCAAACAGGCTTCGAACGTTGCCTGCGTGCCCAAGGCCTCGATGGCGACGTCCACACCGCGCCCGCCGGTGAGCCGCATGATCTCTTCGACCGGGTCGGTGCGGCTGCTGTCGATGGCGTGGTCGGCGCCCATCCGGCGCGCGATCTCGAGCCGGTTGGCCAGGCGATCGACGCCGATCACCGTGGTCGCGCCGCTCAGTTTGGCGCCGGCCGTGGCACACAGGCCGATCGGCCCCTGCGCGAACACCGCCACCGTGTCGCCAATGCGGATCTTGGCGCGCTCGGCGCCGCTGAACCCGGTCGACATGATGTCGGGGCACATCAGCACCTTCTCGTCGCTGAGTTCGTCGGGCACTGGCGCGAGGTTGGTCATCGCGTCGGGCACCAGCACGTACTCGGCCTGGCAGCCGTCGATGGTGTTGCCGAACCTCCAACCGCCAAGCGGCTTCCAGCCGTGGGCGGTGCCGGCCCCGTCCTGCGAACCGTAGCCGCACTGGCAAGCATTGCTCCAGCCACTCGGCGTGATGGCGCCGGCGATGACGCGCTGCCCCTCGCGGTAGCCCTGCACCGCCGAGCCCAGCTTGTGAATGACGCCGACCGGTTCGTGGCCAACCGTCAAGCCGCGAGCCACCGGGTACTCACCCTTCAAGATGTGGACATCGGTGCCGCAGATGGTGGTCGTGGTCACCTTGATCAGTGCGTCGAGGGCACCGACATCCGGGACTCGCTTGTCCTCCAGCACGATGCGTCCGGGTTCAACGAATACTGCCGCCTTCATCATCGCCATGGCATTGCTCCTGGACGTCATCGAGTGGGTGACGAGTCTAGGGCGATTGGCACTGTTCGCCCCGCTCGCGCAGGGCAGATGCTTGACAAGCATCAACGGCCGCGCATTGCTGACACCGGTCGCCCTAACTCGGCAGCGCGTCGGCAGCGCGTCGGCGTCGCGTCGTCGTCGCGTCGGCAAAGTGCAGCGTTTGACTTGGATGTTGCCCCGACCGCCTTCGCCGCGGGTGTTGAAACCCCGGCCTGCGGGTCAGTACCTGCCGGGACCGATCAGATACGCATCAAACAAAGCGGATCGAACAACACTGGCAGTCACTCCCAACCGAAACGCTGGATGTAGTGGCGCTTCATCACCGTGGTCAGCACGCAGTAGCCCAGCAGGATGCCCACGAGCCAGGGAAAGTACGCCAGCGGCAGCGCCTGCAACTTGAAGTATTCGGCCAGCGGCCCCATCGGCAGGAAGATGCCTGCGGCCATGATGGCCAGCGTCATCACCATCAGCGGCACTGCAGCACGGCTTTCGATGAAGGGCAGCTTCGGTGTGCGGATCATGTGCACCACCAGCGTCTGCGTCAGCAGCCCCACGACAAACCAGCCCGCCTGGAACAGGCTTTGGCTGGCCACGCTGTTGGCACCGAACACCCACCACATCAAGGCAAACGTGGCAATGTCGAATACCGAGCTGATCGGCCCGAAGCAGATCATGAAGCGGCCGATGTCGCCAGGGTTCCATTTCAGCGGCTTGCTCACCAACTCGGCGTCGACGTTGTCGAACGGGATAGCTGTTTGAGAGATGTCGTAGAGCAGGTTTTGCGTCAACAATTGCAAGGGCAGCATCG
>JANMVM010000350.1:0-2911 GCA_031392695.1 Rubrivivax sp.
CACCGCGGCCACGAACCTGAAACCCTGGCGCGGCACGGTCTGGATGTAGCGGCTGCCCTGCGTGTCGTCACCCAGCGCGCGGCGCAGGCTGGACACCACCTGGCTGAGGTTGTTCTCCTCCACCACCAGACCCGGCCACAAGGCCAGCATCAAGGCGTCCTTGGTGAGCAATTCGCCCGGTTTCTCCACAAACAGCAGCAGTGCGCTGAATACGCGCGGCGTCAGGTTCAGCGGCGTGCCGTCAAGGTGGCTCACGCGGTGCTGCAGGCGCTCCAGCACGAAGTCTCCAAAGGCATATCGCTGCGGTGCCGGCATGACGTGGATTCAACCTTTTTCAGGAAACGTTCAAGGGCGGCTAACGACGTCAGGAGCACGCCGGGGCATTGTGCCGTGCCGGTCTGCTTATCGCAGCCGGCTCAACTTGCATCACTTTGTGGAGACACCATGACCCAGTCCAAATCATTGAAGTCGGTGGCCCTCGTGGCCGTGACCGCAGCCGCTACCTTGCTGCTCATCCAGGCCTGTGGCGACGGCGCCGTGGCGCAGGCCACCGACGCCGATGCGGTGGAGGGTTCTTGGGAGGCGGTCATCACGGTGCGCGACTGCACCACCGGCGCGACCATCCTCACCGCCAAGGGCCAGGGGGTGTTCCACCGCGGCGGCACCTTGACCGACACCAACGCGTCACCCCCGACGACGCGTGGCGTGGGCTTTGGTACCTGGCGACGTGACGCCACGGCCCAGAACTACACCGCGCGCTTTCGCTTCAACCGCTACAACCCGGACGGCACCTTCGCCGGCACGCAGCGCGTCACCCGCGTGTTCACGCTGTCCGCCGACGGCAACACGCAGACGTCGACAAACACCTCGCAGACGCTCGACGCGGCGGGCACGGTGCTGCAAAACGGCTGCGCCAGCGATGTCTCGACGCGCGTGCCGTGACAGGCCTGGCACCGCCGCATACTGGCAACCTCGACGAAAGGCATCGATGAAGAACTTGCGTTCACGGTTCGCGCCGGCACTGGTCTGGCTGATCTGCGCCACGGCAGGCGCCCAGACGCCGGTGGGCCGGCCCGAAGACCTGGGCCTGTCGGCCGAGCGGCTGCAGCGCGTGGACGCGTTCATCGCGCGCCAGATGGTCGCGGCCAAGTTGGCCGGTGCCGTCACCTTGGTGGCACGCCGCGGCCAGGTCGTGCGGCTCAAGGCCCAGGGCTACGCCGACCTTGAAGCGCAGCGAGCGATGCGCACCGACGACATCTTCCAGATCCAGTCGATGACCCAGCCCATCACCGTGGTGGCGGTGCTGATGCTGCTGGAAGAGGGGCGCCTGCTGCTGGGCGACCCGATCGCGCGCTTCTTGCCCGAGTTTGCCGAGATGAAGGTGGTGGTGCCGCAGGCCGACGCGCCCGACGGCTACGTGCTGACACCGGTACGGCGTGGTATCACCATCCACGACCTGCTGACCCACCGCGCTGGTTTCATCGGCGTGCCGCCGTCGATCAACCCGCCGGCCGAGGCGCTGCGCCGCAAGGCGGTGCAGACCTTGCCCGCCAACTACGACTTCACGCTCGAGCAGTACGTCAAGCACCTGGCCAGCTCGCCGCTGGACAGTCAACCCGGCACCACGCTGCGCTACGGCCCGGCGACCGAGGTGCTGGGGCGTCTGGTGGAGGTGGTGTCGGGGCGCACGCTGCCTGAGTTCTTTGCCGAGCGCATCTTCCAGCCGCTGGGCATGGTCGACACCTTCTTCACCGTCCCCGAGGACAAGCGCGGCCGCGTCGTCAAGGCTTACGGCCGGTCCGCCGATGGCAGGCTGGCACCGGTGCCACCCTACTCGCTTGCGCCCAGATTCTTTTCTGCCGCCGGCAACGTCTTCTCGACGCCGGCCGATTACCTGCGCTTTTGCCAGATGCTGCTGGGGAATGGCCAAGGCCAAAGCCAGGGCCAGGCTTCACGCGGCGCGGAAGGCAAGGCTCTCGGCGCGCGGCTGCTCAGCCGCAAGTCGGTGGAGTTGATGACGGCGCGCCACGTGGAGTCGTACCCCATGCCCTGGCTGGCCGGCCAGCACGCGGGCCTGGGCGTGGCCGTGCGCAGTGCCACAGGCGAATCGGGGCTGCTCGGCTCGGCCGGCGCCTACGGCTGGTCCGGCGGCTACAACACCTACTTCCGCATCGACCCCAAGGAGGATCTGATCCTCATGCTGTTCGTGCAGCAGGCCTTTGTCCCGGGCGATCAGGAACTGCAGTTCGGATTCCACAACACGGTGGTGCAGGCGCTCGTGGACTGAGCGTCCTGGACCGGCGGGCGCCCAAGCCGCCGCGTGACCTTCAAACCCGCGCCACCGCCAGCCTGCCCTGTTGCGCCGCCAGCGTGTGCGCCAGCAGGCTGGTCGCGGCGTACACGGCCTCGATGGTCGGCGTCGGCGTGCCGGTGATGCGGCCGAGCTCGATCACCGCGCCGACCAGGGCCTCGATCTCCAGCGCGCGGCCGGCCTCGACGTCCTGCAGCATGCTGGTCTTGTGTGCGCCCACCGCTTCGGCGCCCGCCAGGCGCTGCTCGAGGCTGATCTTGAAGCGAACGCCCAGCGCCTCTGCCACGGCCTGGCCTTCCTGCATCATGCGCATGGCCAGTTCGCGCGTGGCCGGGAAGCGGCAGATGTCCTGCAGCGTGGCATGGGTCAGCGCGCTGATCGGGTTGAAGCTCAGGTTGCCCCACAGCTTGATCCACAGCTCGCCGCGGATGTCACGCGCGATCGGCGCCTTGAAGCCGGCTTTCATGAAGGCCTGGCTCAGCGCCTCGACGCGCGGCGTGCGCTCACCGCTGGGCTCACCCAGCGTGAAGCGGTTGCCTTCGATCAACTTGACGAGGCCCGGCGCCACCAGCTCGGCCGCCGGGTAGACCACGCTGCCGA
>JANMVM010000339.1:0-8980 GCA_031392695.1 Rubrivivax sp.
CAGGATCGTGCTCACGACCTGCGCGCCCGCGCTGTGGTGCGCCAGCACGTAGCCCCAGGGGCCGAGCAGCGCGATGTCGGTCTCGCCGCTGGCCAGCGATTTGGCCAGGCCTTCCCAGGTGTCGACGGTGCGCAGCGCGACGGGCCGGTTCAGGCGCGAGGCCAGGTGCTCGGCCAGCGCTCGGTAGGTGGCGTCGTTGCGCTCCTTGTCGGGCTGGAACAGGCCCACACCCAGGCGCAGCGGGCTGCCCTGCGCTTGGGCGCGCCAGGCAGCCCCAAGGGCTCCGACGGCCAGGCCGGCGGCGCCGGCCAGCAGGGTGCGGCGGCGCATCGTCATATCAGCTTCCTTCAAGGGTTAGCAGTCCCGGCGGCAGATGCGCCAGGTCGGTGGGTTCGTCGATGTCCTGCACCGGCGCCAGCTCGCGGTGCTGCACACCGGCGGCGGCCAGGCGGGCGCGGGTCATCGCCATGACCTGCGCGTGGCTCCAGCGCATGTCGGCAAACATCGTCCGCAGCAGCGCCGGCGTGGCGCTGCGCAGCCCCACCAGCGCGTAGCCGCCGTCGAGCGCGGGCACGAACACGACGGGGCTGGACTGCAGCGCCGCGCCGGCCTCCTGCAGCCGCGCCGCGCTGAGCGCCGGTGCATCGGTGCCCATCAGCAGCAGCGGCGTGCCGACGCCGGCAAACACCTGCGCCATGCGCGCGCCCAGGTCGCCCTCGCACTGCAGCGCCAGCGTCACGCCGTGCTGCCGCCGCGCGCGCTCGAAGGCCGGGTGGCTGGCGTCGGGCGCGGCCCACAGGGTGACGCGGCCCGCCGCGGGTGCGACGGCCGTCGCCGCCTGGGCCACGGCGTGATCGAGCAGCCGCTCGGCCAGCGCGGCGGCGCCGGCTGCGCCGAGCGCCGGCTCGAGCCGCGTCTTGGCGCTGCCGGCCACCGGGGCCTTGGCCATGATCGCAATGTCGAAGCGGATCATCGGTAGCGGCGCGCCAGTGCTTCGGGCGCCGCGCCGCGCCAATAGCACCAGCGCAGTTGCCACATCAGCCACACCGTGCGCCAGGCGCCGCGGCGGTCCCAGCGCCGGCCCGAGGTCTGCACGCGCTGGCGCAGGCAGGCTGGCGGCGCCCGTGTGCGCAGGCGGCGGCTGAGCTCGATGTCCTCCATCAGCGGCAGCTCGGCATAACCGCCCAGCTGGGCGAACAGGCTGCGCTGCACGAACAGCGCCTGGTCACCGGTGCAGATCGCGGTCAGGCGCGAGCGCGCGTTCATGCACCAGGCCACCAAGGGCAGCAGGCGGCTGGCACCGACGATCTCGACATCGAAGCGACCCCAGAGCGCGCCGCCGCGCAGCGCGGCATCGATGAGGCCGTCGGCCGCGGCGGGCAGCCGCGTATCGGCGTGCAGGAACAGCAGCACGTCGCCCTGGGCCTGCGCGGCGCCGGCGTTCATCTGCAGCGCGCGACCGCGCGCGCTGTGCAGGATGTGGTCGGCGCCGGCCTGCGCCAGCGCCACCGAGGCGTCCTGGCTGCCGCCGTCGACGACGATCAGCTCGTGGCCGCGCCGGCGCAGCGGCTGCAGCGCCAGCAAGGTCTGGGCGAGGCCGGCGCCTTCATCGAGCACCGGCATGACGATCGACAGCCGTGTCATGCCACGTCATGCCACGTCATGCCGCCTCATGCCGTGTCATGCCGCCACGGCGCTCGCCGTCTCGGCGACCAGGGCGCCACCGCAACTGCTGCCTTGCCCGGCCGTACAGCCGTAGCAGTGATCGGCGACGCGGATCGGGCTGTCGTCGACGCGCAGCGTGAGCAGGTCGCGCAGGTGCGCGCGGGCGCTGCCTCCGAGCTGCGCCGGCAGGCCGAGCATCTGGTTGAAGTCGCAGTCGTAGAGATCGCCCTGCCAGTCGACGCTGATCTGGCTGCGGCACATCACGGTGTCCAGGTTGTGCGCCTGGTAGGCGCCCTTGAGCAGCCGCATGTAGTCGTGGAAGGTGCCCTTGCTCACCAGCGTGCTGCCAAAACGCTGGATCGGCATGTTGGTGAGCGCGAAGAGCTGGTCGAAGACGATGCCGAAGTGCGCCGCCAGTTCGCGCTTGTAGTCGGCCTCCAGCGGCCCTTGCGGCGGCGGCAGGCTGGCGCCCTGCGGGTTGTAGACGAGGTTGAGGACGAGGCCCGCCCCGGCCTTGCCGTAGCCCAGCGCGTTGAGCGCACGCAGGCCGGTGATGCTGCGCTCGAACACGCCTTCGCCGCGCTGGCGGTCGACGTTGGCCACCGAGTAGCAAGGCAGCGAGGCCACGACCTCCACGCGCTGCTCGGCCAGGAAGCGGGCCAGGTCGTCCTGACCGGGCTCGGACAGGATGGTCAGGTTGCAGCGGTCGATCACCTTCACCCCGAGCGCGCGGGCGCGGCGCACGAGGTGGCGGAAGTGCGGGCTGAGCTCGGGTGCGCCGCCGGTGAGATCGAGCGTGCCGACACCGCGGCGCTGCAGCACCTGCAGCACCAGCTCGGCGGTCGCGGCATCCATCATCTCGGTGCGCTGGGGGCCGGCGTTGACGTGGCAGTGCAGGCAGCTCTGGTTGCACTTGTAGCCCAGGTTCACCTGCAGGGTGTCCAGGCGCTGGCGGCGGATGGCGGGGAAGTCGGTGGCAGCTAGCAGCGGCAGTGTGGGGTGCATCGGGGCTCCGGGGGACGGCAACCCGAGGGGTCGGCCGGGCAGGCGCATTTCTTACGCGCCGAAGCCGCGATGGTGGCGCATTCCGCGCCGCGCTGCAGCGCCGGCCCGGCGTGGCCCTCTAAACCGTTCGGTGCCCGGTGTCAAAGTCGTTGCCGCCGTGGCGGTCGACGCCGCGCACCAGCCACAGCGGCCGCCGCGCAAAGTCCACCGGCACGCCGCTCTGGCCGTCGAGCGGGCGCAGCTGGCGGTCGAACAGCGAGCTGGCGGGCATGTAGCGCAGCGCCACGCCGGTGCGACGCTGCGCCGAGCGGTTGGCCTGGGCGCCGTGGATCATGTAGACGTCGTGCAGCGATAGCTGGCCGGGTTGCAGTTCGATGTCCACGGCGCGGGCTTCATCGAAGCTGCCCGCGGCCAGGCGCTGGTTGAGCGTGAGGTCGCTGCGGTCTTCGTGCAGGTGCTCGTGCAGCTGGCGCGCCGCGTGCGAGCCCGGAATCACGCGCAGGCAGCCGTTGGCCACCGTCGAGGGCTCGAGCGCGACCCAGGCGGTGCAGGTGGCCAGCGGGCGCATGGGCCAGTAGTGGCCGTCCTGGTGCCACGGCGTCTCGAAGCCCTCGCCGGCGGGCTTGCAGAAGACGTGGCAGCCCCACAGGATGATGTCCTGCCCGATGACGTCGGCCACCAGCTCGATGATCTCGGGGTCGCGCGCCAGGGCCAGGAAGTCGGCCACGCCGTGCACGCCTTCGCCGTTGTCGCCGGCGACGTGCGCCGACACCAGCTTCTCGGGCCGCACGCCGGGGTTGCGGCGGATCAGCTCGTCGAGCGCGTCGCGCAGGGCCGCCACCTGCGCCGCCGGCAGCGTGAAGCGCGGCACCACGAAGCCCTGGCTGTGGTAGTGGGCGATTTCCGGGGCTTGCAGTCGGGCCATGGTCAGGGGGGTGTGGAAGGGGCGGCGGTGCGCTGGCTGAGCACGTCGAGCGCGGTCACATCATGCAAGGTGCGGCGCGTCAACCGGTCGTCTTCGCGTTCTTCGACCGACCAGCGCACCGGCAGCCCGACGCCGGGCGCGAACCACCACGCCAGATTGAGCGTGACGTTGAGCCGCTCGCCGTCGCTGCGCACGGCCGGCCCGGCCAGGTAGCCGTCGATGCGGCGCGTCTTCATCAAGCCGCTCAGGGTCTGGATCGTCTCTGCCGTGGGGCCGTGCAGCTTGCCCTTGAGCGCGGCGCGCGTCAGCCGGCCCTGGGCATTGCGCCACTGCACCGTGCTGGCCACGCCGTGCTCCAGCGGGCTGGCCGAGGGCGTCATCGACGCCACCGCCGCCAGCGGCAGCGCGGGCTGCCAGTCGACCCACAGGCCGGTGAATTCATCGCTGCCGCCGCGGGCCTGGCCGAGCGCATCGAAGCGCTGCGCGCCGTCGTTGATCCACAGCGAGCCGTCGGGCTCGATGCGGTCGATGCGCCACAGGTGGTCGCGCGTGTAGCGCTCGGTGATCTGGTCGAGGATGCGGTAGCGGTAGCGGTCGCCCTCGGCAAAGTCGTGGGCGTTGCGCCGGGCTTTGGCGGGGCGGCGGTCGGTGCCGGCGTCGCCCCAGGTCACGATCTCGTCGATGCGCTGCTGCGCGGCCGCGATGCTGGCCTGGGCCTCGCGCTCGCCTTGCTCGCTTTGGCGCAGCACGGCGTCGATCTCGCTGTCCGACATCGGCCGGCTCACGGCCGCCGGTGCCGGGCCCGCGGCGGCTGGCCTGACCGGCCCTGCCGCCGGTGCCACCAGGTCGGCCAGGCGCAGGCGCGCGTCCCTGGCATAGCGGCCGGCCGGAAAGCGGTTGAGATAGGCGAACAGCTCGACGCTGCTGGTGGAGTCCTTGACCGCCGACCACAGCGCTTCGTCGATGGCCGAGGTGGCATCGGGCAGGGCGGCGCTCAAGGGTGCACCCGCCGCCTGGCCCTCGACGGGCGGGCGGAAGTAGAAATCGCCGACCAGCGAAGAGGCTTCCCAGGGCACCTGGCGGTGTTGCGAATCGCGCAGCACCGCGGCGCGCACCTGCTTGAAGACCTCCTCCACCTTCAGGCCCGGCCGCTGCACCGCGCTCAGCAGGTGCGAGGTGTACAGGCCGTTGCTGCCGCCCTGCAGGCCGTCGCTGGCCACCGAACCCGGCGCGGTGGAAAACGCCACCAGCGTGCCCACCGGGGCGTCCATCTGCGCCAGGCCCTGGCGGCCGCTGCGAAAACTGCGCACGAAGGGGTTGTTGCGGCAGGCGTCGAGGATCACGATGTTGGTGCCGTTGCCGGCCGACTCCATCTTGTCCATCACCGCCTGCGCATCCAGCGCCTGGTAGGCCAGTTCGTCCTCGTGCTCGATGTTGGCGCCGATGGGCACGAGGAAGTTGCGCCCCTTGACCTGCATGCCGTGGCCGGCAAAGTAGAACAGGCCCGCGGTGCCGGGGCCGCCGTCCTTGAGCCGGTTGCCGAAATCGCGCAGCGCCGCCAGCAGTTCGCCCTGCCCGGCATCGGTCTTGAGGATGACGCTGAAGCCCGCGCCCTGCAAGGCGCTGGCCATGGCGCGCGCGTCGTTGACGGGGTTGAGCAGCGGCGCACTGGCGTAGCGGTTGTTGCCGATGACCAGCGCCACGCGTCGCGCGGCCTCGGGCTGCGCCCAGGCCGGCAGCGACACGCCCGCCATGCCCGCCATGCCGGCCATGCAGGCCAGCAGCAGGGTTCCGACAAGGCGGCGAAAGCGGTTGACGGCTTGCAGCGTACGCTCCTGAATGCGACACGATCTTTGCTGGGCATGCTACCGGCACCGACCCGACGCAGGCACCCAGGCTTGCCATGAGCCGGGCGCCGACGCGCACAATGCCCGCCGCATGCCAACCCCCATCCCGCCGCACCCGCCGCCGCCGCAGCCGCCACCGATGGCTGCTCCGAGCCCCGAACGCTGGTCGCTGCAGGCCGGCGACGCGGCCACGGCGACGTTGACCATCCCCGCCGACGCGCGCCGCGAACGCCGCTTCGAAATCGCGTGCGCCATCACCGTGGCCGTGCCCGCGGCGGCGGCCCCCGCCTGGCAGCAGATGACGGTGCTGGCCAACGGCACCCAGCAATGGCGGCGCCGCGACAGCGCGCACAACCCGGGCGCCTGGGACGGCCTGGACTACCGCTTCAGCCGCAGCGTGCCGGTGGGCCAGGCGCTGCGCGTCACCGTCAGCGTGGCCGGCCAGGGCGTGCGTCGGCGCACGCTCATCATCGAGGCCGAAGAGCTCTGACGATGACGGACGAAAACCAGATCGTCGTGCCGCCGTCGTTCATCGCACTCTTCGTCGAGCCCGGGCGCATCAAGCCCAGCGCCGGCCGCGCCGAGATCGCGGCGCGCTACGAGCTCTGCGAGGACCTGGCCTCGATGCTCAGCGAGCAGGCGCTCGACAAGCGCTGGGAGCTGGGCGTGACCGAGCACGACGTGCTCAAGCGCATGCTGCGCGGCCTGGGCGCCGAGCCGGCGGTGGTCAGCGAGCGTGAGGCGGTGTGGGTCGTCACGCGCCTGGCCGAGCTGCTGGACTGGCCGCCGCTGCCGGCGGCCTGAGCATCGGTCGGGCCGCCGCGGGGCCTGACCAAGGTTCACGGCGGCGTGAAGGTTCGATGAGGACTGCGGGACGGCCGCTTCCTAGCATCGGCACGTCCGCGGGCGGCTTTTGAAAGGTTCTGCCGCACCGGACGACCCAGCCGAAGCCGGCGCCCACCCCGCAGGAGAGACCCATGCCCCGTCCGCCCTTTCACACGGCGCGCCTCGTCGCCGCCGCCACCCTGGCGCTGGCCGCCAGCGCCCAGGCCCAGCAGGTGAGGGTGACCGCCACCGTCACCAACCTGGCACCCGCCAACAGCATCAGCTTTGCGCCGCTGCACGTGGGCTTCCATAGCGGCAGCTTCGACGCCTTCAACATCGGCGGCGTGGCCGGGGCCGGCATCGTCTCGGTCGCCGAAGGCGGCGCCGGCGGCCAGTGGCAGGCCGACTTCGCCGCCGCCGACCCCACGGCCACGCGCGGCACCATCGGCGGGCTGCTGACCCCGGGCAGCACGGCCAGCCTGAGCTTCCTGGTCAACGCCGGCATCAACCCCTTCTTCACTTTTGCAGCGATGGCGGTGCCGAGCAACGATTTCTTCATCGGCAACGACGGCCCGCAGCGCTTCCGCCTGCTCGACGCCGGCGGCAACCTGCTCATCGGCAGCATCACCCAGCGCGCCAACCAGATCTGGGACGCCGGCTCCGAGGTGCTCGACCCATCCGCCGCCGCCTTCGTCGGCAACAACAGCCTGCGCACGCCGCAGAACTCGGTGGTGGCCTTCAACTTCGGCGAGTTCGCGGCCTACAACGGTCTGACCACCGGCGCCGGCTACGTCTTCAACAGCCAGCTCAGCGCCACCAGCGAGGTCTACCGCATCGACTTCGCGGTCACGCCCGTGCCCGAGCCCGGCACCTACGCGCTCTTTGGCGCCGGGCTGCTGGGCGTGGGCTGGGTGGTGCGCCGGCGCCGCCCGGCGCCCTGAAGACACGGCCGATGCCAGCCGCCCCGCCCCGGCGATGAACGAGCAGTTGCTGCTCGTTGAGGACGACGACGCCATCGCCGGCGCCTTGCGGCTGCACCTCGAGGAAGCCGGCTACCGGATGCACCGCGAGGCCGACGGCCTGCGTGCCATGGCGGCCATCGACGGCCAGCGCTGGGATCTCGTGCTGCTCGACCTGATGCTGCCCGGCGCCGATGGCTGGGACGTCTGCCGCCACCTGCGCGCGCGCCACGCCGACGTGCCGGTGATCATGCTCAGCGCGCGCAGCGCCGAGGCCCACCGCGTGCTGGGCCTGGAGCTGGGCGCCGACGACTACGTGGCCAAGCCGTTCTCGATGCTCGAGCTGGTGGCGCGCGTGCGGGCGCTGCTGCGCCGCATCGAGCAGATGCGCGCCCTGCCGGCGCCAACGCAGGACTTGCGCTTCGGCCCTTTCGTGCTCGACACGTTGCGCCGCGAGCTGCTGCGCGGCGACGCTGCGGTGGCGCTGACGCTGCGCGAATTCGACTTGCTGCACTTCCTGGCCCGCCACGGCGGGCGCGCTTTCAGCCGCGGCGAGCTGCTGCAGCGCGTCTGGGGCGCGGGTTTCGACGGCTACGAGCACACCGTCAATTCGCACATCAACCGCCTGCGCAGCAAGATCGAGGACGACCCGCGCGAGCCGCGCCGCATCGTCACCGTGTGGGGCGTGGGTTACCGCTTCGAGGAGCCGCTGCGTTGAAGCGTTCCTTCACGGCCCGTCTGACGCTGGCGCTGGCCGTGCTGCTGCTGGCCTACGGCGCCCTGGTGGCGCTGCTGGGCCGCAGCGTGACGGCGCAGCAGGGGCAGGAATCGCTGCAGCGGCTGTCGCACGGCCTGGCGCGCCACATCGTGGCCCACTGGCCGCAGGTGGCCGCGCCAGCCGACGAGCGCGCCGACGGTGCCGCGCGCGCGGCGCTGCTGCAGATGCTGATGGTCGTCAACCCCGGCGTGCACGTCTACGTGCTCGACGCCGACGGCCGCGTCTCGCACTACATCGGCGAGCCCGGCATGGTGCGCCAGGCGCAGGTCGATCTGGACGCCGTGCGCGCCTTCCTGGGCGGCGCGGCGCTGCCGCTGCAGGGCACCGACCCGATGCAGGCGCCGGGCACGCGGGCGCAGCGCGTCTTCAGCGCCGCGATGTTCCCGCCGCGGCCGGGCGACACGCGTCCGCCGGGCTATCTCTACGTCGTGCTCGACGGCGCGGCGCGCGAGCAGGTGGCGGCGCAGACGAGCGGCCGCGCCGCGGGCTGGGGCGTGGCGGCGACGGCGGCGGCCGGGCTGCTGCTGACCTGGGCGCTGGGCCTCTTTGCGCTGCGCCGCCTGACGCGGCCGCTGCACTGCCTGGCCCAGCGCATGCACGCCTACAGCCAGGGCGAGCCGGGCACGCCGGCGCGCGTGCAAGGCAACGAAGTGGAGGCCATCGACACGGCCTTCGCGGCCCTGACCCAGCGCATCGAGACCCAGGCCGCCGCGGCGCAACGACAGTCTGCGGCGCACCGCGAAACCATGGCCAGCGTGGCGCACGACCTGCGCACACCGCTGACGGCGCTGCACGGGCAGCTCGAAGCGCTGGCCGCCGGCACTGCCGACCAGCCGCGCGTGCTGCAGGCGGCGCTGGCGCAGAGCGACAAGGTGCGGCGGCTGTCGCAACAGTTGTTCGAATTGGCCACGCTGCAGGCCAGCAGCGAGGTGCTGCACCGCGAGCGCCTGCGGCTGGACGAGCTGGTGACGGATGC
>JANMVM010000394.1:0-4330 GCA_031392695.1 Rubrivivax sp.
GCGTGCGTGGGTCAGAGCACGGCCGGGTCGCCGCGCACGAAGCCGGCGCCGCTGCGCTGCGCCAGTTCATCGAGATCGCGCGTCAGCGCTTCGCTGCCGCGCCGGCGCGCCCACTGCACCGGGCCGCCCACCCAGCGCGGAAACCCGTAGCCGTGCACCATCACCACGTCGACGTCACTGGCGCGCACGGCCACGCCTTCGGCCACCAGCCGTGCTGCTTCATTGACCATGGCACCCAGTGCGCGGCGCACGATTTCGTCGGCCTCCACGAGGCGGCGTTCGATGCCCTTGGCGGCACTGGCCTGGACGATCAGCGCCTGCACCGCAGCGTCGGGTTCGCCGCGGCGTGTGCCCTCGGCGTGGCGGTACCAGCCGGCGCCGGTCTTGCGCCCGAGGCGCCCCTGCTCGCACAGCTGGTCGGCAATCGACACGTAGCGCGCCTGCGGGTCGCGCAGGGCAGCACGCGAGCGGCGCATGCGCCACGCAATGTCCAGCCCCGACAGGTCGGCCACTGCAAACGGGCCCATCGCAAAGCCGAAGGCTTCCAGCGCCGCGTCGACCTGCTGCGGCAGCGCGCCTTCTTCGAGCAGGAACTCGCACTGTCGGCGGTACGCATCGTAGATGCGGTTGCCGATGAAACCGAAGGCGTTGCGGGCCACCACGGGTTGCTTCTTCAGCTTGCGCGCCAGCGCCAGGCCGGTGGCCAGCGCGTCGTTGCTGGTATGCGCGCCGCGCACGACCTCGAGCAGCTTCATGACCGGTGCCGGGCTGAAGAAGTGCAGCCCGACGACATCGGCCGGGCGGCGGGTGGCCGACGCGATCGCGTCGATGTCCAGGTAAGACGTGTTGGTGGCCAGGACGGCGCCGGGGCGCAGCGTCGCGTCGAGCCGGCGGAAGACGTCTTGCTTTGCCGCCAGGTCCTCGAAAACCGCCTCGATGGCCAGATCAACGTCGGACAGCGCAGCCCAGTCGCAGCCGACGCCCACCTTCGCCTCGTATGCAGCGGCCTGCTCGGCGCTGCAGCGGCCTGCGCGTGTGCGCCCGGCCCAGTGTTCACGCAGGCGGGAGCGGCAGGCGTTCGCCGCGGCTTCGTCGCGCTCGACCAGGGCAACCCCGAGACCGGCTTCGGCCAGGCAGATGGCGATGCCTGCACCCATGGTGCCGCCGCCGACAACGCCGACGCGGCGCAGTGTGCGCGCTTCGCCTGCGGCACCCTCGGGCGGCTTGCCCGCTTCGCGCTCGGCGAAGAACAGGTGGCGCAGCGCCGCCGCGTCGTCGCCCATGCGGTAGTGCTGGAACAGCTCGCGCTCGCGCGCCAGGGCGGCATCGATCGGCTCGGTGGCTGCGGCCTGCACGCGTTCGATCGCGTCGCGCACGTTGGGCCGGCCGCGCCCGGCCTTGAGAGCGGCTTGCGCGGCGTGCGCGGCCGCGGCAGCGGCCTCGGGCGTGTCGGCCGGCACAGCCAGGTCGCGCACACGGCGCTTATTCGCCAAGCCCGCCGCCAGGCCCGCCGCAAAGCGCACCGCCGACCCGCGAAGGTCGGCATCGGCCACCGCGTCGACGATGCCCAGCGCCAGGGCGGCATCGGCGCCGATGCGCTCGCCCGAACACACGAGCTGGATCGCCTTGGCCACCCCCACCAGGCGCGGCAGCCGCTGCGTGCCGCCGGCCCCCGGGATCATGCCCAGCGTCACCTCGGGCAGCCCCACCACCGTGCCGGGCAGCGCCACGCGCGCGTCGCAGCCCAGCGCCAGCTCGAACCCGCCGCCCAGCGCCGCGCCGTGCAACGCCGCCACCACCGGCTTGGCCACCAACTCGATGGCGCGGATGACGGCCGGCAACTGCGGCTCTTCGAGTGGCTTGCCGAACTCGCGCAGGTCGGAGCCGGCGACGAAGGTCGTGCCCTGGCCGATGATGACGGCGGCGCGAAGCGTGGCGTCTTCAGCCAGCATCGCGATCGACGCCAACACGCCGCGGCGCACCGAAAGCGAGCCGGCGTTGATCGGTGGGTTGTCGATCAGGATCACCAGCACGTCGCCGTCGCGTTCGACGCCGACCTTGTCAGTCACAATCTGCATCACGGTTCCTTGATTTGCAGCACGACGCTGCCCGCACTCTGGCCGGTGGCGGCCAGAGTCAGCGCATCACGAAAGTTTTCGAAGGCAAAGCGCTGCGCGATCGGCGGCGCGCTGATGGAGCCCCGGTCGTACAGCGTGACCAGGGCGTGGTCGTTGGCAGCGGCCAGTTCCGGGAAACGCTGCTCGAACTTGGACAGCTCGATGCCGATCAGCGACGCCCCCTTGAGCAGCGCCAGATTGACCGGCAGCGAGGGGATGGTGCCGCTGGCAAAGCCGATGGACAGCAGCCGGCCGCCCAGCCCGAGTGCGCGGAAGGCGCGCTCGGTGGCCGTGCCACCCACCGGGTCGACGACGACGTCGAGGCCGCGTCCTTCGGTCCAGTCACGCACCTGGGCACGCCAGTCCTGGGCGTGCGTGTCGATGGCCGCGTGGGCGCCCGCGCGCAAGGCGACGCGGCGTTTTTCTTCGCTGGATGCCGAAGCCAGCACGCGCGCCCCCATGGCAGCGGCCAGCTGCACGGCGGCCAGGCCCACCGCGCCGCCTGCGCCCAGCACCAGCACCGTCTCACCGGGCTGCAGCCGTGCGGCCTGTGTCAGCGCGTGGTAAGAGCAGCCGAAGCCACCGCGGAACACGGCGGCTTCGTCGAAGCTCATGCGCTCGGGCAAGCGCAGCGCCGCTGCCTCGCGCACGTTGCTGCGCTCGGCATACTTGCCGCCGACGCCGACGCAGGCGACCCGGTCGCCGATGACAAAGCGCGTCACGCCGGCGCCGAGCGCGACGACGACGCCCGAGACTTCATTGCCGGGGATGAACGGCAACGGCACCTGCACCTGGTGCCGGCCGCTGGCGATCAGCGCATCGACGAACGTGACGCCGGCCGAATGCACCTCGATCTGCACTTCACCCGCGGCCGGCGGCGCGCAATCGAGTACCGCGATCTCGTAGTTTTCCCATGGCCCGAGGGCGCGGCCGACAATGGCTCTCATGTCACCTCCGGCAGGTGCAGCACATGCCTGGACACGATGGTGCGCTGGATCGGGCAGATGCCGCTGCGCAGGGTGGTGGTCGGCGCGGCCACGCCGGCGTCGACGTGACAAAGCAGAGGCGGGTCTTCTGTGGCCATCAGGTTTCAGATGCGGCTTGGGTCACAAACGGCGTAGTCAACTTTCGCAACGGAGCATTGGGCAGCGAGCGCGTCCATGCGCAGTGAAGCCCGGATGTAGCTCGCATGAACACGCCTGCACACAGCACCACGTTCAGGCGGGTGCCGGGCCCGTGCGCAGTTTCATCAAGCGCTCCGGCCGGTACACCAGCACGGTCTCGCCGTTGGCGTTTTTCACCGTGTTCTCGGTGCGCACCACGCCGCGGTCGCCCTTGGACGTCACCCGGGCTTCCACCACCTCGCAGTGCACATAGATGGTGTCGCCCACCAGCGTGGGTGCCTTGGCGTCGAGTTCGAGGTTGAGGAAAGCCAGGCCGGTGCCGTCGATGGACGGCAGAATCAGCCCTTCGGACATCGCCAACACCATCGCCAGCGGCACCGGCCGGCCCTGGATGGCGCTGCCCGACCGGTCGTGCAGATTGGTGAACAGGTCCTCGTGGAACCAGGCCAAGTTGATGAAGGTGCCCAGGTCGCTTTCCAGGATCGTCCGCCCGGCACTGCGCCAGGTGGTGCCGACGATGCAATCCTCGAAGTAAAGCGCACAGCTCAGGCGACCAAGATCGGGCATGGGTTGCTCCAGGGGATGGCTCAGTACGACCTGGGCAAGCCCAGCACCTTCTCGGCGATGTAGCACATGATGAGCTGGATGCTGATGGGCGCGATGCGCAGCAGCATGGCTTCGCGGAAATAGCGCTCGACGTGGTATTCCTTGGCGTAGCCGAAGCCGCCATGCGTGAGCAGCGCGGTCTCGCAGGCGCTGAAGCCTGCTTCGCCCGCCAGGTACTTGGCGGCGTTGGACTCGGCCCCGCAGGGCAGGCCCTGGTCATAGCGCCAGGCCGCGTTCAACACCATCAGGTTGGCCGCTTCCAGGTCCATCCAGCACTTCGCCAGCGGGTGCTGCACGCCCTGGTTCTTGCCGATGGGGCGGTTGAAGACCACACGCTCGCCAGCGTAGTCGGCCGCGCGCTTGAGCGCCACCCGGCCAAGACCAACGGCGGCCGCTGCGGCCAGCGCGCGCTCGGGGTTCATGCCGTGCAGGATCGCGCGGAAGCCCAGCCCCTCTTGGCCGATCAGGTCCTCCTGGCGCACC
>JANMVM010000398.1:0-11711 GCA_031392695.1 Rubrivivax sp.
GGGTCGATGGTCAGCATGCCGCCGCTGGCAAAGAACAACGCGATCTGCGTCTGCGCCATCACCGCATACGGGGCTTGCGCCGCGGTGCCGATGTTGGTCAGGAAGGTGTGCGGGTTCTTGCCCACCGCCGGGTTGGCAGCGTAGGCCAGGTCGTTGCGGAAGTAGGTGACGCGGTCGCTCAGGCCACCAGCGCGGATGATGGCGCTCGAGGTCGGATTGGGCACCGTCACGTCACCCTTGGCGAACTGCACGATCACCGGCTTGGCGCTGTGCCCGTGCAGCGGCTGCTTGCGGATGTAGGCCGCGTAGCTCACCGGATTGCCGGCCTGTGTGGCCCACTGCGCGCGGTCGACGAAGGCCTGGATGTCCGCGGCGCCCGGCACCATGTTGACCACCGGCGCCACGTTGCGCAGCGGCATGTTCTCGTTGAAAGCCAGGTTGAACGGGAACGGCACGCCCGGCGTCGGCGGCAGGTTGATCAGCGAAGGCGCGCGGCTGACCAGGTTGATGGCGGTCAGCACGCGGAAGGCCGGGCTGATGCGCGCGATCTCGGTGATCGATCCGCCCGGCACGTTGGGCACGCCGGCCTTCAGCGAAGGTTCGCTGCCCAGGAAGATGGTGCCGTAGATGCCGCCGAAGGACTGGCCGGCGTAGTAGATGCGGCTGGCGTCGAGGTCGACGCTGCCGTCGCCGTCGATGTCGATGCCGGCTTCGACCTGGCGCACCAGCTGCATCAGGTCGATCACCGTCTGGCGCAGGCCGTCACGGCTGGCGATGAGGGTCTGCGGCGGCGCCGCATTCACGCCTTCGGTGGAGTCGATGACGCCATTGCCGTCCTGGTCGATGCCGCGGCCGCCGGCTGGCACGATCACGGGAGCTGCGCCGCTGCGCAGCACGGCCAGGTTGCCCAGCGCACCGCCGCCATGGCCGACGACGTTGATCGACAGCGTGGCGATGCCGCGCGAAGCCATCACCGAGGCCACGGTCCAGGGGGCGCCGTACATGCTGTCGGTGAAGCCATGGCCGAAGATCGCCACCGGCCAGCCCGCTGCCGGCTTGGCGCCGGCGGGCACGAACATCTGCACCACCAGGTCGTTGCTGCCCTGGCGTACCGGCGTGCCGGTGAGCGTGCCGGTGGCCGGGATCACCTTGGCTGCCGTCTGGTAGTCGGGCGAGCGGAAGCGGCCGTAGGCGATCTGGGCCACCGTCGCGCCGGCCACGCCGAGCGCCGGGGTGGGCAGGAAGCCGCTGACGAACGAGGGCGCGGTGCCGGTCTGGCGGTTGAACTGGATGCCCAGCACGCTGGCGGTGGCGAACACCGCGCGCGTCGGTGCGCCCGCTGCACGGCCGATCATGAAGTCCACCGGCGCCGGCGCCGCGGCCTTGATGGCGCGATTGATCTTGACCAGGTCGGCCGCGATGCTCTGGGTCGTGAAGAGGCTGGCAGCAACGATCTTGTGGGGGTCGCTGCGGTGGCCGTGCACGCCGTCGCGCAGGTCGCGGCCGTACTCGGCGCTGGCGCCTTCGTGACCGTGGCCCCAGTCATCGCCCCAGCCGCCGCTCTTGAGCTTCTTGCCGCTCGCGTCGCGCACGCCATCGGTGACCACCATCAGGTAGCGCGAGTGTTCCTGTAGCAGTTCGTCGCTCTGGAAGCTCAGCGTCTTGGTGGCCGGGTGCCAGACGATCTGGTTGATGCCGACACGGTCGCCCAAGCCGTGCAGCGTGAAGGTGTCGCCCAGGTTGACGAAGTAGACGCTGCGGCTGGTGACCGTGGACAGGTCGATGTCGCCGGTGAACGGCACCGTGACGCGCGGCTGGGTCGAGAAGCCGTCGAGCGTGTTGAGCACGGCGATGTCCTGGCAGTCGCTGACGCGCACCGTGCAGTCCGGTCGGGGCAGGTTGACGCGGCGCAGCGTGCGCTGGGTGCCGTCGAAGACCGTGAAACGGTTGCTCGGGAAGGGCGCACCGGTGGGGTCGCCGTGGTCGCTGCGCACGCTGACGCCATCAGCCAGCGCCCAGGGCGTCAGCAAAGCAAGCGCGGCTGCCGCCAGCAGGCGGCGGGCTGAAAAAAAGGACATGGGTGCTCTCCGGGTGTGGATTCTTGTGCAAGCCTTATACGGCCTGCCCAAGCGTCGTGCCAGGGTCCTTACCCGCAGCCGAGCTGCCCCTCAGCATCTGACCCCCTGTGCGGGGGGGGGTCGTCTCCGGCACGGCCGACGGGTTGTCAGCCCGGGCCATCCGGTGCATTGACAATGGCGCATGGTCAATCCTTCTGCCACCGACCAAGCCCGCATCCCGCGCGGTGTCTGGGTCCTCGGCTTCGTGAGCCTGCTGATGGACATCTCTTCCGAGATGATCCACAGCCTGCTGCCGCTCTTCCTGGTGGGCACGCTGGGGGTCAGCGTGCTGGCCGTGGGCATCATCGAGGGCATCGCCGAATCGACGGCGCTGATCACCAAGGTCTTCTCGGGCGCGCTCAGCGACTACCTCGGCCGGCGCAAGGGCCTGGCCTTGATCGGTTATGCGATGGGCGCCTTCACCAAGCCGGTTTTCGCGCTGGCCAGCGGCGTCGGCGTGGTGGTCGCCGCGCGCTTCATCGATCGCATCGGCAAGGGCATCCGCGGCGCGCCCCGCGATGCGCTCATCGCCGACATCACGCCAGCCGGCATCCGCGGCGCCGCCTTCGGGTTGCGCCAGTCGCTGGACACGGTGGGCGCCTTCATCGGGCCGCTGCTGGCCACGGCGCTGATGCTGCTGTGGGCCAACGACTTCCGCGCTGTGTTCTGGGTCGCGGTGATCCCGGGCTTGCTGGCGGTGCTGCTGCTGCTCTTCGGCTTCCAGGAGCCGCGGTCGCGGGCGCCGGCCCGCGCCGTGAATCCGATCCGCCGCGCTGCATTGGCCCGTCTGGGCGGTGCCTACTGGTGGGTGGTGGGTGTCGGTGCGGTCTTCACGCTGGCGCGTTTCAGCGAAGCCTTTCTGGTGCTGCGCGCCGCGCAGATCGGGGTGCCGATTGCCTGGGTGCCGCTGGTCATGGTGGCGATGAACGGCGTCTACGCCGCCTCGGCCTACCCCTTCGGCAAGCTGTCCGACACGGTCAGCCACCGCAAGCTGCTGGCGGCGGGGCTGCTGGTGCTGATCGCCTCCGATCTGGTGCTGGCGCTGGCCAGTGGCTGGGCGCTGCTCGGGCTCGGCGTGGCGCTGTGGGGCGTGCACATGGGCATGACGCAAGGCCTGCTGGCTGCGATGGTGGCCGACACCGCCCCGGCCGACCTGCGCGGCACGGCCTTCGGCTTTTTCAACCTGCTCAGCGGCATCGCGATGCTCGCCTCGAGCGCAATTGCCGGGCTGCTGTGGGACGGCTTCGGTTCTGCGCTGACGTTCTACGCCGGGGCCGGGTTTGCCGCCCTGACCTTGGTGGGGATGGCCCTGCACGGCTGGCTTGGCGGCAGCAGCTCCGGGCATCACCGCTGATCGCTGCCCTGCGACACTCAGGGCGACCACCACGCTGAGGATGACCATGCAAGACCGAGTCCGCATCGAAGTCGACGCCCATGGCGTGGCCGACGTGTGTCTGGTGCGCGCCGACAAGCTGAACGCGCTGGACGCGGCGATGTTCGCCGCCCTGAGCGCCGCGCTGGCCCGACTCAAGGCCTTGCGCGGCCTGCGCGCCGTGGTGCTGCGCGGCGAAGGCAGGGCCTTCTGCGCCGGGCTGGACATGGCCAGCTTCGCCGCCATGGCCGGTGCCGGGGGTGCTGCGGACGCAGGGGTGCCGAGCGACCTGCGGCTGCGCAGCCACGGTCTGGCCAATGCGCCGCAGCACGTGGCCCTGGGCTGGCGCGAACTGCCGGTGCCGGTGATCGCTGCGGTACACGGCGTGGCTTACGGCGGCGGGCTGCAACTGGCGTTGGGCGCCGACCTGCGCCTGCTGGCGCGCGACTCTCGGCTGTCGGTGATGGAAATCAAATGGGGCCTCGTGCCCGACATGGCTGGCCACGTGCTCACGCAGGGCTTGGTGCGCGACGACGTACTTCGCGAGCTGATCTACAGCGGCCGCGTCGTCGCCGCCGACGAGGCCGTTGCGCTGGGGCTGGCGACGCGCGTCTGCGATGACCCGCTGGCCGAAGCCCGCGCCCTGGCGCAGGCCATTGCCGAGCGCAGCCCGAGCGCGGTGCGCGCTGCCAAGCGGCTGCTCAACCGGGCCGCGCACAGCCTCGGCGCCGGCGCCGCGGCGATGCTGCAGGCCGAGTCCGACGAGCAGGTGGCGCTGATCGGCGCCGCGCATCAGCAAGAAGCGGTGCGCGCCAACCTCGAGCGGCGCGCGCCGCGCTTCGACGACGCGCTCACGGGCGGCTCATGAAGTCCTTCGCCAACAAGGTGGCGGCGATCACGGGCGCGGGTTCGGGCATCGGCCGCGAACTGGCGCTGGAGCTGGCGCGTCGCAGCTGCCAGCTGGCGCTGTCGGACATCGATGAGGCCGGGCTGGCCGCCACGGCCGTGCTCGTGCGCGAGGCGGCCCCCGGGCTGCACCTCAGCTGCACGCGCGTCGACACCGCCAGCCGCGCAGCGGTGTTCGCCTGGGCCGAGCAGACGGCCGCCGAGCACGGCTGCGTCAACCTCATCTTCAACAACGCCGGCGTGGCGCTGTCGGCGCTGCTGCAGAGCGTGCGCCAGGACGACTTCGAGTGGCTCATGGACATCAACTTCTGGGGCGTGGTGTGGGGCACGCAGGCCTTCCTGCCGCACCTGCACGCCTCGGGCGAAGGCCACGTCATCAACATGTCCAGCCTGTTCGGCCTGATGGCGGTGCCGCTCAACGGCTGCTACAACGCCAGCAAGTTCGCGGTACGTGGCTACACCGAGGCGCTGCGCATGGAGCTCGACTTGCTCGACGCTGCCGTGAGCGCGACCTGCGTCCACCCGGGTGGCGTGCGCACTTCGATCGCCCGCAGTGCCCGCATGGACCCGAGCAGCAGCCAGGTCACCGGCACCGCCGTCGAAGCCGCCCGTGCCGAATTCGACCGGCTGCTCAACGCCACCTCGGCGCGCAGCGCGGCGCAGCAGATCCTGCGCGCGGTGCAGCGCAAGCAGCGCCGCGTGCTGGTGGGCGCCGATGCCAAGGTCATGGACAAGATCGTGCGCCTGCTGGGCGCGGCCTACCAGCCACTGTTGGTGAGCCTGTTGCGGCGTCGGGCGGCGAAGGCGCAGGCGCGGGCGCAAGCAGCCGGGTGAGCGATGGCCGAGGCGCGCAGGGCCGATGCCGCCCCTGCGCGCCGCGCCGCCTGGCCCGGGCCCCTCAATGCAGCGTGCTGGCGCGCACGACCGGCACGGCCAGGTCGCGGCCGATCATCGAGCGCGCGAACAGGTAGTTGTTGCGCGAGCGTTCGCTCAGCGCGTCCAGATCCACGTTGCCCTTGCCGTCGCAGGGGAAGGCGTAGCCGCGACCTTCGTTGTGCAGCGAGATGAAGCGCAGTTCAAACGCGGGGCAACGGGTCAGGGCGTTCATGATCGGATCCTTTTGCCGTGGTCTCGGCGTGTCCATTTGACGGCAGCGCATCGCGCTGGGCCATGACACCGAGGTATCGCGCCCGTCCACAAGGAGCGCCCGGGCGCGGCCCGCCACGATCTAGACTGGCGCCGTCGCCAGATCGAGAACCGCCCATGCAGCCGATTGGTCTCTTCGCCCTCTTCGCCCTCTTCGCCCGCATCGCCCGCATCGCCGCAGGCGTCGTGCTCGTCGGCTGTTCTGGCGGTGTCTCCGAAGCGCAGAAGGTGGATCCCGTGACCATCCTCGCCGTAGGCGACATCGCGCAGTGCGGCACCCAGCCGGTCGCCGCCAGCGCGGCGGCCAAGACCGCCGCCCTCGTCGAGGCGCAAGGCCCGGGCCTGCCGCTCCTGCTGCTGGGCGATCTGGTCTACAACTCGGGCACGCTGGCGGAGTACCGCAGTTGCTACGAGCCCATCTACGGCCCCTTCATGGCGCGCAGCTTTCCGGCGCCCGGCAACCACGACTACGGCGTGCCCGGCGGCGCCGACTACTACACCTACTTCGGCGCCCGGGCCGGCCCCGACCAGCGCGGCTACTACAGCTTCGAGCTCGGCAGCTGGCATCTCATCTCGCTCAACAGCAACATCGACATGAGCAAGGGCTCGGCGCAGGAGGTCTGGCTGCGTGCCGACCTCGCCGCGGCGCGCGGCAAGAAGTGCACGCTGGCCTACTGGCACCACCCGCGCTTTTCCTCGTCGATCGTGCACGGTGACGACGCGCGATCGGCCGACGTCTGGAAGGCCCTGGTCGAATTCGGCGCCGACCTGGTGCTGGTGGGCCACGATCACACCTACGAACGCTTCGCGCCACAGGATCCGAACGCCAACGCCGATGCGGCCAGGGGGCTGCGGCAGTTCGTCATCGGCACTGGCGGCGCCGCTTCGTATGGCTTCGCTGCGCCGCGGCCCAACAGTGAAGTGCGCGGGACAGGGTCCTTCGGCGTCGCCAAGTTCGTGCTTGACGACGGCAAGTACAGCTGGGAGTTCCTGCCCGCCGCGGGCAGCAGCTTCACCGATCGCGGTGAGGCGACTTGCGTGCAGTAGTTGCCGAGTCAGCCGACGCCGCTGGCTTTGACTTCTCCATCGCCCGGGTCGAGTCCAGGCGTTCGGCGCGATTCGCCCAGGCCCGGTTGACCGGGCTCTGCGGCTTGCACGACAGACGCTCGGCGACGAAGGCGTCGGCCAGCCAGCGGTCACCAAGGCGGATTGCGGCTTCGGTCAGCGTCCACGAGAACAGGTCACGTTGCGCGTGGCTGCCGCCAAAGCGGTTGGCCTTGGCGCGCAGCGGCAACAGCCATTCGATCGCCTGTGCGTGCTGGCCGCGACCGAAGGCCGCGAATCCCTCGCACGCCGGCACACCGATCTCGCGGCTCATCATCGCCACCGTACCGCTGCCCGCCGCAGCGCGCCGCACCGATGCCAGCTGCCGCCGCTGCGCATCGCCATCGCCAGCGCCGACGAAAGCCATCATCGCGTGGACGTCGTTGAAGGCGTAGTGGGCGTCGTCGATGCGGGGCTGCCACTTGTCGGCCAGGCCTTGCCAACGTGGGCCGACGTCGTGGCCGAGCAGCCACAGCCGCCACAGCAGCGCCGATCCGTCCAGCAGCTCCAGTGCCTGGCCGAAACCCGCGGCAGAGATCTTCTCGTCGAACATCCGCAGCGCAGACGGCGCGTCGTCGGCATCGAGGTGAAACAGCGCCTGGTGCCACCAGAGGTGAAAGGCGAACAGGCTGTTGGGCGCCCAGTCCGCGGCGCCGGCGGCCAGGAAGTCGGCGCCTTCCACGGCCCGGCCCTGCATCTCCAGCACATGCGCCACGGCATGCACGGCCCAGCCGTCCTGCGGGTTGATGGCGACGGCTTCGCGACCGCGTGCTTCGGCCTGCGCGTAGTCGCCCGACTCTTCCAGGCCGAAGGCATGCATGCCTGCCACGAAGCCGTGGCCGGGCACGTCGCGTCCCCAGTGCTGCAGCACGCGCGCCACGCGGTCGCGCAGCAGGTGGGTGTGGCCGAGGAAGAAGTCGCCGAGATGCGCGAACTGCAGCGCCAGCAGATCGCGCGGATAGGCGATGGAAGCCCGGCCCCAGCCTTCGACGGCGCGTTCCCAGTCGCCGTCGAGCCATGCGCGCACCGCGGCCAGGTGCAAGCGCTCGCGCTCGTTGGCGCTGCGCGCCAGTGCTTCTGCCGCCGCCACGCTGCGCATCAGCTCCGGCTCGAAGACCTTGTCGGTCGCGGTGGCCAGGGCGCCGGCGCGAAAGAGGTGCGCCATCACGAAATCCGGGTGCTGCACGATCAGCTTGTCGACCTCGGCCAGCGGGTCGGCCTGATAGGCATGCAGCAGCTCACACGCGCGGTCGAGGTCGTCGATCGCCTGCTGGTGGCCGCAGGAAGTCGGGTTCCCGTGTCGGTCGAACTTGTTCATGGTCTGACTCCTCTTCATTCGTCGGCCAGGCGTTGGCGGCGCATGCCGCGCCAGAGTGCCAGGTCGTAGGCGATCTTGAGCACGCCGCAGGCCAGCAGTGGCATCGACGCGAACCCGGCGGCCATCAGCGCACCGCTGAGTGCCGGGCTCAGTGCCGCGGCCAGGCTTCTGGGCACGGCAGTGAAACTGGCAGCCGCCGGCCGTTCGGGCGCCGTCACCACCGACATCACGTAGGCCGTGCGCGTCGGCACGTCCATCTGCGACAGCGCGCTGCGCACCAGCAGCAGCGCCAGCGCCAAAGGCAAGCTCGGTGCCAGGGCGGCCAGCACCAGACAGACATTGGCCGGGATGTGCGTGAAGACCATGGTGTTGAGCAGTCCGATGCGCTGCGCCACCCGCGGCGCCAGCAGTTGCGACGCCGCGCTCAGCAGCCCGGCACAGAAGAAGAAGACCCCTGCCTGCGCCATCGACAAGCCGAAGCGCTGCAGCAGCCACAGCGACAGCAGTGAGTTGACGACCAGGCCGCCGGCGAAGGCGTCGACGCTGAACAGGGCGGCCAGCCGCACCACGATGCGCCGCGAAGGGCCGAGCGGCGTCGCGGCTTGTGCCTCGGCGAAGCCAGCCTGGGCGCCCGGGCGACGGTAGAGCCAGAAGTTCAGCAGGCCGATGCCGCCATAGAGCAGGAACATCGCACGCAACGCGAACGCGGGCGAGGCGGCGGAGTGGCTGGCGAGCCAGTCCGGCAGCCCCGCGCCCAACGCGCCCAGCGCAGCGCACAGCGCGCCGAGCACGCTGTAGCGCGCAAACAGCGCGGTCCGGACTTGGCCGCTGGCGGCAGCGGCGAGTCGCGCGTGTTCGAGCGGCAGGAAGACGCTGACGTCGCCCGAGCTCGGGTTGAGGGTGCCGAAGAACGCAATCAGCAGCAGGGGCCAGAACGAGGTGACCGCGGCGAAGCCCAGTCCGGTTGCCGCCATCAGCAGTGCAGCGCCTTGAAGCAGGCACCGCGACGCCAAGCGGTGCCCCCAGGCGCCCACGGCCAGGGTGGCCAGCGCCGATCCCAGCAGAGTGGCGGTGGCCACGATGCCGACCTCGAGCGTGCCCAGCCCGAGCGACAACAGATAGGCCGGCAGCAGCACGGCCATGTAGCCGTCGGCGATGCCGCGCAGGGCGCGAGCGAGCAGCAGCGGCAGCGCGCTCGGGTGCGCACCGGCGGGCAGGAGCCAGCGCCCGGCCCGCTCAAGCATCGCCGCGCCCCGGGGTTCGAGCCGCGCGCCAAGCCACGTCGGACGGGCCGGCGCGAACGGGCCGAGGGATGGTGCTGGTCCCCCAGTCCGGACGCAGCGTCGAAAGTTTCATGTCACGTACTCTACAACAATGTAAGATACGAGACATGACTCTTTCAGACCCGACCTGGCTCTTGCTGATCGTCTCGCTGCCCACCACGAGCGCCACGGCGCGCATGCGCATCTGGCGCGCGCTCAAGGCCCTGGGTTGCGTGGCCTTGCGCGACGGCGCCTACCTGCTGCCGGCCAGCACCGAGCGCGAGCAGGCGCTTCAGGATCTCGCCGACGAGTGCCAGCGCGAAGGCGGCAGCGCCTGGCTGATGGCGGTGCAGCCGCGCTCGGCAGAAGAGCTCGACGCCTACCGCCAGCTCTTCGACCGCAGCGAGGACCACGCCGAACTGCGCCGGGCCTGGAAAGTTGCCCAGCGCGGACTGGCGGCGCTGGCGGCGCCGGACCTGGCGCGGCTGCAGCGCCGGCTGCAGCGCGAGTTCGAGGCCGCGCAGGCGATCGACTTCTTCCCCGGCGAGGCCAGCCTCGAGGCGCAGGCCGCCTGGGCCGAGCTTCGGCAACGCATCGAAGGCCTGCTGTCGCCCGACGAGCCGCGCGAGATGCAGGGCGGCATCCCGCGGCTCGACGTCACCGCTTACCAGGGCCGCACCTGGGCCACGCGGCGCCGGCTGTGGATCGACCGCGTGGCCAGTGCCTGGCTGATCCGCCGCTTCATCGACCGCGAAGCCCGCTTTCGGTGGCTGGCCAGGCCCTCGGACTGTCCCAAGCGGGCGCTGGGCTTCGACTTCGACGGTGCGACCTTCACCCACGTCGGCGATCGCGTGAGCTTCGAAACGCTGCTGCTCAGCTTCGGCCTTGAGGCCGACCCGGCGCTGTCGCGCCTGGGCGCGATGGTGCATGCGCTGGACATCGGCGGCGACCCGGTGGCCGAGGCCCAGGGCTTCGAGGCCGTGATGGCCGGCGCCCGCGAGCGTCTGGGCGACGACGACGACGCGCTGCTGGCCGAGATGAGCACGGTGCTCGATTCGCTCTACGTGCACTTTCAGCGCGAGACCCGCCGCGGCCATGACCGGGCAGGCGCGCGGTGAACGACGTCGGCTCAACACCAACCCGAAGGAGAACACGATGGACTTGCAGATGAAACCGCTGACGCTTGATCTGGCTCGGCTCAACGGCCTCTCGCCCAAGCTCCTCACCAGCCACCACGAGAACAACTACGCCGGCGCCGTGAAGCGGCTGGGTGTGATCCGCAAGCACCTGGGCGAGCTCGACTGGGCCGCGGCGCCGGTGTTCGTCATCAACGGCCTCAAGCGCGAAGAGCTGGTGGCCGCCAATTCTGCCGTGCTGCACGAGCTGTACTTCGAGGCCCTGGGCGGCGACGGCGTGCTGCCCGCGGGCGGACTGTCGGTGGCGCTCGAACGGGACTTCGGCACGGTGGACCGCTGGCGTGCCGAGTTCACCGCGCTGGCCAAGGCGATGGGCGGCGGATCGGGCTGGGCGATCCTGGCCTGGTCGTCGCGCGAAGGGCGGCTCGTGCACCACTGGGCGGCCGACCACACGCACCTGCTGGCCGGCGCGACACCGCTGCTCGCGCTCGACATGTACGAGCACGCCTATCACATGGACTTCGGCGCCAAGGCGGCGGCCTATGTCGACGCCTTCATGAACAACGTCGGCTGGCAGGCCGTGCACCGGCGCTACGCTGCCGCGGTGGCCGGCGACGCGCTGCCGCTCGGCGCCGAGTGTGCGACGCTGGACCTTGCCAGCCAGCGCGTGATCGACGTCCGGCGCGCCGAGGACTTCGCGGCGGCCACCGAGATGCTGCCCGAGGCCGTCTGGCGTGATCCAGCGCAGGTCGATCGCTGGAGCCGCGAGCTCGACGCTCGGCAAGCTCTGCTCGTCTACTGCGTCAAGGGCCTGGAGGTCGGCCGCTCGACCGCGCTGGCGCTGCGCGCGCGGGGCTTCGAGGTGCGCTACCTCGCCGGCGGCATCGAAGCCTGGCGCAGCGCCGGCAAGCCTGTCCATGCCAAGGCAGCCGCATCATGAAGTGGGTCACGCGCGAACGCCCGAAGATCGACCGCATTGCCTGTCCCTGGCTGATTGCGCGTTTCATCGACAAGGAGCCGGAGTTTCTTTACGTCCCAGCAGACCAGGTGCTGCGGGTGGCGGCGCAGACCGGCGCCGTCGCCTACGACGTCGACGGCGTCGAGATGACGCACGTCGGCGAGCGCTGCAGCTTCGACGCCTTCATCAGCAAGCACGAGCTGAAGGACCCGGCGCTCGATCGATTGGCGCTGATCGTGCGCGGGGCCGATACCTCGCGGCTCGACCTGACGCCGCAATCGGCGGGGCTGCATGCCATCTCGCTCGGCTTGTCGCGCTGCCATGCCGATGACCACGAGATGCTGCGTCACGGCATGGTGATCTACGACGCGCTCTACGCCTGGTGCCAGTCG
>JANMVM010000403.1:0-8571 GCA_031392695.1 Rubrivivax sp.
CGCCGCCGCCACCGCCCACAGCACTGCCCGCCACCCTGGCGGTCGCCGCGCCGGCGACGCGCCAGGCCCTCAACACCGACGTCGGCTTCGGCTCGAACGTGGTCGACCCCGAGCGCAAGCTGAGCTACCGCTGGGACTTCGGCGACGGCAGCAGCAGCGCGCTGGCCTCGCCGCTGCACCGCTACGGCAAGGCCGGCACCTTCAGCGTCAGCCTGGCGGTCAGCAACGAGGCCGGCAGCGTGGTGCGCTCGAGCGCCAGCCTCACCGTGGCCGACCTGGCGATCGTGCAGGGTCGCGCCTGCAGCGCCGCCGACCAGGGCGGCTGGTGCTGGCAGAACCCCTTGCCGCAAGGCAACCCGATCAACGATTACTTCTGGCTCGATGGCCAGCGCGGCTGGGCCGTCGGCGGGTCGGGCACGGTGCTGGCCACCACCGACGGCGGCAGCACCTGGACGGCCCAGGTCACCGGCACGCAGGCCAAACTGCTCAAGGTCACTTTCCTGAACGAGCGCCTGGGCTGGGTGGGTGGCAGCAACGGCCTGCTGCTGCGCACGCAGGACGGCGGCCAGCACTGGGACAGCGCGAGCGTGGGCGTCGACATCGACATGCGCCGGCTGCGCGCCGCCAGCGCCAACACGGCCTGGGTCACCATCAACGACTCGTCCCACCTCACCACCGATGGCGGTGGCACCTGGCGGCGCATCGCCGGCCCAGCCAATGGCGGCTACGGCCTGCTGCAGACCAGCGCGACCACGCTCTGGGCCTATGCCTACGTCAACGGCGTCAACGCCCTGCTGCGCAGCCAGGATGCGGGCGCCAGCTGGCAGGCGCAGCCGCTGGTGCCGCTGGCCGCCGGCCTGACGCGCAGCTTCAGTGGCTTGGGCTTCGCCGGCGAGCAGCACGGCCTGGTGCAGATCTACGACTCCGGCTACGACAGCGTGGCGCAGGCCTACGTCTCGCGCAGCTCGACGCTGCTCAGCGCCGACGGGGGCGCCACCTGGCGCGCCGTCTCACCGCCCCCCGGCCTGCCCTACTGGGCCAGCCCCAACTACGTGCAGGCCGCCGACGGCACCCTGTTCGAGCGCGGTCTGGGCAATGGCGGGCTCAGCTACACCACCGACGCCGGGCTGAGCTGGCGCACCATCTCGCTACCGACTGCCAGCACGATTTACGTCATCGACTTCGTCGCCTACTCGAGCACGCGCGTCATGCTCTTGGGCGGCGACGGCCGCAACCTGCTGAGCTCGGATGCGGGCGTGACCTGGCGCGAGATCCGCGGCGGCTATACCTTCGCCAGCGCCGTCAACAGCCTGTGGTTCTTCAACGCCCGCGAAGGCCTGGCGCTCAGCGACGACGGCAACAGCCTGCACACCAGCGACGGCGGCCAGACCTGGGTGCCGCGGCAGACCGAGGTGCGCTGCTGCTTCGGCTGGCGCCGGCTGCAGTTTGCGCCCGGCACGTCCACCGGCTGGGCCATCGCCGACAGCGGGCAGATCTACCGCAGCAGCGACCGCGGCAGCACCTGGCTGGCGCCGGTGCCGCAGACCAGCGCCTTGCTGGGCAGCGTGCTCGACTACCACTTCGTCGACGAGACCCGCGGCTGGGCGCTGAGCGAAACCTACAGCCAGGACCCGCGCCGGCTGTTCACCAGCGTCGATGGCGGCTTGAGCTGGCAGCCGGTACCCGACAGCAGCGCCCTGGCCGGCATGCAGGCCCTGCGCTTTGCCGACCGCACGCACGGTGTGGCCGTGGGCGTGGCCGGTATGGCGCTGCTCAGCAGCGACGGCGGCGCCACCTGGCGACCGCGGCCCACCGGCAGCGACCGCCCGCTGCGCCGGCTGGCCTTCGTCGACGCCCAGACGGTGGTAGCCGTCGGCGACGGCGGCACCATCCTGCGCTCCAGCGACCGCGGCCAGAACTGGAGCCGCATGCCGAGCCCCTCGGCTCAGAACCTGAACGAGGTGCGCTTCGTGTCGGCCACCGTCGGCTACGCGGCGGGCGTGGCGGGCACAGTGATCAGCACCCGCGACGCCGGCCTGAGCTGGCAGGATGCTTCGCCGACCACCGAACTCGACCTGCGCGGCGCCTTCTTCATCGATGACAGCACCGGCTGGGCCGTCGGCGGCAACGGCGCCATCCTGGCCACCATCAGCGGCGGCCGCTGAAGCGCCTGCAGCGCTGGCCGCCGGGGCTCAACGCGCGGCCAGCGCCTGCCAGCCCGCCCGCCCCAGCGAGCGCAGCGTGGCGATGTTGCGCTCGTAGATGTCGGCGGCGTCCGGGAAGGCCGCCAGCGCGCGCTCGATGCTGTCCTCGCGCAGCAGGTGCAGCGTCGGGTGGGGGCTGCGGTTGGTGGCGTTGCCGATGTCGTCGGGCGCGGCATCGGCAAACTGGAACTGCGGGTGAAAGCTGGCGATCTGCAGCACGCCTTCCAGGCCCAGGTCGGCCAGCGCGTCCTCGGCCACGCCCAGGAAGTCATTGAAGTCGTGGAAGTCCTGCAGCACGCCGGGGTGCACGATGAGCGTGGTGTCCACGGCCTGCGCATCGGCGGCCGACAGGTGCTGCAGTTCGCACACCAGCTCGGCCAGCAGGGCCGCCGGCGCGGCCGCCTCGGACAGCACCCAGCGGATCTGCCCCTTGGCGTGGACGGCCTTCGCAAAGGGGCACAGGTTGAGGCCGATGACGGCCCTTTCGAGCCAGCGCCGCGTGTCATCGATGGCGGTGACGGGGGAGCTCATGGCCGGACTCCGGGCGTTTCAAAGGTCATGCCGGCAGCGCGCGGCGGCGCGGCGCACGGCCAGGCTGTCCGCGTGGGCCAGCGCAGCCCCGGCCCAGGCCGGTGGCGCGCGGCCGAGCAGCTGCGCTGCGGCCAATGCACCCATGGCGGCGCTGGTCTGGATGCCGTAACCGCCCTGCGCCGCGAGCCAGAAGAAACCATCGGCCTGGGGGTCGAAGCCGGCCATCAGGTCACCATCGCTGACAAAAGACCGCAGCCCGGCCCAGGTGCGGCGCGGGCGGCGGATCTGCAGCGTGGTGGCGGCTTCGATGCGCGCGATGCCGGTGGCGATGTCCAGCTCTTCAGGCAGCACGTCGTGCGGCGGCACCGGGTCGGCGTTGGCCGGCGAGCCCAGCAACAGGCCGGCTTCGGGCTTGAAGTAGAAGCTCTCGCCGACATCGGCCACGCAGGGCCAGGCGGCCGTGTGCAGGCCCGCCGGGGCTTCGAAGACGAAGGCCGAGCGCCGCCGCGGCTGGATGTGGATGGGCGCCAGCGCGGCGCGCGCAGCGAGCTCGTCGACCCAGGCGCCGGCGGCGTTGACCAGCAGCCGCGCCGCGAAGCGGCCCGCCGTGGTGTCGATCTGCCATTGCCCGCCCGCGCGTTGCAGGCGCAGGACTTCGGCGCTGCACACGAGCCGCGCGCCGCGGGCGCGCGCACCGCGCAGAAAGCCCTGGTGCAGCGCGTGCACGTCGAGGTCCATCGCCAGCGGGTCGAGCAGGGCCAGCGCCACGGCCGCGGGGCGCAGCACCGGCACGCGCTCGATGGCCTGCGCGGTGCTCAGCAGTTCGGCGGCGCCGCCTTCGGCCCGCAGCGTGGCCTGCAGGGCCTGCAGGGCCTCGACCTCGCGGGCAACGGCAATCGTCAGCGCACCGCGCGGCGTGATCAAGGGCACGTCGGTAAAGCCGGCCGGCGGGCGCTCCAGGAAGGGCCGGCTGGCGCGCGTGAGTGCGCGCACCTGCGGCGAGCCATAGGCTTCCATGAACATCGCGGCGCTGCGGCCGGTGCTGTGCAGCGCGGGCTGGGATTCGCGCTCGAGCAGCAGCACGCGGGCGCCGTCGGCGGCGAAGTAGGCCAGCGAAACCCCGGCGATGCCGGCGCCGACGACGGCGATGTCGAACACGGTCGCGGGCGCGCCCGCACCGAAGCCCGGCCCGGTGCCCGTCGGGGGTGCTGCAGACTGCGCCATGAGGCCGAGCATAGACTGCCGGCGACCCCGCCCATGAATGCCCGCACCCTGCTCCTGTGCTGCTGCCTGGCTGCCGCCACGGCGCTATCCACGGCGCTACCCGCGGCGCGGGCGCAGAGCGTGGTGCAGGTGCTGATCGACCTGCGCGCCGAGATCGCCGCCGGCCGCTTCGACGCCGCGCGCGACCGCGTCGGCCTGCGCGGCGCGCCGGCGCCGCTGTCCTGGAGCCACAGCCTGCCGGCGCAGGCCGATGTCGAGCGCCCGGGGCACTTTGCGCTGACGCTGCGCTTCGACGCCACCCCAGCGCAAACCCTGGCCTACAAGTTCAAGATCGACAAGCCGGGCCAGCCCGACGCCGGCTGGGAGCCGGGTCGCAACCGCGCGCTGCGGGTGCAGGCCGGCGATCAGCACCTGCAGCGCGCCTTCGGCAGCGAGCCCGGCGCGCCGCCGCCCGAGCGCACCGGCACCATCGAGCGCATCGCGCCGCAGCCCTCGGCCTGGGTCTCGCCGCGCGAGGTGCAGGTCTGGCTGCCCCCCGGCTACGCCGAGGACGCCGCGCGGCGCTACCCGGTGCTCTACCTGCACGACGGCCAGAACGTCTTCGACGCCAGCGCCGCCGGCGCCGAATGGCAGGTCGACGAGACCGCGCAGCGCCTGGTGCTGGCGGGCGAGGTGGCGCCACTGATCATCGTCGCCGTGGCCAGCAACGCCGATCGCACGCTCGACTACACGCCAGTGGCCGCCGAGGTCCAGGGCCGGCGCCAGGGCGGCGGCGCGGCGGCCTACGGCCGCTATCTGGTGCAGGAGCTCAAGCCGCTGATCGACGCCCGCTACCGCACCCGGCCCGGTCGCGCCGACACGGCCGTCGGCGGCTCTTCGCTGGGCGCCCTGGTGTCGCTGTGGCTGCTGCTCGAACACGACGCCACCTTTGGCGCGGGGCTCTTGGTGTCGCCGTCGGTGTGGTGGGCCGGTGACGACATCTTGCGCCGGCTCGACCGCGCCGCTGGCGCGCTGCCGCTGCCGCCGCCGCGGCTGTGGCTGGACATCGGTCTGGACGAAGGCGAAGGCGCCGTGCAAGGCGTGCGCCGGCTGCGCCAGGCGCTGGTGGCGCGCGGCTGGTCACCGGCCTACCTCGAGCAGGCCGGCGCCGGCCACGACGAAGCCGCCTGGGCAGCCCGTGTGGCGCCGATGCTGCGGCATATGCACGGCAGGCCGGTTGGCCGCGTGCCCTGAGGCCGGGCGCGGCGCCTTGAGCCCTTGCAGCCGGTATTCTTGCGTTCAACGACAAGAGGTCACCGCGATCCGCCGCTGACCACCGTCCGAACCGCGCCACGGTCCGCATCAACGCACGCATCGCCGCCTACCCGCCATGACCGCCCTGCGCTTGCACCGACTTGCAGCACGCTGCGCCGCCACCCTGCTGGCCGCGGCCGTTGCCGCGGTGGCACCCGTCAGCGCCCAGCAGCCACTGGTCGACACCAACGTCGACGCGCTGGTCAGCGCGCTGGTGGGCGGCCCGCCCACGCGCGCGTTCAGGCGCACGACGCTGCCCGAAGCGGGCTCCAACCTGTGCGCCGAGGCGGCCGCCGCGAGCCTGGCAGCCGGGCCGGGCATACGCAACGCCCGCAACCTCGAAGTCGTGCCCTACGCCGGCGACACCACACCGGGCGTCAACCTCAGCGTGCAGTTCGCCAACGCCTCCGACAAGCTCACCGCGAGCGACCGCAGCTTGCTCGACAAGCTGGCCGCGGCGCTGCACAAGCCCGAGCTGGCGCAGGACCGCTTTGCCGTCGCCGGCCACACCGACAGCAGCCGCGACGCCCGCATCAACCTCGAACTGTCGTGCGCCCGCGCGCTGGCCGTGCGTCGCTACCTGGCCGGCCGCGGCGTGGCCGAGCAGCGCCTGTCGGCCTACGGCTTCGGCAACACCCGCTTGCTGTCCACCAACGAGCCGGCCGGCGGCGTCAACCGCCGCGTCGAAATCAGAAAGGCCCCGGAATGAACGCCCGCCGTCGTTTGCTGCGCCCGTCGCGGCCGTCGCGCTCGTCGCGCTTCCTCGCCGCCGCTGCGCTGGCGTCTTGCCTGGCATTCCAGGCGCAGGCCGCGCGGCTGGCCATGGTGGTGGGCAACGACAACTACACCAGCGTCACCAAGCTGCGCAACGCGCGCAACGACGCACAGTCGCTGGCGCGCGAGCTCGAGGCCGCGGGCTTTACCGTCACGCGCGTGCTCGACGCCACGCGCGATGCGCTCAACGACCAGCTCGACGGCTTCCTGCGCCGCATCGAAAAAGGCGACGAGGTGGTGTTCTTTTTCTCCGGCCACGGCTCGCAGCCACCGCAGATGGGTCCCTTCCTGCTGCCGGTGGACATCAGGGTCACGGGTGAACGCGCGATCTCGCGCGACGGCCTGTCGCTGGAGCGCCTGGTCGACGACCTCAACCAGCGCGCGCGCTTCTCGCTCGTCATCGTCGACGCCTGCCGCGACGACCCCTTCCGCGAAACCAGCACCGGCCGCTCGCTGCCGCCGGGCTCGGGCTTAAGCCGCATCGAGCCGCCCAAGGGCACCATGATCATCATGGCCGCGTCCAAGGGCCAGCAGGCGCTGGACCGGCTGAACAACGCCGACACGGTGCCCAACGGCCTGTTCACGCGCGAGCTCGTCAAGCAGATGCGCCAGAAGGGCCTGTCGGCCAGCGACATGCTCAAGCGCGTGCGCACGAGCGTCGAAGCCTCGGCCGCCGCGGTCAACCACCCGCAGCGGCCGTCGCTCGTCGACGAGTCCTCGAGCGACTTCTATTTCTATCCTGCCACGGCTGCTGCGGCACCGGCACCGGTGCCCCTGGCCGTGCCGGCGCCGGCGCCCACGGCAACGCCGGTTTTTGTGGCACCGCCGGGCCCGGCCCCGACGCCTGTCCCGACGCCTGTCCCGACGCCTGTCCCGGCACCACGCCCGACAGCAGCCCCGCCGGCAGCCGCACCCGCCATCAGCGAAGCCCAACGCGAGTTCGATGCCTGGGAGGCAGCGTCCCGCGCCGGGACGCGATCGGCGCTGGAGGGCTTCGTGTTGCAATTCCCGCAGGGCCGCTACACACCGCAGGCGCGCGTCAAGATCAGCGGCATGGCAGCCGCCCCGGCCCCTGCGCCCACGCCAGCACCGGCGCCGGCGCGGCCGGTGGCCAACAACCCCCAGGCCGAATTCGAGGTCTGGGACCGCGCCGACACCAGCAAGCGCAAAGCCGACTACGAGGCCTACCTGGCTGCCTATCCGAATGGCCGTTATGTCGACCTGGCCCGCGCCGCGCTGAAGAAGGCGCAGTGAACCTTTTCCTCTCACCAGAAAGCCCCGTCATGAACCAGACCTCCCTGCTGGCCCAGGCCGCCCTGTGCGCCGCCCTCGTGCTGGGCGCCGCCACCGCATCGGCGCAGAGCTACACCAAGGCGCAGTTGCAGGAGACCTACTCGGCCTACCTCGGCACCGAGGGCTTCCGCCCCGAGATCACGCAAGCCGGCAACGTGCGCTTCAGGCGCGAAGGCCGCTCCTACGTGATCTACGTCAACGAGAACGACGCCACCTACTTCCGCCTCGTGCTGGCCTTCTCGGCAGAAGACAAGAGCCCGCAGGCGCGCGTGCGGCGGCTCGAGGGCTGCAACACCGCCAGCGCCGAAGTCAAGGTCGTCAAAGCCTTCCTCGACAGCGACGGCGACCCGACCTTCAGCGCCGAGATGTTCCTCATCGTGCCGGGCGATTTCAAGACCACTTTGTCGCGCCTGCTGCGCGCGATGGACAACGCCCACGACAAGTACACCAAGAAGGTCGCCGAGACGAAGTGATGCGACGCGGCCTGGCCGCCGCCGCAGGGGCCACGGCCCTGGCCACCGACTTGTCTGCCGCCTTTTCTGCCGACTTGCCTGCCGACTTGCCTGCCGCCGCCCGGCCGGCGGCGAGTGACTGTCTCTGCCCCGAGAGCCCGGCCACGGTCACCGTGGCCTGCGCCGGGCCCACTGCACCGCGGTCGGTGAGCAGACGCTGTGCGCCTGCGCCACGCCCTGCGGTTGGCGCTTTGAACGCCGATCGGGCACGCGCGTGGTCCAGCACTGGGCCACCAAAGTCCCGCCCCTGACTGGCCCCGGCGAATTCGAAGTCACGCAGGTTGACGTCGACGGCGACAGCCAGCCGGCATGGCTGGTGGCGCGGCTGCAAGGCGTGCGCAGCGGCCTGGGCGTCAGCGCGCACAGCCTGTGCGTCGTGTGGCCGCAGCAGCCGACGCGCGCGCCGCTGTGCCGCGAGTTGAGCGAATGGCGCCGCCTGAGCCTGCCGGTGCAGGAAAGCGGACGTGCCGGCTGCAGCCTGATGGACGGCGCCTGGCGCCCCGGCCGCGAAACCGGGCGCGGCACCGGCACCTACGCCGTGGGCCGGCTGCTGCCCGATTTTCTGGCTGAGCACGACCGGCTACCGCAAAGTCAGGTCCAAAGCCTGTGGTATCCACATGCGACCGCCGCGCCCGAGGCCTGCCCCGGGCCACGGTGTCCTCATTGAGCGTTCATGGTGCCTGCCGCAGGGAATTGAGTTGGTTGCGACCGGCGCCACCGTTGTGCTGCAGAGCGCCTCA
>JANMVM010000413.1:0-2745 GCA_031392695.1 Rubrivivax sp.
TTTCATGAACTCGGCGTACTCGATCTCCTTGACCTCGGTGTAGACGGTGATGAAGGCCTTGCCGAGCACGGCCGCCAGGTCGGCTTCGTTGCGCAGCAGCTGGAGCGCTTCGCCCAGGCTGCGCGGCAGCTGGAAGTCGCCCAGGTAGGCGTCGCCCTTGCATTCGGCCGACGGCTCGATGCGGTTCATCATGCCCAGGTAGCCGCAAGCCAGCGTCGCGGCCAGTGCCACGTAGGGGTTGGCATCGGCGCCGATGACGCGGTTTTCGATGCGCCGCGCCGAGGCGCCGGCCAAGGGGCTGCGGATGCCCACGGTGCGGTTGTCGGTCCCCCACTGGATGTTGATCGGCGCGGCGTTGCTGCGCACCAGGCGCCGGTAGCTGTTGACGTAGGGCGCGAACAGCGCCATCGCCGCCGGGATGTATTTCTGCAGGCCGCCGATGTACCAGTTGAACTCGGGGCTGGCGGTGAAGTCGGGCTTGCTGAAGAGGTTCTGCCCCGTGGCCTTGCTGAGGATGTTCTGGTGGATGTGCATCGCGCTGCCCGGCTCGCCGGCGATCGGCTTGGCCATGAAGGTGGCAAACATGTCGTGGCGCAGCGCCGCTTCGCGCACCGTGCGCTTGAAGAGGAAGACCTCGTCGGCCAGGCCCAGCGGATGGGCGTGGAAGAAGTTGATCTCCATCTGCCCGGCGCCGACTTCGTGGATCAGCGTGTCGACGTTCAATTCCATCTTCTCGCAGTAGTCGTAGACGTCCTCGAACAGCGGGTCGAACTCGTTGACGGCGTCGATGCTGTAGGCCTGGCGCGAAGTCTCGCTGCGCCCGCTGCGGCCCACCGGTGGCTTGAGCGGCACATCGGGGTCGGTGTTGCGCGCCACCAGATAGAACTCGAGTTCGGGCGCCACCACCGGCACCCAGCCCTGGGCGTCGAAGAGATCGCACACGTGGCGCAGCACGCTGCGCGGCGCAAAGGGCACGAGCAGGCCGTTGCGGTCGTAGCAGTCGTGGATGACCTGCGCCGTGGGGTCGGCGGCCCAGGGCACGATGCGCACCGTGGTGGGGTCGGGCCGCAGGTGCATGTCGCGGTCGGTGGGCGTGATGACGTCGTAGTACGGCCCTTCCTCGGGGAACTCACCCGTCACGCCCATCGCCACCACCGCCTCGGGCAGGCGCATGCCGCGGTCTTCGGTGAACTTCTTGCGCGGCAGGATCTTGCCGCGCGCCACGCCGGTCAGGTCGGGCACCAGGCACTCGATCTCGGTGACCGCGTTGTCGTCGAGCCATTGCTCGAGGTCGCTGAAGGTGAACCGGTCTCGGGTCGTCATGGCACTGCCTGCGGTCTGCGTTGATCGGCGGCACTTCAGGCGGCTGCCGGCTTCCTGGGCTGGCTCAGGCCACCGGCAGGGGGCCTCGCACGCGATCGCGGTAGCTGCGCACGGCAGCGCCGAAGGCGCCGAGGATGCGCATCGACACCGGGTTGCCGGCGGCCTGCCATTCCGGGTGCCACTGCAGGCACAGGTTGAAGCCGCTGGCCGTAGGTTGAGAAAACGCCTCGATGACCCCGTCGGGCGCCACGGCCTCGACGCGCAGGCCCGGCGCCAGCGTCTTGACGCCCTGGCCGTGCACGGAATTGACCTCGAAGCTGGCCGCGCCGACGATGCCTTCGAGCACGCCGCCGGGCACCACGTCCACCGCATGCGCCAGGCCGTAGCGCACGGCGGCAGGCAGGCCTGCTGCAGCGCGATGGTCGAGGTGGCCGGGCACGTCCTGCAACGCCTGGTGCAAGCTGCCGCCCAGCGCCACGTTGGTTTCCTGCGTGCCGCGGCAGATAGCCAGCAGCGGCAGGCCACGCGCCAGCGCCTTGGGGATCAGCTTGAGCGTCCAGGCGTCGCGCTGCGGGTCCAGCGGCAGCCGCGGGTCGTGCACGAGCTCGCCGAAATGCGAGGGGTGGACGTTGGACGGCGAGCCGCTGAGCAACACACCGTCGGCAAGGTCGAGCAGCGCATCGAGCTCCGACTCGGCAAAGGGCGGTGCGATGAGCGGCACTGCGCCGGCCAGCCGCACGGCGTCGACGTACTTCTGGCCGGCGATGTGAAACGGGTGCTCGCCCATGAGCTGGTTGCAGCTCGTGACGAGCACCATCGGTGGCCGCACCCGATCCATGGCGCCGCGCTTCAGGCGGCGCGCCGGATGGCGCCGCGCAGCGTCTCGACGATCTGGTCGATGTGGCCGCGCTCGATGATCAGCGGCGGCGAGATCGCCACCGTGTCGCCCGTGGTGCGGATCATCAGGCCCTTGTCGAAGGCGTCGAGGAAGACGCCGAAGGCCCGCTTGGCGGGCTCGCCGGGCAGTGGCGCGAGCTCGACGCCGCCGACGAGGCCGATGTTGCGGATGTCGATGACGTTGGGCTCGCCGCGCAGCGAATGCAGGCCCTGCGCGAAGTAGGCTTGCAGCTCGCCGGCGCGCGTCAGCAGGCCCTCTTCGGCGTAGGTGTCCAGCGTGCCCAGCGCCGCTGCGCAGGCCAGCGGGTGCGCGGAATAGGTGTAGCCATGCGGGAACTCGATCAGGTGCTCGGGCCCGGTCATGAAGGCGTCGTGGATGCCGTCCTTGACGATCACGGCGCCCATCGGCACGCAGCCGTTGGTGATGCCCTTGGCCAGCGTCATCATGTCGGGCACGACCTGGAAGGTGTTGGCGGCAAAGGGCTGGCCGGTGCGGCCGAAGCCGGTGATGACCTCGTCGAAGAT
>JANMVM010000426.1:0-9732 GCA_031392695.1 Rubrivivax sp.
GGGTGCGGTGGCGCTGGTGAACGTGCGCAGCGACCCGCCGTCCATGCGCACGCGCACCTCATATTCGGTGCTTGACTTGCTGCGCTTCTCGATCTCGTTGCCGGCCAGGCCGCCGCCCAAGGCGCCCAGCACCGTCATCGCAGACTTGCCGGTGCCCCCGCCCATCTGGTGGCCGACCACCGCACCCACCACGCCGCCAGCCACCGCGCCGACGCCGGAGCCCTCGCCCTTGCGTTGCACGGCGCGCACGCCCTCCACCACGCCACAGTAGGCGCAGACGGATGCGTTCTGGGTGTCCAGCGGCGCAGCTTCGGTCGCGCGTGCTGCGGCTGCTGCGGGTGGCCTGGTGCGCGCGGTGGCCGGGGCCTGGGTCTGGGCCTGGGCGCCTGTACTGGAGGTGACGGCAGCCACCGGCGCTGCCGGCGCGGGCGAACGCAGCATCAGGCCGGCGGCCAGGCCGACGCCGGCCAGGCCCAGGCCGCCGGCAACGATCAGCGCATTTCGTTTGGAGCTTGCGACGGTAGTCGGGTGGGTTTTCTGCAGGGACATGGACGAACTCCTGGGAGTGAGGTTCTGGGACGTGTGGCCACGCCGGCGCCTGCCGGTTTGGCAGCCTTGCCAATACAACGCGGTGGCCAGGATGCAGGATGGCCGCGTTCGCGACTGCAGTGTTACGGGATGCTTCCCGCCACTGGCCGGCAATGCCTTGATGCGCTTGCTCGCGGTTCACGTTGCCAGCCCACGCGCGCGGGCCCATGACGCCATGTCGTTGCAAAAGTAGAACAGCAAGCAGGAATCTGCACGCCGCACGCCGCAGACCCAGGCCGTTGCGTCAATCAGTGCACGATTTGCAACTGCGGCCGTGGCCGGCTCGGCTGGCATCGCCGCGTCACCACCGCTGACGAATGGTCGACCGGGGCAGGTCTTCCCCACGTAGAAGCACTCCAACGCTCTGTGCGAGCCGCAGAGCCACGATTCCCAAACCACCGGTTCGGCTATCGCGGCGTCGATGCCGCTGAAGCCACTGAAGCCGCTGAAGCCGGGATGCTGCGGGTTGATGGCAGCGCTGATTTCCCTGCGCACCGCGATCGCGCGCACGACCTGCTCTCCGCTCGCCAAGCCATGCATTTCCGAATGCCATGAGCACCTGCAACTGCGCAAGATTTCACCCCCTGAGAAAGGGGTCTTCGTGGAGCTCAGAGGCTGCCAATGCCGGCATCGGACAGGCACTCCGGCATCGCGGCGGCGTAGTTCATCATCGGGGCCATGGACTGGCGTCACGCCCCCCGTGGGCGCCCGCCGGCTGAGCCCGGTGTCAGGGAATACCGACCACAAAAGGTACGTCGAAGCTGCGCTTGCCGACGTTTACCTGCACGCGGCCGAGCAGGCTGCTTCCCGGGCGCAGCGACCCTGCCGCTGCGGCCTGGACCGTCCAGCGCAGCCGGTAGGTCGGCAGGCTCAAGCTCAGCAGCCTGCCGACACTGCCGTACAGCGGCAGCAGCTGCTCGGCGGTGTCGGCATACAGCAGCGCGCCGCCGGTCTGGTTGGCCAGTTCGCCGAGCGCCGCGATATCGACGCCGCTGGACAGCCCGATCGTGAACAGTCGCACCTGGTCGCGCCGGGCCGCCGCGATCGACTGCTCACGGTTCGCGCGGCAGGCCTGGACGCTGCTGCAGCCGGTGTCGGCGCCGTCAGTGAAGATGACCATCGCCCTGGCCATGCCGTTGGGCACCGAGGCGCCAGCGGCCAACTGCTGCCGCACGGTGTCGATCGACTCGTACAGCGGCGTGTTGCCACCCACCTGCAGGGCCAGGGTGTCGAGCGTGGCGAAGTACGAGCTCGCGTCGGCCTGCTGCCGGAATGGCGCGTAGACCGTCAGCGGTCGGGTTGGAATGATCGCGCCCGCGCCGCCAGCGAAGGCCGTCAGCAGGACCTGGTCGTCCGCACCCAGTCCGCGCATGAAGGCCTTGCTGGAAAACAGCCGCGCCCCCGTGGCGTCGGATTGCAGGATGCTGCCGCTCTGGTCCAGCAGCAGCGCAGCCGCATAGGGCCTGGCTGCTTGGCCCGGGATGAGCGCTGCGGCTTGCGGCGTCGAAGCCGTCGGGGCGTAGGCGACATCGGCTGAGGTGTCCGATCCGCGTACGCAGTCGACTTGGTCGTTGATGGGGTTCGGGGTGCAGGCGCGCAGCACGAAGTCTGCCGCCGACAGGTTCTCGATCGGCTGCGATTGGCCGTCGACCACCACGAGCTCGATCTCGAAGCTCAGCTGTTGGCCGCTGCTGTCGAGACTGGGCGCCACGCCACTGCGTGAGGCCAGCGAACCGCCTGCGGCCGATGTCGCGCGATCGAGCGTGACCTTGAGTTCATTGACCCGGCCCGTGGCGCTGGTGGCAGCGACCGACTGGTCCACGAAGCTCGTGCGCGTCACTGTGACCTGGGCCGTGCTGTCGGGCGCGTCAGTGAGTACGAGCGCCACGCCCTGGGCGTCGGTGGTCGACTGGCTGCGCGGCCCCTGCACCTTGGCGCCGGCCACGGTGGCACCAAAGGTGTCGTTGACGGTGACGCGCACCACGCCTGGGGCGGCTGGCACTTCAGCGCCGCCACCGCCGCCACCGCCGCAGGCGGCAAGCAAGAGGGAAAGCCAGGCCGCAGCCACCCCTGCGCCGCCAGCGCTCATGGGCCGGCGCGGCAGGCCGCTGGCGCCCGTCGTCGTCAATCGATGCAATCGGTTCAAGGCCAAGCCCTCAGTGCGGTGCGACGGGGCTGTGGCTGTCGACAGACGCGGGCTCGCTGGCACCCGGGCAACGATCGCTTCGGGATGGGCTGGCTCGGTCGCGACAAGCGCGCCCTGGCGCTTGGAGTGAATGTCTGAGCGCAGTCTGGCCGCGCCGCGCGCGCCTGTCGGTGCGCCGCCGAACAGGGCCGGCGCGCCGGCTGACGTGGCCCCGTGCGCTACAAGCCGATGCTCAGCAAGGCCGCCGCGCAGGCCAGCGTGATGGCCAGCGCGCTGCCGTAGCAGGCCAGCCTGGCCAGCGCGCCGGTGCGCAGGCCGATGTCGTGCAGGCTATGGAAGAGGCGGTGAGCCGCATGCCACGCGAACAGCGAGATGACGACGAACAGCGCAGCCTTGCCGATCACGGTCTGCGCCAGCGCCAGCATGCGCGGGTAACCCAACAGGTCGGACGGCAGCGGCCAGCCCAGCGGCACCGCGATGCCGGTGATGAAGACGAGCATCGCCCCCAGCAGCGCCGACAACATGCCGCCGGCGCCGAAGAGCAGCCAGAACACCGGCGCGTTGGAACGCTTCATCGTGCCCACCAAGCAGCCAGGGCCAGCAGCAGGGCCGAAGCCCCGAGCGTGGCGGCCCAGCCGATGCGCGTGATGGTGCGCCCTGGCAGGCGGCGGCCGGCGACGAAGATCATCGGCATCGTCTTGGGCATGATCTCGAACCAGCTCTTGGCATGCACCACCATCGCCAGCAATAGCCCCGCGTGCAGCAGCAGCGACAGCGGCGAGCGCAGCGCGGCCAGCCAGCCGGCCCAGGCGGCCTCGCCCTGGGCCAGCCGCACGACGCCCAGGCACAGCACGACGGCGTACAGCGCCACCGCCAGGGCCGTGGCCTCGCGCTGCATGTAGCGCATGAAGAAGGGGTCGCGCCGCCACCAGTGCTTCATCGGCCGCACGAAAGGGGCTCGCTTCGGCTCGCTCATGGCGTGCCCGCCTTCGGCGCCAGCCAGCGCAGGAAGTAGTCCTTGGCGCTCGTGACCTTGTTCTGGTTCACGGCATGGGCCGGGTCGACCTGCTTGGGGCAGACCTCGGAGCAGTAGCCCACCGCGGTGCAACTCCAGACGCCTTCTTCGGCGTTCATCACCGCCATGCGCTCGGCGCGCCCGCCATCGCGCGAGTCGGCGTTGTAGCGCTGCAGCAGCGCCAGCACGCCGGGCCCTGTGAAGTCGGGGTCGAGGCCGAACTGCGGGCAGGCGGCATAGCACAACGCGCAATTGATGCACGCGCTGTAGGGCTCGAAGCGCTCCAGCTGCGCCGGCGTCTGCCGGTACTCGCCCTCGGCCAGCGTGCGCGGCTCTTTCGGGATCAGGTAGGGCTTGATGCTCTCGAGCTTGGCGATGAAGCCGCCGAGCGAGACCACCAGGTCGCGCTCGATCGGGAAGTGCGCCAGCGCCTCGACGCGCACCGGCCCGGGCAGCAAGTCGCGCAGGAAGGTCTGGCAGGCCAGCCGCGGCTTGCCGTCGACCATCATGCCGCAACTGCCGCAGATCGCCATGCGGCACGACCAGCGGTAGCTGAGCGTGCCGTCGAGCTCGTCCTTGATGTGCTGCAAGGCCTGCAGCACCGACTGGTCTGCTGCATAAGGCACCGTGTAGCGCTGCCACACCGGGGCATCGTCCTGCCCGGGGCGGTAGCGCAGCACCTCGATGTCGATCGTCTTGCGCAGGCTCGTGCTCGGCTCAGGCATGGTGCGTCGACTCCTGGGCCAGGCGCTCGGCCTCGACACCGGCGGCGCCGTAGGCGCGCGTACCCGGCGGCGAGCTCGTGATCTTCACCGCGCCCCAGCCGATGTGCGGCGCCCCATCGGGGTTGTAGCTGGCCAGGCTGTGCTGCAGGAAGTCGGCGTCGTCGCGCGTGCCAAAACCGTCCAGCCGCTGGTGCGAGCCGCGCGACTCGCGGCGCTGCAGGGCCGCGTGCACGATGGCCTCGGCCACGTCGAGCTGGTAGCCGAGCTCCAGCGCCAGCAGCCATTCGGTGTTCCAGGCCTGTGAACGATCGTCGAGGTGCAGACGCTGGCAGCGCTGCTTGAGCTGGGCCAACTTGTCGCAGGTGGCCTGCATCGCGGCGGCGGTGCGGTAGATGCCGCAGCCGTCTTCCATGCTCTGCGCCATCTCGCGGCGCAGCGTCGCCAGCCGTTCGCCACCGGGGCGCGGCGTCAGCAGTGCCAGCGCGCGCTCGCTGGCGCTGCGCGCCAGGGCGCCGAGCGCGACGGTGTCGCCATGCGCGATGCCGGCGGCATGGGCCGCCGCCGCGCGGCCGGCCACCTTGCCGAACACCAGCAGTTCGGTCAATGAATTGGAGCCCAGGCGGTTGGCGCCGTGGATGCCGATGCTCGAGCACTCGCCCACTGAATACAGTCCCGCCAGCGGCGCCGCGGTGCTGGCGTCGGCGAGGATGCCGCCCATCGTGTAGTGCACCGCCGGCAGCACGGGGACGGGCGCGCGCGCCGGGTCGACGCCCAGGTACTGCAGCGCCAGCTCGTAGATCTGCGGCAGGCGCTCGCGCAGCTTGCGCTCGCCCAGGTGGCGCAGGTCCAGGTGCACGACCTCGCCGTGCGGGCCGCTGATGGTGCAGCCCTTCTGCTTCTCGTGCCAGTAGGCCTGGCTCAGGCGATCGCGCGGGCCGAGCTCCATGGCCTTGTTGCGCGGCGACGGCTCGGCCGGGCCCAGGCCGTAGTCCTGCAGGTAGCGGTAGCCGTCCTTGTTGAGCAGCGTGCCGCCCTCGCCGCGGCAGGCCTCGGTGAAGAGCAGCCCGGTGCCCGGCATGCAGGTCGGGTGGTACTGCACGAACTCCATGTCGCGCAGCGGCACGCCGTGGCGGTAGGCCAGCGCCATGCCGTCGCCGGTGACGATGCCGCCGTTGGTGTTCTCGCGGAACACGCGCCCGGCGCCGCCGGTGGCGATGATCACCGCCTTGGCCTGGATCAGCTTGAAGGTGCCGCTGGCGATCTCGATCGCCAATGCGCCCTGCACGCGGCCGCCATCGACGAGCAGATCGACGACGAAGTGTTCGTCCAGGCGCTGGATCGACGGGTACTTGATCGAGGTCTGGAACAGCGTGTGCAGCATGTGGAAGCCGCTCTTGTCGGCGGCGAACCAGGTGCGGTCGATGGCCATGCCGCCGAAGGCGCGCACGTTGGCGCGGCCGTCGGGTGTGCGGCTCCACGGGCAGCCCCAGTGCTCCATCTGCACCAGCTCTTCGCGGGCATGGGCGACGAAGTACTCGACCACGTCTTGCTCGCACAGCCAGTCGGCACCGGCCACCGTGTCGTGGAAGTGGGCTTGCAGGCTGTCGTGGGCCTGGGTCACGGCCGCTGCGCCGCCCTCGGCCGCCACGGTGTGGCTGCGCATCGGGTAGACCTTGGACACCAGTGCCACCGCCAGCGCCGGGTTGGCTTCGGCCACCGCGATGGCGGCCCGCAAACCTGCGCCGCCGGCGCCGACGATCAGCACGTCGGTCTTGAGGGTCGCGGTCATGGCGCCGGCTACCGCGTGATCACGACCATCTGGTACAGGCCGCCGAAGTAGCCGCGCCGGGCGATCGCCGCGGGCTTAACGTCGGCGGGCAGGAAGTGCTCTATGTCGTGCTTCCAGAGATCGAAGGCATAGGGCTCGAGGTGGCGGAAGATCTGCCGCATCAGCGGGCGCAGCGGGTGCCAGGGCAGCGGCCGTGCGTAGTCGACGATGACCAGCTTGCCGCCTGGCCTGAGCACGCGCAGCGCCTCGGCCACGGTGGCACGGCGCACGACCTCGGGCATCTCGTGGAGCAGGAAGAACAGCAGCACCTGCTCGTAGCGGGCATCGGCACCGCCCAGCGCCGAGGCGTCGCGGTGCAGCAGGGCCACGCGCTCGTCGCGCGGCAGCTTCCTGGCCAGGTTGCGCAGTTGCACCGGCAGGATGTCGACGACGTCGAGCGCCGCGTCCGGCGCCAGTCGCTGGCACAGCCGCTGCGTCAGGTTGCCGTAGACGCAGGCGACCTGCAGCGTGCGGCCTTCGATCGTCGTGCCCAGGGCGGCCAGGGCAGCGTCGCGCAGGTGCCCGTAGTTGCCGAACAGGATGGCATTGACCAGCCATTCGCGTTCGAACAGGTGCACTGCGCGCGGGTGCACGTAGGCCCACCAGTACACCTGCTCCAGGTAGCGCGGGATCGGCGGCGCGGCAGCAGCTGCAGCGATTTCCGGACTGCCAAAGCCGAGGTCGTGGGTGGGTGATGTCATAGACAGTTCATAGCCAGGTCATAGCCAGCGGTAAAGGTAGCGCACGCCGATGAACGTCACGTTCTGGCGCGGCTTTTGCGAAATGGTCGTGCCGTCGGAGAAGCTGAAAGGGACCCCGTTGTAAGCCCAGGTCCAGTCGCTCCAGTATGAGAGCTGGTGCACCAAGTCCAGGCGCAGCTCCGAGCGCTTGTCGATCTCGTAACGTCCGAAGAGTGTCCACACGGCCTGGCGGAAGACGATCTTCGGCAGACCACCGGTGGCCCCCAGCAGCGCCGCATCGGCAGGGTGGGTGCCCGAGTCGGTGAGCTGGATGTAGGCGCTGCGGTCGTCGACGTAGGACAGGTTGATGCCGAACTCGACCTTGGCCATCGGCTTGCCCACCAGGCCCAGCCCGACGCTGCTGCTCAGGTTGTCGTAGTCCAGCGTGACGCCGGCCGGGCGGGCCTGGCGCAAGGTCTGGTGGCCGTAATTCACGTTGACGTTGACGCGCCAGCGTTCCGACCAGGCATAGCTTGCATCCAGACCGAACTGCTCGGTGCCGCTCTTGCGCAGACCATAGTCGCTGGGCGTGTTGAACCGGTCCTGGCCGGTCTGCGCGCTGAGTTGCAGCGCGAGCTCGTCGCTGGGTTGCCAGTCGGCCAGCAGCTTGACGGTGTCGCGCTGGCGGTCGGCCAGGGTCGGCAGGAAGATGGCGTTGGCCAGGCCTGCCGCGGGCGCGTTGGCGTCGGGCACTTCGGTCACGCCCACACCGCTGTTGTCGCGCAGCCAGTTCGAGCCGGTGCGCCGGCTGCTGGCCAAGACGATGGCGCCGCTGAAGTTCTCGTTCATGCGCCGCCGCAGCTCGGCGCGCGCGCCGGTCTCATTGGTCTTCTGGCGCAAGGCGCTGACGCCGGCCAGCGCACTGGTGGCGGTGTAGGCGCCGCGGTCGATGGCCTCGAAGTCGGCACCCAGCGACCCCCGCAGGTCGCTCGTCAAGGGGTAGTTGGCCTGCAGCTGGGCGCGCCACTTGGTGCTGGGCAGCAGACGGTTGGTGGTGAGGGTCGTGCCTTCGAGGTTGTACGGCGCCAAGGGGGTCTTGTCGTCGCGCTCCTCAAAGCGCAGCTTGGCCAGCAGCGACAGCTGGGGCAGTGGCCTGGCCGACAGGCTGACCTGGGCCAGCGTGGTGTCGATGCGGCCACCCAGGTTGGCGCTGCCTGCAGGAGCACCGGTGAAGCCGGCGGCCGCGAAGTCCTGATGCTGCAGCGCCCGCGCGTAGGCGAGCATGAAGTTCAGGCGCGTGGACGGTGTGAAGGCGTAGGTGCCGGCGACATCGAGCTGATGGGCCTGGTTGTCGGGCGGCAGCGCCACCGGCTGGTTGAGGATCGATTGCAGGCCGGCACTCAGCGGCAGTGGCGTGCCCAGGGCGTTGTTCAGGCTCGACGGCACATTGGGCTGCAGGCTGCCGTAGGCGTTGCTGTAGAAGGAGCCGTGATATCCGACGCTGGCATTCAGTCGCTCACCGCCGAAGCTCAAGCGCGCCTCGATCTGGCTGTGCCTGGCGTCGATCGGTTCGGCCAACATGAGCACGGCCGAGCCGGTTTCGCTGCCGGTGCTGCCGCGGCAGGTGGGCGTCAGCGACGACGGGCAGGTGTAGCCGATGCCGAAGAGGCGGGCGCCTTTGCGATTCTCGCTCGCCAGCTTGACTTCGAGTTGCAGTTGCTGGCCAAGAGTCTTGGCGTAGTCCACGCCGAGTCGGGTGCGCGTGATCCTGAGATCGGCGCCGTTGCTGGCAGCCAGGGGCTCGTCGCGCACGGCCTCGCTGTACTGCGCCGAGACCTTCCAGTCGCCCTGCTTCTTCCAGCCCAGGCGCACCTCGCGTGTGGGGCCCAGCAGGTCGACCGCACTGAGCTGGATCGATGTACCGGCCTCGACATGGCGCTGGCTGAACTCGCCGCCGAGCAGCCCGGTCGACTTGCGCGTGCGCAAGCCGTTGTACTGGCCGAACAGCGCACGCTCGGCGCTGTCGCCGCTGACGGCACCGAGACCGACATCGACCGTGGCCTGCATCGTGAGCGGCACTTGCGCGTGCAATGAAGAGCAGGCCGCCAGCACGGCCAGCGTAAGGAGGCTGCGGCAATCGGTGCGATGTTGCTTCATGATCTTCAGCGCAACAGGAACTTCGAGGCCGGATTGGTGGCCGAGGGGTTGTTGGAGCCGTGCACCTGGGTATGGCAGTTGGTGCAACTGCGGCCCTGCCACATGTTGACGACGTTCTTGCCGCCCGAGATGGTGGTCACGGCCGCTGCCGCCTGGCCCGGCGCCGCTGGCGGAAAGACGCCCGGCTGGCCACCGAGTGCGCCGACGCTGCCCACCACGTGCGGCGTGTGGCACTGCTGGCACAACACCGGCGCGCGCGCCTTGAGCAGGCTGGCCACCGTGCTGCCGTGCGGGCTGTGGCAGTTCATGCAGTCTTCGGTGACCGGCTCGTGGGCGCGCACGAAGGGGCCGCGTTTCTCGGCGTGGCAGGTGTAGCAGGTGCCGTTGGTGGTCTCGCGCCGGACCAGCTTGGGGCCCGCCGAGCCATGCGCGTTGTGGCAATCGGCGCAACTCATCTTGCCTTCGGGCACCGGGTGGTGCGAGGGGCGCAGCATCTGCGCGCGCTGCTCCTGGTGGCAGGTGTAGCAGACCTCGGGCTGGCTCGTCCTGGCCAGCACCTTGTCGTGGTTGGTGTGGACCTTGTGGCACGAGGA
>JANMVM010000429.1:0-20849 GCA_031392695.1 Rubrivivax sp.
CGGCGCTTGCCTTACTCCAGCACGTAGACGAGCGCGGTGCGCGCCGGCACGGTCACGGTGCCGGTGAGGGCATCCCAACTCGCCTGGGATGCCGGGCGCGGGTCGGCCGCCGACGCCGCGCGGTGCACCGGGTGCAGCACGAAGGCTCGGCCCTTGAGCGCCGGCAACGGCAGCGTCGCGGCCTGGCGGCCGGCATTCACCAGGTAGAGCAGTTCGGCAAAGCCGGCACCGGCCAGGCCGCGGCCATCGAGATGGCCCGCCATCACGGTGGGCTGCTGCGCCGCCCCGGTGTTGTGGAAGTGCAGCCGGCGCGCCACCTCGTCGGCGCTGCGCAGCCGAAACAGCGTGCTGCTGGCGCGCATCTTCAGCAGGTCCTGGAAGGCGTCGCGCGTGAAGGCGATGTCGGCCGGCGTGGGCTTGATGGTGGGGTCGGCCAGCAGCGGCTGCAGCAGCGGCCAGAAGTCGGCGTTGCCCTGCTGCGGCGGCAGGCCGGTGCCCCAGAAGTTGTCGCGGTAGTTCCAGTCCAGGCGGTTGAACCAGTCGCCGCTGTCGAAGCTGTTGCGGTCACCGCTCTTGCTGCGCAGCAGGTCGACCCCGGCGTGGAAGTACGCCACACCCTGGCTGAAGGCGGTCAGCGCCAGCGCCAGCACCTGCACGCGCGCGCGGTCTTCGCGGCTCGTGCCCGGCGGCAGCTTGAGCACGTTGATGTCGAAGAGGGTCTGGTTGTCGTGGTTCTCGACGTAGTTGACGACTTCGCTGGGCTGGCTGGCGAAGCCCGCGCCCTGGCCCGCATAGTCGATCTCGGTCAGCGCCTTGACGCTGCCGTCGAAGGTCTGCAGGCGGTAGCCGCGCAGCGTGCCGGCCAGGCCCACGCGCACCAGGTCAGCGGCGCGCAACAGGTCTTCGGCGCTGGCGCGGGCCTTCGGGTTGGGGTCGTGGAAGAGGCCGTTGAGCCAACCCTGGCGGGCCACGGTCTGGGCCGCGTCGTCGCAGCAACCGCCGCCGCGCGCGGCGTCGCGGCCGCGGTCGCTGAAGGCGCCGATGCCGCTGCCGGCGAGGCTGTTCTGCGCCGCCTGCACGAAGCGCGCGCCATCGGCGATCTCGCCGAAGTTCCAGCCCTCGCCGATGAGGTGCACCGGCCGCGCGGCCGCGGCGTTGACGGCCCGCTGCAGCCGCTCCATCGCGGCGCGCGGCTGGTGGCCCATGAGGTCGAAGCGGAAGCTGTCGATGCCGTGGTCGCGCGCCCACACCACCACGCTGTCGATCATCAGCTTGGCCATCATGCGGTTCTCGGTGGCGGTGTTGTCGCAGCAGGTCGAGCGTTCGACCTGGCCGGCGGCGTCGAGCCGCTGGTAGTAGCCGGGCACGATGCGGTCGAGCACCGAGTGCGCTTGCTGGCCGCTGGCACTGGTGTGGTTGTAGACCACGTCCATGCCCACGCGCAGGCCGGCGGCATGCAGCGCCTGCACCATGCGGCGCAACTCCAGCACGCGCACCGCGCCGTCGGCGGCGCTGCTGGCGAAGCTGCCTTCGGGCGCCGTGTAGTGCAGCGGGTCGTAGCCCCAGTTGTAGCAATCGGTGGCGGCGCCGGCCATCACCAGGGCCTGCTGCGTGGGGCCGTCGGCGGTGGCGGCGGCCAGGGCTGCGGCATCGGGGCTGGTACAGCCCTGCTCGGGCACGCTGGCGAGGTCGAACACCGGCAGCAGGTGGACGTCGGTCAGGCCTGCTGCAGCCAGGGCGCGGAGGTGCTGCATGCCGCTGGAGCCGGCCTCGGTGAAGGCCAGGTACTTGCCGCGGTGCTGCGGCGTCACGCTGGCGTCGGCGGCGGAGAAGTCGCGCACGTGCAGCTCATAGATCACCATGTCGGTGGCGCTGGGCAGGGGCTTCGGGCGCGGGCTCGTCGCCCAGCCGGCGGGCTGCAGCGCAGGGGCGTCGAGGCGGCCGATCCAGGTGCGGGCGGAGTCGGTCGTCAGGCTCAGCGCATAGGGGTCGGCGACGCGGTTGCGCACCAGGCCGACACCGCGCACGAAGACGTCCACGAGATAGGTGTAGTAGTGGCCGCTCAAGTCGCGCGGCAGGGTGGCGGCCCAGGTGCCCCGGCGGGCATCGCGCGCCAGCGGCAACACGGCGCGGGCCGCGGCGCTGCCGTTGTCGTGCAGGCAGGCCCACACCCGCTGCGCCGTGGGCGCCCAGAGCTTGAGCGTGGTGCTGCCGCCGCGCACCGTGGCGCCCAGGTCCGGCACCTGCTCGGCAGCGGCATACCAGTCGTCCAGCGCGCCGGCCATCTGCAGCGTGGTGGCCCGGCGCACAAGGCCCCGCGCATCTTGCTGCACGAGCACGAGCTGGCCGCGCAACCAACCGGGCAGGCGCTGCAGATCAGCTTTCGGCACGGCCAAGGTGACGCCGGGGCCGACCCACTTGAAGCGTTCGCGCACGGCCACCGGCACGGCGGCGGTTTCAACATCGAGTGCGAGGGCGCTGTCGGCGCCCGTCAGAGGCTGGCCCGTGATCGCGACGACCTGCCCGCTGGCGGAGTGCACGAGGCGGAAACGCCCATCGGCATTCACACCGGGCCAGCGCACAAGCCGGCGATCCAGCCACAGCGCGCGCGCTTCGAGCGCCTGGGCTGCTGCCGGTGTTGCGCGCAGCGTGGACTGCAAGCCCGCATCGCAGGCCTCGATCGCCGGGCGCGCGGCTCCCGCCGGTGCGGCCAGCGCCAGCAGCCAGCATGCCAGGTGCGGGGTCAGGGGTCGGAGCATGGCAGTCCTTGGGTGGGCAGCGGCGCATGGTAGCGAAGCCCAAGTGCATGCCGCACCGGTGGTGCCCGAGTGCTGCGGATGGCGGTCTTGATGGTCAACGAAACGCGCTTCCCCTACAGTGCCGGGCTTGCCCCCACGCGAAGCGGCTCCCATGACCCAGATCCTCCCGTCGATCAAGCGCGGCGCCGCCGTCCTCGCCTTGCTGGGCAGTCTGGGCTGGTCGCAGGCTCAGCCCGCCATCGACACCACGCCGGTAGCCGCCACCGATCGCACCAGCCGCCTGCCGGCCGCGCTGCAAGACGGTTGGCAGCACGGCGTGTTCATGGAGATCTTCGTGCGCGCCTGGCGCGACAGCGATGGCGACGGCATCGGTGACCTGCGCGGCCTGACGCAGAGCCTGGACTATCTGCAGGACCTGGGTATCCGCGGCATCTGGCTGATGCCGATCACGCGCAACGCCGATGGCGATCACGGCTACGCCACCACCGACTTCCGCGATGTCGCGCCCGAGTACGGCACGCTGGCCGACTTCGACGAGCTGCTGCGCCAGGCGCACCGGCGCGGCATCGGCGTGGTGATGGACTACGTCATCAACCACGGCGCCGCCAGCCACCCGATGTTCACCGAAGCGCTCAAGGGCAAGGACAACCCGTTCCGCGACTGGTTCGTGTGGAGCGAGTCCGCGCCCGCGGGCTGGGACATCTGGGGCAAGTACCCCTGGTATCACGTGGGCGCCCGGCCCTGGGAATGGAAGGGCGAGGTCAAGGACCTGCCGCCGGCGCCGCCCGGCGCCAGCGACTTCTACTTCGGCACCTTCGGTCCGCACATGCCCGACTTCAACTTCAACAACCCCGCGGTGCTGGAGTACCACCAGAGCAGCCTGCGCTTCTGGCTCAACCGCGGCCTCGACGGCTACCGGCTCGATGCCGTGCCGCACCTGGTCGAGAACAGCGCCAAGGACTGGAACGACCAGCCGCAAAGCCGCGCTCTGACCAAGCAGTTGCAGGACCTGATCAAGGGCTACCAACACCGCTATGTGGTGTGCGAAGCCACCGCCGAACCGCAGCAGTACGGTGACGCGGCGGTGTGCGGCGGCGCCTTCGCCTTCGGCTACGTGCACCACTTCGTCGAGGCTGCGCGCGGCAAAGCCGAATCGGTGCAGAAGCTGGCCGACTATTACCGCCGGGCCTCGCCCGCGATGGCCACCTTTGTCTCCAACCACGACATCTTCGCCGGCCAGCGGCTGTGGGACCAGGTCGGCGGCGACGAAAGGCGCTATCGGCTGGCCGCCGCCGCCTACCTGTTGCAGCCGGGCACGCCTTTCATCTACTACGGCGAAGAGATCGGCCAGGCCGGCGCGCGCGGCGTGCCCGCCGACCAGCCGCTGCGCAGCCCCATGAGCTGGACCGCCGACCCGGCCACCGCGGGCTTTACCAGCGGCCAGCCCTTTCGTCCGCTGGCCCCCAACCTGGCGACCCACAACGTGCAGGCCCAGCAGCGCACGCCGGGCTCGCTGTACCACTTCTACAAGACCCTGATCGGCCTGCGCAACACGCTGCCCTCGATCGCGCGCGGCAGCTTTGAGGGCAGTTTTGCGCAAGGCCTGGTGGTGGGCTGGCAGCGCCAGTGGCAGCAGGAACGCACGCTGGTGCTCATCAACTACGACACCCGCCCCGCGGCGGCCCGCGTGCAGGGCTTGCCGCCGCGCGCGCGGCTGATCTCGGCCTTGCCCGCCGGCGGCGCGATGGCCACGCAGGCCGATGGCAACGGCAACGCGACGCTGCTGCTGGCGCCGCAATCGGTGCGCGTGCTGGTGGCGCAGTCGGGGCCGACGCCGCAGCTGGCCGCCAAGCCCAAGGCCCGCCAGTCGGCAGCGAAGAAGCCGGCCCGGCGGGCGGCCGGTGCGAGCAAGCGGTAGTTCGTGGGCCAGGACCGCGACGCCGGACACCCGCCCGTCGGCGACGCTGTGGGGCGACGCTGTAGGGCGTGGGTGATCAGCAACCGGCGGGCTGGCTCCCGACCGGTGTTGCCAGGTCGGCCAGATCGGCCAGATAGTCGCGACCGGCCTGGACGCCGCGCTGGTGGGCCACGCACTGCTGGGCCAGGGCCAGCCAGGACGCGAAATCCTCGGCGCTGGCCGCCCGCTGCAGCTTTATGCACCGCGGCTGGGCCACCGGCCCCACCAGGTCGAGCCGGCGCTTGGCCGCGGCGCGGCGCCCCGCGTCGAGGCCAGGCGCCGCGGCGGCCGCCCTGGCAAGCGTGACGGGGGCGGCGCGGGCGACGGTGGGGCGGGTCTGCGCTTCTGAAGCTGCCATCGTGCGATGGACGATTTCGGCGTACTCCCGCAGTCGATCGACCTGGCTGGTGAGTGCGCGTCCGAGCACCTGGTGCGCGTATGCGGCGTCGTGCATGAAGGCCTGGACATCGAGCGCATAGCCGAACTCGCGCCGCATCGGCACCACCATGCGCACCAAGGCATCCAGCACTTGAGCGTTATGCGATAAGTTCATGGTGGCCCCTGTGTTGTTTGGCTCGCCGTCGACCTGGCTCGCGCGCAGCAACTGCAGACGGGGCGACGAGGTCGTTTCGACCCTGTCATGCTAGAAGTCTTGCAGGGCCCGAGCGACAGCCGAAGGTTGGGCATGTCGCGCCGCGTCACCCTCTGGCTTGAGGGGGTGACGCTGTCGAAGCGGCACCGCGCCCGCTGCTGGCCGTGATGCGCGCCAGCGTCGCAGCCACCCCGCCTTGCAGCAGCGGCCAGTCGAAGCGCCAGCTCCAGTTGCCTTGCGCTGTGCCGGGCAGGTTCATGCGCTGCGTGCCGTCGAGGCCGAGCACGTCCTGCAGCGGGAAGAGGGCCAGCCGCGCCACCGAGTGGCTGGTGGCGCGGATCAGCGCCCAGTGCAGCGCGTCGTCGTCGTCGCACTGCAGGTATTCGGCGGCAAAGGCGCGCGTGCTGGCCGCTGCACGGTCCCACCAGCCGCGCGCCGTGTCGCTGTCGTGGGTGCTGCTGTACGCCAGACAGGCGGGCACGTGGTGGTGGGGCAGGAAGGGGTGGCTGCCGTCGCCGCCGAAGGCTTCTTGCACGATGCGCATGCCGGGCCAGCCGAAGTGGTCGCGCAGCTCGATGACGTCGGGCGTGATGGTGCCCAGGTCCTCGGCCACGATGGGCAGCCGCCCCAGCGCCGCTTCGATGGCCTCGAACAGCGGCTTGCCCGGGCCCGGCGCCCAGCGGCCTTCGCGCGCGGTGGGGCAGCTGGCGGGCACCTCCCAGTAGCTGGCAAAGCCGCGGAAGTGGTCGATGCGCAGCAGGTCCGCGTGCACGAAGGCGCGCCTCACGCGCGCCACCCACCAGGCGTAGCCCTCTGTCGCCATGCGGTCCCAACGGTAGAGCGGGTTGCCCCAGCGTTGGCCGTCGGGGCCAAAGCCGTCGGGCGGCACGCCGGCGACGAAGGTCAGCTGGTGCGCTTGGTCCATGAAGTACAGGTCGGGGCGGGCCCAGACGTCGGCGCTGTCGTGGGCCACGAAGATCGGCAGGTCGCCCATCAGGTGCACGCCTTGGCCGTGGGCGTAGCGGCGCAGTGCGCTCATCTGGCGGTCGAAGCACCACTGCACGAATTCGTGTTCAGCGATCGCCGGCGCCAGCGCCTGGCGCGCGTCCATCAGCGCCTGGGCCTCGCGCCGGGCCAGGGCCGGGGCCCAGCGCCACCAGGGCTGGCCTGCGTGCGCATTCTTGAGCGCGGCGAACAGCGCCCACTCGGGCAGCCAGCCGTGCTGGTCGCGGCGCCAGCCATCGAAATCGGCGCGATCGTCGGCGCCGGCGCGGGCGGCAAAGCCGGCGGCGGCCTGCTGCAGTCGCGCGTGGCGCCAGGGGATGACGCGGTCGTAGTCGACCCGCGCAGCGTTGAAGTCGGGCACCGGCTGCAGCGCCGCGGCGGGCAGCCAGCCGCGGTCGACGAGCGGCTGCAGCGCCACCATCAGCGCGCTGCCGGCAAACGCCGACGGGCTCTGGTACGGCGAGTGACCCGGCCCCACCGGGTTGAAGGGCAACATCTGCCACACCGATTGCTGCGCACTGGCTAGCCAGTCGACGAAGGCGCGTGCCTCGGCGCCGAGGTCGCCCACGCCGTGGGCCCCGGGTAGGGACGTGAGGTGTAGCACCACCCCCGAGGCTCTTGATTGCGGCTGCATTGCCAGTCTTGCCCGTTGGGGCATCCAACAAAGATGTAGTTATGCTACATCGGGGATTCCCGAGTGTCTCGCTAAGTGACTGATTTGCAAGGATTTACTCCCGCGATGACGGCGTCGCAACGGGTTGTTGGGCAATGCTTCGGCTTGTATATTATCTACAAGCAGCGAGCGGGCTCCAGAGACAAATCATGGCCGATGTCAAACTGTCCGGGGTCGGCAAGGCCTACGGCGACGTCAGGGTTCTCAAAGGCATCGATCTCGACATCCGCGATGGCGAGTTCATCGTCTTCGTCGGCCCCAGCGGCTGCGGCAAGAGCACGCTGCTGCGCACCATTGCCGGGCTCGAAGACATCACCGAGGGCACGCTGTCGATCGGTGGCACCGTCGTCAACGACGTGCCGCCCGCGGAGCGCGGCATTGCCATGGTCTTCCAGAGTTATGCGCTGTATCCTCACATGAACCTGTTCGACAACATGGCCTTCGGCCTGAAGCTGGCGAAGCTGCCGCAAGCCGAGATCGACAGCGCCGTCAACGGCGCCGCCCGCATGCTGCACATCGAGCACCTACTGCAGCGCAAACCCAAGGATCTGTCGGGCGGCCAGCGCCAGCGCGTGGCGATCGGCCGCGCCATCGTGCGCAAGCCCGAGGTGTTTCTGTTCGACGAGCCGCTGAGCAACCTGGACACCGCGCTGCGCGTGAAGATGCGCTACGAGTTCGCCAAGCTGCACGAGCAGTTCAAGACGACGATGGTCTACGTCACCCACGACCAGGTCGAGGCCATGACACTGGCCGACCGCATCGTGGTGCTCAACGCCGGTCGCATCGAGCAGGTGGGCGCGCCGATGGAGCTCTACGAGCATCCGTGCAACCTGTTCGTGGCCGGCTTCATCGGCAGCCCGGGCATGAACTTCATCGGCGCCGTGGTGGCCGAGGCCGGCGCCAGCGGCGCGACCGTCAAGCTCGCCGGCGGCGAGGCCATCCGCTGCGCCGTGGATGCCTCGGCGGCCAAGGCCGGCGACAAGGTCCGGCTCGGCGTGCGGCCCGAGCACCTGCGCGCTGGCGTCGCGGTCAACGCGCTGGCCACCACGGTGACCTTCGTCGAGAGCCTGGGCAGCATGACCTACGCCTACTGCAGCAACCCGGGGCTGGACGACGTCATCACCTGCGCTGTCGAAGGCGACCGCCGCATCGCCAGCGGCGACGCGCTGGCGCTGTCGGTGCCGGTGGACAAGACCTACCTCTTCGACGCCGATGGCCGCGCCTTCAGGCGCCTGGCCGCCCGGCCGCGGGCCCATGCGGCTTGACCTTGCCGCCGTCGCGGCCGCGCTGTTGCTGGGCGCGGCAGGTGCCCAGGCGCAGCCGCTGCCGAGCCTGCTGGTCTGGATCAACGGCGACAAGGGCTACAACGGCCTGCAGAAGGTGGGCGACGCTTTCACCCGCGACAGCGGCGTCAGGGTGGTGGTGCAGCACCCGGAAGGCGCACCCGACAAGTTCCAGGCCGCTGCCGCGGCGGGCAAGGGCCCGGACATCATGTGCTGGCCGCACGACCGCGTCGGCGAGTGGGCCAAGTCGGGCCTCGTGGTGCCGGTGCGGCCCAGCAAGCGGCTGCGCGCCGAGATCGACGATGCGGCCTGGGGCGCCTTCACCTACCGTGGCCAGACCTGGGGCTATCCGATCGCCATCGAGGCCGTCGGGCTGATCTACAACAAGGCCCTGGTGCCGACGCCGCCCGCGAGCTTCGAGCAGGTGATCGAGATCGACAAGAAGCTCAAGGGCCAGGGCAAGGGCGCCATCCTGTGGGCCTACAACCAGTCCTTCTTCAGCTGGGCTTTGCTGGCCGGGCCCGGGGCCTTCGTCTTCGGCCGCAACGCCCAGGGTGAACTCGACCCGCGGGTGGTGGGCGTCAACAATGCCGGCGCGCTGCAGGGCGCGCAGATGATCGAGCGCCTGATCAAGGACGGCCACATGCCCCAGGGCGCGCGCTACTCCGAGATGGAAGGCGCCTTCGCGCGCGCCCAGGTGGCGATGATGATCAACGGCCCCTGGGCCTGGGACAACGTGCGCAAGGTCGGCATCGACTTCGGCGTCGCGCCGATCCCGGCCATCGGCGGCAAGCCGGGCCGGCCCTTCGTCGGCGTGCTGGGCTGCATGATCACTGCGCCCAGCAAGGCCAAAGACGTGGCGCGCGAGTTCATCGAGAACCACCTGCTCAAGGTCGCGAGCTTGAAGCTCATCTCGGCCGACGTGCCGCTGGGCGTGCCGGCCAACAAGGCCTACTACGCCGAGCTCAGCGCCGACCCGCGCATCAAGGCCACGATGGACAACGCGCGCGCCGGCGAGCCGATCCCCAATATCCCCGAGATGGGCCGCTTCGTCCCGGCCATGGATGCGGCGCTGGAGGCCATCACCAACGGCCGCCAGGCGCCCAAGGACGCGCTCGACGGTGCCGCCGCCCGCATGACGAGCCGCTGAGATGGTGCGCGCCGCCCGTCCCTCCCATCCCTGGCTGCAAGGCTCCGTCGCTGCCCTGGCCGCGCTGGCGCTGCTGTGGCTCGTGTTCAGCCTGTGGGTGGCCGGCCAGCCGCTGCTGGCGGTGGGCGTGCTGGCGCTGGGCGGCAGCGCCATCGTCGTCTACGGCACGGCGCAGTCGGTGGCCTGGAAGTACCTGTTCCCGGGCATCGTCGGCATGCTCGTGTTCGTGGCCTTCCCGCTGCTGTACACGGTGCAGATCGGCTTCACCAACTACTCGTCGAGCAACCTGCTCGAAGAAGAGCGCGCCCGGCGCTACCTGCTGGAGCAGTCGGTGGCCGACGAAGCGCATGCGCGGCCTTTCACGCTGCACGCCGAAGGGTCCGGGCTGCGGCTGAAGCTGATGCCCGAAGACGGCAGCGGCGGCCCGGTGCTGGTGTCGCCGCCGCTGGACCTGGCGGCCGGCGTGCCGCCTGGGCCGGTGCCGATGCAGCCGCTGGGCGCGACGGCGTTGGCCACGCCGCTGGACCTGCGTGCGCTGATCCGCCTGCGCGAATCGCTGTTGCCGATGCAGCTGCAACTGCCGGCCGACGAAGGCGGCAAACTCATCCGTTATGCCGGTCTGCGCGAATTCGGCCCCATCGAGCCGCTGTGGACCGCCGGCGCCGACGGCTCGATCACCCAGGTCACGACGGGCGCCACCTTCCAGCCCAATCGCACGAGCGGCTTCTTCGAGAGCGCAAAGGGCGAACGCATCCAGCCCGGCTTCAAGGTCGGCATCGGTTTTGCCAACTACACCCGCATGCTGCTCGACGCCGACTTCCGCGGCCCCTTCTTCAGCATCTTCATCTGGACGGTGCTGTTCGCCGGCCTGACGGTGCTGTTGTCCACCGCGCTGGGCATGACGCTGGCGGTGCTGCTGGAGTGGCAGGGTCTGAGCCACCGCACGCTGTACCGCACGCTGCTGTTCCTGCCGTATGCGGTGCCGGGCTTCATCAGCATCCTGGTCTTCAAGGGCCTGTTCAACCAGAACTTCGGCGAGATCAACGGCATCCTCGATTCATTGCTGGGCATTCGCCCGGCCTGGTTCGCCGACCCCACCCTGGCCAAGGCGATGATCCTGATCGTCAACACCTGGCTGGGCTACCCGTACATCATGATCCTGTGCTCGGGCCTGATCAAGGCAATCCCGGCCGACCTTTACGAGGCCAGCGCGATCGCCGGCGCCAAACCGCTGACCAACTTCTTCAAGATCACCGCGCCGCTGATCGCCAAGCCGCTGACACCGCTGCTCATCAGCGCCTTCGCCTTCAACTTCAACAACTTCGTGCTCATCTCGCTGCTCACCGATGGTCGGCCTGACTTCCTCAACACCAAGCTGCCAGCCGGCACCACCGACATCCTGGTCAGCTACACCTACCGCATCGCCTTCACCGACAGCGGCCAGAACTTCGGCCTCGCGGCGGCCATCAGCACGCTGATCTTCGTCATGGTGGCGATGATGGCGATGGTGCAGTTGAAGATCACCCAGTCTGCGCAGGCGCGAACTTGACCCCCAAGCTCACTTCGTTCGCTGCCCCCCGAGAGGGCGCAGCGCCCTTCGGGCGGCCGGGCGGGCGCACATGATCGTCACCGGCAAAAGCCAGCGCTGGCGCGTCTGGGCTGCGCACGCCGGCCTGTGGCTGCTGCTGGCGCTGACGCTGTTCCCGCTGCTGGCCGTGATCAGCATCAGCCTGCGCCCGGGCAACTACGCCACCGGTTCGCTGATCCCGTCCACCATCAGCTTCGAGCACTGGCAGCTGGCATTGGGCATCCCGGTCACGCAGCCCGACGGCACGGTGGTGCAGCCGCCGTTCCCGGTGCTGCTGTGGCTTTGGAACAGCATCAAGATCGCGACCATCTCGGCGCTGCTCATCGTGGCCATCAGCACCACCGCGGCCTATGCCTTCGCGCGCCTGAAGTTCGCGCGCAAGCAGGCGATCCTCAACAGCATGCTGCTGCTGCAGATGTTCCCGGTGGCGGTGGCGCTGGTGGCCATCTACGCCATCTTCGAGGGCATCGGCACGCGCATCCCGTGGCTGGGCATCGAGACCCATGCCGGCCTCATCGTGGCCTACCTCGGCGGCGTGGCGATGCACATCTGGACCATCAAGGGCTACTTCGAGACCATCCCGCAGGAGATCGAGGAAAACGCCAAGGTCGACGGCGCCACCCACTGGCAGGCCTTCCGCTTCGTGCTGCTGCCGATGGCGGTGCCGATCCTGATGGTCGTCTTCGTGCTGGCCTTCATCGGCACCATCATCGAGTACCCGGTGGCGTCGATCCTGTTGCGCGAAGAGCCCAACCTCACGCTCGCGGTGGGCAGCAAGTTCTACCTCTACGAGCAGAAGTACCTGTGGGGCGACTTCGCCGCAGCGGCGGTGCTCAGCGGCCTGCCGATCACGCTGGTGTTTTTGCTGGCGCAGCGCTGGATCGTCTCGGGCCTGACCGCTGGTGGTGTGAAGGGATAGTGTGATGAAGCAACTGATGGGCCTGGCCGCCGCGGCGGTGATCTGCGGCGTCGCTGGCGCTCAAACGACCATGTCCTATGCCAACCGCTTTGACCAACAGAGCGCCGGCCTGTACGAGCAGCGCGAGGCCGATTGGCGCAACGGCCCCATCGTCTACCAGGTGCTGGTGGATCGTTTTGCGCCCAGCACCACGCTCGACGCCAAACGCGCGCTGTACCCGGCGCCCAAGAAGCTGCGCGGCTGGAACGAAGCGCCCCAGCGCGGCACCTTCCTCGACAGCGTGCGCGTGTGGAGCCACGAGATCGACTTCTGGGGCGGCGACCTCGCCAGCACGATGAGCCGGCTCGACTATGTGCAAGGTCTCGGCGCCGACGTGCTGTACCTCAATCCCATCCACCTGGGCTGGACGAATCACAAGTACGACTCGCTCGACTACAACGTCGTTTCGCCAGAATTTGGCACGCGCGAAGACGTCAAGAAGCTCGCTGCCGAACTCAGGCGACGCAACATGAAGTTCGTGCTCGACGGCGTCTTCAACCACATGGGTCGCAACGCAGCGATCTTCAAGGATGCCGAGTCCAGTCCGCAAAGCGCGTACCGCAACTGGTTCGTCTTCGGCCCGCAATTCAAGGGCGGCGCACGCGGCTGGTGGAACGTCGAGAACCTGCCCGAACTGAACCTCGAAAACGCAGCCGTGCGCGACCATCTGTTTGCCGCCCCCGACTCCGTCGTGCGCGGCTACCTGCGTGACGGCATCGACGGCTGGCGGCTCGATGTCGCCTTCGACATCGGACCCCGGTTTCTGCAGGACCTGACACGCGCCGCGCATGCGGAAAAGCCCGGCTCGCTGGTCGTTGGCGAGATCCCGAACTACCCGCGCGAATGGTTTCCGTCGGTCGACGGCGTGATGCATTTCGGGCTGCGCAAATTGATGATCGCCGTCGCCAACCGGCAGCTCGACGGTGCCAGCTTCACGCGCATGGTGGCGCGCCTGGTGCAGGACGCCGACTACGAGCACCTGCTCAAGAGCTGGGTCTACCTCGACAACCACGACACCTTCCGCCTGGCCACCACCGTGCCCGACGCCAAGGCGCGCCGACTGGCGCAGGTGCTGCAGTTCACCCTGCCCGGCGCGGTCAATCTCTACTACGGCACCGAGGTGGCGATGGAAGGCGGCGACGACCCCGAGATGCGCGGCCCGATGCGCTGGGACCGCGTGCAGGCCAATCACCCCGACCTGGTGTGGACGAAGCAGCTCGTGGCCCTGCGCAAACAAAACCGGGCCCTGCGCGTCGGTGACTTCCGCACCGCCGAGGCCAGCGCCGGCGTCATCGCCTACGAGCGCCACACCGACCGCGCCGGCGACACCGTGCTGGTCATCATCAACCCCTTGCAGCAAGAGGTCGACACGACGGTGCTGGTGGCCAACTCCAAGCTCATGGACGGCGAGAACCTGGTCGACCAAATCAGCGGCAGAGTCGTGCAGTTGCAGGCGTCGATGGTGCAGGCGCGGATGCCGGCGCAGACCGCGTGGGTGCTCAAGCCCCAGTTGACAACGCCCGGCGGCTACAGCCAGTACAAGCGTGTGCAATGAAGGCCGCCTGCCCGGCCGCGCTGCTGCTGGCGGCGGCCTCGGCCGCCGCCGCACCGAGCGCCTGCACTGCGGATCCCTTGGGGGGCCGCAGCCTGTACCTGCGGGGCGGTTTCAACGGCTGGGCCGCCGCTGACGCGCAGCGCTTCACGTGGGCCTGCAACCGCTGGGAACTGGTGACGCAGCTCAGCGGCGAGTTCAACTTCAAAGTCGGCGATGAAGGCTGGAGCGCCGATGCCGACTTCGGCTCGATCGATGGCCGGCGGCTGGTGCCGCGAGGCCCCGACATCCAGCGCCGCTTCACGGGCGCGCATCGCATCACGATCCGCATGAATGACAAGACACCCGAGCTGCAGGTCGACACCTGCCCCAAGACCGATGCCGCCGCAGAAGGCGGTCCGCCGCTGGGTGCCACGCTGCTCTTCCTGCGCGGCACGCCCAACAACTGGGCGGCGCTGGACGAGTACGCCTTCCAGTTCAGCTGCGACGCCTACTACCTCAACGTCAAGCTCAGCGGACGCCACGAATTCAAGATCGCCGATGCCGCCTGGAAGGACGCCAGCAGCATCGGCGCCGAAGGCTTCGGCGGCGGCACCTTCGTGCACACCTTCAGCGGCGAACACACGCTGCGCCTGGCCTGGGCCGGTGGGCGGCCGCAACTCAGCGTCGGCGAGAAGACCTTCGCCGACTCGCGCGCGGTCTCGGTCACCGACCCGGTGGCCTTGAGCCTGCGCTTCGATTCGCGCGCTGCCGCGCACAAGCAGCCCTTCGGCGCCGTGCCCGCCGGCACGGCCATCGAGTTCGCGCTCACCGCGACGGCGGGTGTGGAGCAGCTGACGCTGGTGGTGGAAAAGCGCCGGCTCGAAGGCAATCAGGAGGTGCTTGAGTACAGCGAAGTCGCCCGCCTGCCGATGAGCAAGTCCCAAGCCGCCGGTGGCGGCGAGCGCTGGACCGCCAGCCACCGCTTCACCGACGTGGCCGTGCACGGTTACTGGTTCGATGCGCAGATCGCTGGCCAGCGCTACGTCTTCCAGAACAACGCCGACGCGGTCTACTGGACACGCGAGAAGGGCAGTGGCGGCGCCGGCACGGTGGCCGAGGGTTCGCAGGCTCGGGGCACCGTGCGGCGCTTCCGCCAGACCGTCTACGCTGCGGACTTCCGGGTTCCCGACTGGGCGGCCGACGCCGTCTACTACTACGTCTTCCCCGACCGGTTCCGCAACGGCGACAGCGGCAACGACCCCCGCCCCGGCCGCGACCGATACCAGAACCACGGCGTCGAGTTCCACAAGAACTGGCTCGACAAGCCCTACAAGCCCGGCAGCGGCGACGGCAGCGACGCTGTCTACAACAACGACTTCTTCGGCGGCGACCTGGCCGGCATCATCGACAAGCTCGACTACATCCGCGACCTGGGCGCCAACACGATCTACATGACGCCGATCTTCCGCGCCGCCAGCAACCACAAGTACGACACCGCCGACTATCGCAATGTCGACCCGGCCTTCGGCAGCAACGACGACTTCGAGCGCCTCACGCGCGAGGCAGCGCGGCGCGGCATCCGCGTCATCCCCGACGCGAGCTTGAACCACACCGGCGCCGATTCGATCTACTTCGACCGCTTCGGAAACTTCAAGTCGCGCGGCGCCTTCGAAGGCAGCACGGTGCGGCCGGATTCACCGTACGCCAGTTGGTACACGCTGGATGCGACGCAGAAGGATCCCGACAAGCGCTTCAAGGGCTGGGTCGGCGTCGCCGACCTGCCCGAGCTCGACAAGGCCAGCCCCGCCTGGCGCAACTTCGCCTACCGCGACCGCGATTCGGTGATGAAGCTGTGGCTGGACCGCGGCGCCAGCGGCTGGCGCATGGACGTGGTGCCCTGGGTCAGCGACGACTTCTGGCGCGAGTGGCGCGCCGCCATCAAGCAGCACCAACCCGAAGCGCTGACCATCGCCGAGACCTGGTTCGACAGCAGCAAGTATTTCCTGGGCGACATGTTCGACAGCACCATGAACTACATCTTCCGCAACACCGTGCAGGACTACGCCGCGGGCGGCCAGGCCGCGCTGCTGTACCGGCAGATCGAGCTGATGCGCGAGGCCTACCCGCCGCAGTCCTTCTACGCGCTGATGAACCTGCTGTCCTCGCACGACCAGGCGCGCGCGCTGCACGTCTTCGGCTGGCACGACGACACGCGCGATGCCGCCGTGATCGAGCTGGCCAAAGGGCGGCTCAAGCTGGCGGTGCTGTTCCAGATGATCTTCCCCGGCGCACCCACCGTGTATTACGGCGACGAGGTGGGCGTGACCGGCGGCGACGATCCCTACAACCGCGCCACCTATCCCTGGGCTGACCGGGGTGGCCGGCCCGACACCGCCTTGCTGGCGGAATTCAAGAAGCTCATCCACCTGCGCCGTGACCACGCCGTGCTGCGCCGCGGCAGCATCGAAGCCCCGCTGCTGGTCGATGACCACGTCATCGTGCTGGCGCGCCGGCTCGGCGACGACTGGGCCATCACGGCCACCAACAACGCGGCCACGCCGCGAACCGTGACCCTGCCGCTGCCGGCCGGCCTGGAGCCGGGGGTGCTGCAGGACGCACTGGGCGGAACCGCAGTGATGGCCAGCCCGCAGGGTTTGAGCTTCGAGGTGCCGGCGTTGTACGGCCGGGTCTTGATCCGGCACTAGCTTCGCGCGGACGGTGGATTGCTGGTGGCCGACCGCCCTTCCGGGCGGTGGCTCTTGCTGAGCCATCGGTGCCCTGAGCGAGTGCCCGCGCCTTGACGGCGTCTTGTCATGAATGGATGCCCTGGGCGCGGGCCGGGCCGTTCAGCCCATGGTGTGAAAGAAGGCCATCACGCCGCCGAGCACCGCCACCGCCAGCGGCACCGCGCACAGCAAAGTGCTGCTCAGCAGACGCGGCTCCCGGCGATCGACGCCAGGGCGTTCTTCAAACAAGTCCTCGGCGAAGGCTTCGCTGCGCCAGAATTCCTGGGGTGCAATGCTGTTCATGGCTACAGACCTTGGTGGAGTGAGGCCGCCGTGCTGCGGTATGGCTTGTACTGTGCCGAGGCCGGGTATCGCCCAGGTTTCCATGACCGCGCTGACGTGTTTGCTTTGTTCTGCCAGACGGGACGGCCGCACAACATTTGCAACAGCAGCGCCGCAGCCCTGATGCACGCCCGAAACCGTGCTGTCCCACCCTTGGGGGATGGACTTCAACCTGTTTCTTGGCAGCACTGCACTGCAGCCGCTGGCGGTGCCCGGGCGCGAAGCGCTGGCGGCGATCGGGCTGCAGCACGCAGCGCCCACAGCGGGTCGATATGATGCTGCCGACTCCGCTGTCCCGGCTCCCACCATGGCCACAGGCCTGAACAATTCCGCACCGGCCTTGCTCGTGGTCGACGACGAGCCCGAACTGCGCGGCCTGCTGGCCGAGTACTTCGGCCGCCACGGCTTTGCCGTGCGCACGGCGCAAGACGCAGCGCAGGCCCGCTCACTGATCGCCGCGGCGCGGCCCGACCTGGCCGTGCTCGACATCAACATGCCGGGCGAAAACGGGCTCTCGCTGGCCCGCTGGCTGCGCGAGATGCACCCCCAGGTGTCGATCGTCATGCTCACCACCGCCAGCGAGGCGGTCGATCGCATCGTCGGGCTCGAACTCGGCGCCGACGATTACGTCAGCAAGCCCTACGAGCTGCGCGAATTGCTGGCTCGCGTGCGCGCGGTGCTGCGCCGATCGCAGGGCGCCAACGCTGCCGCGGCTGCGTCCCCGGCGGCGGCCGCACGTCAGGTGCGCTTCGGCGACCGCCTGCTCGACCTCGACCAGCGCAAGCTCTTCGCAGCCGACGGCGCCGAGATCGAAATCACTGCCGCCGAATTCGACTTGCTGGCGCTCTTTGCGCGCCACCCCAACCGCCCGCTCAACCGCGACCAGATCATGGAGCAGGCCCACAATCGCGGCTGGGATGTCTTCGACCGCTCCATCGATCTGCGCGTGATGCGACTGCGCCGCAAGATCGAAAGCAACCCCGACAAGCCCGAGGTGCTCAAGACCGTGCGCAACGTGGGCTATGTCTACGTGCCGCCGGTGGCCGGCTGAGTTTGCGCTGAGTGGTGGCTGAGTGGTGGCTGAGTGTGCGCTGAGCGGTGGCCGCACCCGCGATCAACCCGGGCAGCGCCAGCGGCGTGTGCAGGCCCTGATCACGGCATCATCCGGTGATGACTGATTACGCTCCGGCCGGCGCCGGTACCCTGCGCTCGGCACGCCGCCTGATGTGGTGGCTGGTGGTGCCGGTGATGGCCTTGCTGGCCGTGCTGACGCTGCTGCAGTACAGCCAGCGCCTGGCCGAGGCCGAACGCGAATTGCAGCACCGGGCCGAAGAGCGCGCCCAGGAGCTGTCCGCGATTGCGCGTCCGGCGATGGACCATGTGCACGACCTGCGCCGCATGCTCGAGCTGCGCTGGACCGACCCGCCCGTCTCGGGCCCCGAACTGCACGACGCGCTGCAGGCCCGCACCCAGGCCGGTGCGGTCGACGGCTGGTCGCTCGACAACGCGCCCGAGACGCTGCGCGCGCGCTTCGGCCAGGTCTGGTGGGCGCCTGCCGACGGCCGCGCGCCCGATGCGCTGTGGCTGCGCCGGGCGCAACTCTTCGTCGAAGCCGCGCGCGTCGTGCACGAACGCGCACCCGGCTTCGAGGCCACCTGGTTCGCCGCCGCCGATGCCAACGTCAGCTTCGGCTTCCCCTGGGTCGAGACGCCGCGCATGCTGGCCTCGATGGGCCTGCCCAGCCTGCAGGCCCTGGACACGCCGCGCCTGGCGGGCGTCAGGCGGGCCGAGAGCGACCTCGCGCGCGACCCGCGCGACATCACCTTCTGGGGCGCGCCCTACGTCAGCCAGCTCAACGGCGAACTCGTTCAGTCGCACGGCGCGATGCTGGTGGTGGCGGGCCGCTACGTCGGCGAGGTGAGCCTGGACTTCCGGCTCGATGCGCTGCAAGGCATCGCGCTGGCCTGGCAGCAGCCCGGCACGCGCGTGTGGGTGGTCGACCGCAACCTCAATGTGCTGGCCGACGCCACCCAGCCCCTGCTGGCCCCGGCCGGGCCGGGCCTGGCCGACACGCGCGTGACGCTGCCGCTGGCGGCACGGCTGCCGCTGACGCTGGACGGCGTGGCGCTGGCCGCCCTGCCCACGTCACGCGACACCCTGCACCATGGCAACGGCTGGGTGCTGACCGCGGTCGGGCGCGAAGGCTCGCCCTGGGTCTTTGTGCAGGCCGTGCCGGCCTCGGCGCTGCGCGCCGCCGTGCTGCCCACGCTGCTGCCCAACGCCCTGCTCGGGCTGGCGCTGCTCGGGCTCTTCGTCACCGGGCAGTGGTTCTTCGCCCGCTGGTTTGTGACTCCGGCGCTCGGCGTGCTGGGCTACTTGCGCCAGCTCGCCACCGACCCCGCGGCGCACGTGCCGCAGTTGGGCCCGCGCTGGCAGGGCTGGGTCGACGCCGTCACCGACACCTTCAAGGTGCAGCGCCAGCTGCAACGTCGCGAGCGCGCCCACGAGACTTTCAAGTCGGCCATGGTCGACCATGCGCCGACGGCCATCGTCACCACCAGCGGCGCGGGCCACGTCGTCGACTTCAACCCCGCTGCCGAGGGCATGTTCGGCGTCGCGCGCGCACAGGCCCTGGGGCGCGAACTGGGCGATGTGATCCTGCCGCGGGGCCTGCGCGGCGAACTCCAGCGCCTGGCCGCTGCCGGCGACGTGGTGCGCAACGCGGCCTGGGACACCGTGGGCCGCCACGCCAGCGGGCGTGAGTTCCCGATCCAGCTGCTGGCTTTCCAGGTCCAGATCGACGGCGAGCCCTTCAACACCGCCTTCATCACCGATCTGTCGGCGCAGCACGAGTCGGCGCGCCAGATCGACCGCCAGCGCGATGCCCTGCGCCAGAGCGAAAAGCTCAGCGCCATGGGCACCCTGCTGGCCGGCGTGGCGCATGAGCTGAACAACCCGCTGGCCATCGTGATGGGACGTGCCAGCCTGCTGGAAGAAAAGGCCGAAGGCAGCGAGCACGCCACCGATGCGCGTCGCATCCGCGCGGCCGCCGATCGCTGCGGCCGCATCGTGCGCACCTTCCTCAACATGGCGCGCCAGAAACCCCCCGAGCGCCACGCCGTGCAGCTCAACGACATCGTGCGCGCCGCCGCCGACATGCTGGGCTACACGCTGCGCAGCCACGGCATCCAGGTCCAGCTGCAGCTGGCCGAGGGCCTGCCCGAGGCGCAGGCCGACGCCGATCAACTCGGCCAGGTGGTGCTCAACCTGATGGTCAACGCCCAGCAGGCGCTGCAAGGCATCCAAGCGCCGCGGCTGCTGCACGTGGCCACCGGTGTCGAGACCATGCGCGCCGGCCGCGAGCCGCGCGTCTGGCTGCGCTTGGCCGACAACGGCCCGGGCGTGCCGGAAGCGGTGCGCGAGCGGCTCTTCGAACCCTTCTTCACCACCAAGGCAGCCGGCTTCGGCACCGGCCTGGGCCTGTCGGTGTCGCGCTCGATCGTGCGCGAGCACGGCGGTGAGCTCATGCTCGAAGGGCTGGACGCGAAGCAGGGCGGCGCGTCGTTCCGCATGAGCCTGCCGATCAGCGGCGAAGCCAGCCCCTCCGTCGCCGCGCTGCCGGCCGACCACGTCAGCGGCGAGCGGCACGCGCGCGTGCTGGTGGTCGACGACGAAGTCGAGATTGCCGACCTCATGCGCGACGTGCTCGAAGGCGCGGGCTTCGACGTCGCCACCGCCGAGTCGGGCGCGGTGGCGCTGGAATTGCTGGCCGAGGCGCGCTTCGACGCCATCGTCAGCGACGTGCGCATGCCCGACCTCGACGGTGCTGCGCTCTGGCGCGCCGTGTGCGAGCGCCAGCCGCACCTGGCCCGGCGCATGCTCTTCGTCACCGGCGACACGCTGTCACAACAGGCGCGGCAGGTGCTTGAGGTCTCAGGTTGCCAGAGCCTGGACAAGCCCTTCGCCAAGGCCGACCTGCTGGCGGCGGTGCGCGCGGCGCTGGACCGCTGAGCGACCCTCAGCGCTGCCCCCAGGCTCATGGCGCCGGGACGAAGCGACGCCGGGGCAACAGGGCATCATGGTGCCGCACCGACATCGACCCCAGAGCCCAGCGGGCCCGCAGCCCCTGGCTCCGCTTCTTCATCGCCTCCATGGCGATCATCACCACGCCGGGGCAGGATAGGTTGCCGGTCAAGTCGCGCTCGATCGCACAGGTCCCGGTGGTGAGCCCGGCGGCGGGCGTGGCCACGGCCGCGGGCGTCAGTGTCGGGCTCGCGGGGCT
>JANMVM010000432.1:0-24867 GCA_031392695.1 Rubrivivax sp.
ATGCTTTTGCCGCGCCACGTCACCGCCAGCGTCTCGGGGTTGAAGCGCGCGCCATGGCAGATGTCGCAAGCCACCTTGACGTCGGGCAGGAAGCTCATCTCGATCGTCTTCACGCCCTGGCCTTCGCAGCCCGGGCAACGGCCGTCGCCGGTGTTGAAGCTGAAGCGTGCCGAGGCGTAGCCGCGCGCCCGGGCTTCCAGCGTCTCGGTGTAAAGCTTGCGGATCGAGTCCCAGAAGCCGATGTAGGTGGCCGGACAGCTGCGCGGCGTCTTGCCGATCGGCGTCTGGTCGACCTCGAGCACGCGGTCGATGGTCTCGAAGCCCTGCAGGCCGGTGCAGCCGATCAGCGACGGCCGCCTGCCGGCCGACAGCGCATCGCGTCCGGCCTTGGTGACCTTGTGCTGCACCAGCGGCGCCACGTTGGCCAGCAGCACGTCGCGCGCCAAGGTGCTCTTGCCCGAGCCCGACACGCCGGTGACGGCCACCAGGTGGCCCAGCGGCACGCGCAGGTCGACGTCGCGCAGGTTGTGCAGGTGCGCGCCTTGCAGCAGCAGCGCCTGGCCCAGCGGGTCCACTGCGCGCCGCGCCTGCAGCGGGTGCTGCAGCGGGTGCGCCAACAGCCGCCCGGTGACCGAGTCGGCGTTCGCCGAGAGCTGCGCCACCGTGCCCTGCGCCACCAGATGACCGCCGCGCTTGCCGGCGCCGGGGCCGATGTCGATGAGATGCTCGGCACGGCGGATGGTGTCCTCGTCGTGCTCCACCACCACCAGCGTGTTGCCCAGCGCGCTGAGCTTGGCCAGTGCGCCGAGCAGGATGGCGTTGTCGCGCGGGTGCAGGCCGATGGTCGGCTCGTCCAGCACGTAGCACACGCCCTGCAGGTTGCTGCCCAGTTGCGCGGCCAACCGGATGCGCTGCGCTTCGCCGCCGGACAGGGTCGGTGCGGCGCGGTCGAGCGTCAGGTAGCCCAGGCCGACGTCGGACAGGAACTCGAGCCGGCTCCTGATTTCCACCACCACGTCGCGTGCGATGTCGGCGTCGCGGCCCTGCAGCGCCAACCCGTCGATCCAGGCGCGGGCCTCGTGCACCGACATGCGCGCGATGTCCTCGATGGCGCGCTGCTCGAAGGTGACCCTGCGCGAGCTGGCGTTCAGCCGCGCACCGCCGCAGTCGCCGCAGGGCTGGTCGGCAACGCCTTCGACCTCGGGCTCCTCGGAGGGGAAGCTCACTTCACGGCCCTGCTTGTCGTCGTCGCGACGCGTGTCGTCGTAGGCCTTGCGCTGCTCGCGCGTGAGCTTCAGCCCGGTGCCGACGCAGCCCGTGCACCAGCCGTGCTTGCTGTTGTAGCTGAACATGCGCGGGTCGAGCTCGGGGTAGCTGGTGCCGCATTCAGGGCAGGCGCGCTTGGTGCTGAAGACCTTGACCTGGCCGACACCGGCACCGTTGCCGCCGAAGTCCATTGCCACCGCGAGTTCGTCCAGCGGGTGCAGCAGGTGCAGCACGCCGCGGCCGATGTCCAAGGTCTTGCTCAGCAGCGCGCGCAGCCCGGCTTCGTTGGCCGGGTTGATGACGATGTCGCCCACCGGCAGCTCGAGCGTGTGTTCCTTGAAGCGGTCGATGCGCGGGAAGGGGCTGGTCGGCAGGAATTCGCCGTCGACGCGCAAGTGCGTGTGGCCACGCGCCTTGGCCCACTTGGCGAGGTCGGTGTAGACGCCCTTGCGGTTGACGACCAGTGGCGCCAGCAGGCCGACGTGCTGGCCGGCGTGGTCGCGCAGCAGCTGCGCGGCGATGCTCTCGGTGCTCTGCGCCTTGACCGGCGCGCCGTCGTGGATGCAGTGCTGCAAGCCGAGCTTGACCCACAGCAGGCGCAGGAAGTGCCAGGCCTCGGTGGTGGTGGCCACCGTGCTCTTGCGTCCGCCCCGGCTCAGGCGCTGCTCGATGGCCACCGTGGGCGGGATGCCGTAGACCGCATCGACTTCGGGCCGCCCCGCCGGCTGCACGATGCTGCGCGCGTAGGCGTTCAGGCTTTCAAGGTAGCGCCGCTGCCCTTCGTTGAACAGGATGTCGAAGGCCAGCGTGCTCTTGCCCGAACCGCTGACCCCGGTGATGACGTTGAACTTGCCGCGCGGGATCTCCACGCTCAGGCTCTTCAGGTTGTGCTCCTTGGCGTTGACGATGCGGATGTTGTTGTCGGCCTCGCGCGCGGCCTGGCGGCGCGCGCGCATGACGCTCTGCAAGGATCGTCCCTCGCCAATTCCGCTCTGCAGCGGCCGGCCCTCTTCGGCGACGACCACGCCGATGCCGAGCGACTTTTCGTACTCGCGCAGTGCCAATCCGGTGTGCGAGCTGCCATGCGCCTTGACGTCGTCGGGCGTGCCGATGCACACCACGTGGCCGCCGCCTTCGCCGCCTTCGGGGCCGAGGTCGATGATCCAGTCGCTGGCGCGGATGACGTCCAGGTTGTGCTCGATGACGAGCAGCGAATGCCCGGCCGACTGCAGCTTGCGCAGCGCGCGCATGAGCTTGGCGATATCGTCGAAATGCAGGCCCGTCGTCGGCTCGTCGAACAGGAACAGCGTGCCGTGCTTGGCGGCCGGCTGGCGCGGACCGGACGCAGCATCGGCCAGGAATCCGGCCAGCTTCAGCCGCTGCGCCTCGCCGCCCGACAGTGTGGGCACCGGCTGCCCCAGGCGCACATAGTCGAGGCCGACGTCGATGATCGGCTGCAGCCGCGCCACCACCTCGCGGTCGTTCTGGAACCAGTGCGCGGCTTCGGCCACCGTCAGGTCCAGCACGTCGGCGATGCTCAAGCGCATCGGCCCGCGCACCACCTTGACGTCGAGGATCTGCGGCCGATACCGCCTGCCGTCGCAGTCGGGGCAGCGCAGGTAGACGTCGCTCAGGAACTGCATCTCGACGTGCTCGAAGCCGCTGCCGCCGCAGGTCGGGCAGCGGCCGTCGCCGGCGTTGAAGCTGAAGGTGCCGGCGCTGTAGCTGCGCTCGCGCGCCAGCGGCGCCTCGGCAAAGATCTTGCGCAGCTCATCGAAGGCGCCGACATAGCTGGCCGGGTTGCTGCGCGCGGTCTTGCCGATCGGGCTCTGGTCGACGAATACCGCATCACTCAGCAGTTCGGCACCCAGCAGGCGGTCAAAGGCGCCCGGCGTCTCGGTGGCCTTGCCGAAGTGGCGCGCCAGCGCCGGGTACAGCACGTCCTGGATCAGCGTGCTCTTGCCCGAGCCGCTGACGCCGGTGACGCAGACCAGCCGCTGCAGCGGCAGCTCGACCGTCACGCCCTGCAGGTTGTGGTCGCGCGCGCCTTCAAGGATCAGCCGCGGCGTGTTCGGTTCGACCAGCTTGCGAAACCCGAGCCCGACCTGCTTGCGCGCACCGAGGTAGGCGCCGGTCAGCGTGTTGGCGCTGCGCGCCTCATGCGGCGTGCCGTCGAAGACGATCTGCCCGCCGCGCTCGCCGGGGCCCGGGCCCATGTCGATCAGGCGGTCGGCGGCCAGCATCACCGCCGGGTCGTGTTCGACGACGACCAGCGTGTTGCCGGCGTCGCGCAGCCGGTGCATGGCCTGCACGATGCGGTTCATGTCGCGCGGGTGCAGCCCGATGCTGGGCTCGTCGAGCACGAACATCGTGTTCACCAGGCTCGTGCCCAGCGCGGTGGTGAGGTTGATGCGCTGCACCTCGCCGCCCGACAGCGTGCGGCTCTGGCGGTCCAGCGTGAGGTACTGCAGACCGACGTCGCACAGGTACTTCAGGCGTGTGCGGACTTCGTCCAGCAGCAGCTTCAGCGCATCGTCCATCATCGTGCTGGGCAGCGCCAGGCCGCGCCGGGCCGCACCAAGCGGCCTGCTCCCCCCTGGGGGGGCGACGCCAAAGGCGTCTTGGGGGTCAGGTTCTCCGTCGAAGAAGCGGCGCAGGCGCTCGATGCTCAGCTGCATCAGGTCGTGCAGGCTCAGGCCGTCGATCGCTTCCAGTTGCTCGCGCGACCAGGCGGCGCCGACGGGCAGGTAGCGCTTGTCCGGCGGCAGCACCGCGTCCGCGTCGGCCTTGCTGCCGATGCGCCACAGCAGCGATTCGAGCTTCAGCCGCGCGCCGCCGCAGCTGCCGCAGGGCGTGTAGCTGCGGTACTTGGACAAGAGCACGCGGATGTGCATCTTGTAGGCCTTGCTCTCCAGGTAGCCGAAGAAGCGGCGCACGCCGTACCACTGCTTGTTCCAGTGGCCGGTCCAGTTGGGCGTGCCTTCGATGACCCAGTCGCGCTGCGCCGGCGTCAGCTGGCTCCACGGCGTGTCGCGCGGGATGCCGGCCTCGCCGGCGTAGCGCAGCATGTCCTCGTGGCCGTCCTTCCAGGCCGGCGTCTGCATCGGCTTGATGGCGCCGCTGCGCAGCGTCTTGCGCACGTCGGGGATCACCAGGCCCATGTCGACGCCGATGACGCGGCCGAAGCCGCGGCAGGTGTCGCAGGCGCCGTAGGCGCTGTTGAAGCTGAAGAGTGCCGGCTGCGGGTCGGCGTAGCGCAGGTTGCTCTCGGGGCAGTGCAGGCCGGTGCTGTACTTCCAGAGCGCCTGGTTGTCGCCCACGTAAACGGTCAAGCGGCCGCTGCCCCGCTTCAGGGCCAGCTCGATCGCTTCCAGCACACGCACCTTCTCGGCGCTGGCCAGGCGCAGGCGGTCGGCCACCACGTCGAGGATCTTCTTCGTGCCTTCGACACGCTCGGCCTGCACGCGCGTGAAGCCGGCGGCCGACAGCCACTGCTCCTGCTGCTCGGCCGTGGTGTCGGCCGGCAGCTCGGCCGGGAAGGTGAACACCAGGCGCGGGTCGCCGGCCACGGCCGCACGGGCCATCAAGTCGGCATAGATGGTCTCCGGCGTGTCGTGCCGCACGCGCAGCGCAGTCTGCTTGTCGAAGAGCTGGGCCGCCCGCGCAAACAGCAGCTTGAGGTGGTCGTTGAGCTCGGTCATCGTGCCGACCGTGCTGCGGCTGGTGCGCACCGGGTTGGTCTGGTCGATGGCGATCGCCGGCGGCACGCCGTCGACGCGATCGACCGCCGGGCGGTCCATGCGGTCGAGGAACTGGCGCGCGTAGGCGCTGAAGGTCTCGACATAGCGGCGCTGGCCTTCGGCGTACAGCGTGTCGAACACCAGACTGCTCTTGCCCGAGCCGCTGGGGCCGGTGACCACCGTCATTTCGCCGGTGTAGATGTCCAGGTCGAGGTTCTTGAGATTGTGCTGGCGCGCACCGCGAATTCGAATCACACCGGACGACATGAAGACCTTCTGAGGGTGAAGGCGGGGCATTCTAGGGACCGGCAGGCCCGGCTGTGCGGGCCCGCCCCCGATCACCCCGTGATCAGCGCGGCGCGCCGCGCGCGCTCAGGAAGTCCAGCGTCGCCTGCCGCGTCTGCGGCGAGTTGAGGATGCCCAGGTGGGTCGAGCCCAGGATCGGGTCGTGGATGCCCTGGCCCGTGAGGTCGATCTGGCGCGCGCCCTTGAGCGTGGCGCTCCTGGAGAAGTCGGTCGGCTTGCCGTAGGAATCGATCGCCGGCACCGGCGACAGCACGCCGTCCTGCAGCGGGAAGTAGACGAAGCTCGTGTCGGCGTTGCGGATCACCAGCACGCGCGTGCGGCCTTCGGTTTCTTCGTGCTCGCCGCGGCCGTTGAGCAGGCGCAGGAAGGGCGTGTCGGGCGAGCCCAGCTCCTGGCAGACCTCGCTGCCGGGCGTGAAGCCGCCCAGCGCGGGCAGCTGCCAGTAGTTGGCCGCCACCGGGCTGCAGTTGATGATGCCGTGATTGGGCCCGTCGATGGCCACCATCCGGCGCACGGTGGCGTCGGCATCGTCCTGGCGCATCCACTCGCGTGCCAGCGTCACGCCCAGGCTGTGGCCGACGATGTCGACCTGCCTGGCCCCCGTGAAGGCCAGCACGGCCTTGACGAAGCGGCGCAGGTCGGGCACGTTGGCCTGGTTGGTGTGGGCGATGCTGGAGCGGCGCGGCGGGTCGCCCGCCAGGTCGCACTGGTCGCCCTCGTAGCCCAGGCCCCACAGCTCGCTGGTGGCGTAGCCGTTGTCGGCCAGGTACTGCGCCATGGCCTGCATGCGGCCGTAGGGCGCGCAGGCGGTCGGGAACGGCGTGTCGTTGTTGCCATGCAGGAATATCACCGGCGTGCGCGTCACGACTCCGGCGGCGCCGAAACCGATGATGGGCTTCTTCAGTGAAGCATCCTCGATCACCGGGAAGCCGGCCGGGAAGGTCGTGCCGACGGTGCCTGCGGCATGGGCCCCGACGTGGGCGGCAGCGGTGAGCGCGAGCGCGGCGCTGGCGACGAACGATCGAATCCGGATTCTGCGGTTCATCATGATCTCCTCAGGTGGTGGACAGAGGCCGGGCAGCGCCCGGCCGGGGAAACAATCAGGCGGCGAGAAATCGTTCGACGAGGGCGAAGTGTTCGGGCGTGTTGAGCGCTGGCGCGTGGCCGCAGCCCGGCAGCGTGACCACCACCGCACGCGGCCCGCGCACGCGCATGGCCTCGGCGGTGTCGGGCAGCAGCAGGTCGGAGCTTTCGCCGCGCAGGCACAGCACGGGCAGGCTGAGCGAGTCCCAGGCCTCCCACTGCTCGTAGTCGCGCGGCTGGTGCACGAACTGCTGCACCATCGCCGGGTCGTAGTGCGGCGTGACGCGGCCGTCGGGCAGGCGTCGACACGACGACTCGGTGAGCAGCCGCCACTGTGCGTCGCTGAGCCAGCCATAGGGTTTGTAGATGGTGCGGAAGTACTGTTCGAGCTCGCCCACGGTGGCGAAGGCCGCGGGGCTGCCGGCGTAGGCCAGGATGCGGTCGATGGCGGCCTGCGGCACCGAGGCGCCGATGTCGTTGAGCACCAGCCGTTCGATGCGCCCGCGCAGCAGCCCGGCGGCAGCGCGCAGGCCGATGGCGCCGCCCATCGAGGTGCCCAGCCAGTGCATGCGCGCGATGCCCAATTGGTCCACCAGCGACAGCGCCAGCCGCTCGTAGAAGGCCAGGTTGTACTCGGCCGCCGGGTCGGGGCTCCATTGGCTCAAGCCGCGGCCGATGGTGTCGGGGCAGATCACGCGCCAGCGCCGCGCCAGGTGCGCGGCGATGTGGTCCATGTCGCGCCCCGTGCGCGCCAGGCCGTGCCAGGCGATCACGGTTTGCGCATGTTCGCGGCCCCACTCGGTGACGTGGAGCTCGCGACCAACGCATCGCAGGTAGTGCGAGATGAAGGTCGGCATGGACGGCATGGACGACAGGGTCGACATGGACACCCAGGCAGCGCGGCGATCGAACCAGCCGCTCAGTTGGGGATGTTGATCGACGTGGCGACAAAGCCGATCTGATCCGCCACCAACGGCGTGACGCTGATGGCCGGCACGTTGCCCACGGTAATGGCCGCGGCGGCGCCCGGAATGCCGCCGCGCGGCGTGGCGCGCACCACCTGGCTGGGCGGCAGCGCGGTGCCGTTGCGCAGGTTGGCGTACATCGCGTCCATCGCGCGGACGAAGTAGACATGCAGCGGCACGAAGCGGATGTCGAAGCCGCTGAAGGCGTTGAAACTGTCGAAGTGCTGGGCGTTTGCGACTTCGATGTAGCTGACCTTGCTGGCCGCGGCTTCGACCAGGCGGTTGAAGGACACATAGGCACGGGCGTTGTTGTTCACCGGCACCAGCGCATCACTGCGCCCGGCGACGATCAGCGTCGGCTTGCCACGCAGGTTGCCACTCAGCAGCACCTCGGCGATGCCCGCTCGCACGGCCGCACTCTGCGCGGCCGTCGGGCGCGTCGAGCTTTCCGTGGCCGTCAGGGCGGCGCCGGTTTCGTCGACGCCGGTGACCAGCGCGCGCTGGCACAGCGCGTTGTCGAGGCCGAAGTCCTGCACGCCGGTGGACACCGAAGTCGCGATGTTCCAGACGCGGGCCCCGCCGACCGAGTTGTTGTAGACCACGGCGGCGGGTGAGGCGTTGGCGGTGCCGTTGGCGATGGCGAAACTCTGCGCCTTGCTGGTGGCGCTGACGGCCACCGGCGCGCCGGTGGCATCGGTCTGCGCAAAACTCGTATTGCAGACGTTGTCAGTGACCGAAAAGCGGCCATAGCCCGTGGGATACATCGCCGACAGGATCGGCCCGTTGCCCAGGGCATAGTGCGCGTTGTGCATCTGGTCGTTGACGGCCATCCAGCCGAAGTTGCGCAGCTTGTTCAAGGCGTCGAGCGATTGCGCCGCGCTGTCGGCGCCGCTCACCAGGCCCTTGGCGGCCAGGCCGGCGCAGCGCGCGCTGGCGCGGCCCGTCTGCGCCGTGATGACCAGGTAGTTGAAGACCGTCAGTTCGGTCATTGCCGCGCCGGCAGCCAGCGCGGCGCAGGGCTGGTACAGGTTTCCGTAGGTGGTGAAGTCGGCCAGCGTCTTGCCGTAGCCGACGACCGCCACGCCGCCCTGCTGGATGCCATAGCCGGGGGTGGTCGGCATCTCGGTCACCGGCTCGCCGGCCACCACGCCGTCGATCAGCCCGGTCGTGTCCTGTTCGGCGGCGTGCAACACCGCAGCACCGCCGTTGGACACCGAGCCTGCGATGACGAGCGTGTTGGCGGCGTTGAAAGGCGCGGGTGTGATGGCGCTGCCATAGCGATCGTTGAGGGCATACAGCGCGTACTTTGCCGCCGCCAGCGTGTCGGTGCCCCAGTCCTTTTCAGGGTTGAGCTGCGAATGAACCTGCTTCAGCGCCAGCCGGTTCGGGAACAAGGCGTTGTAGGCGAGGCGCGCCGCATCGGTGATGTTGGCGGCAAAGAAGCTCAAGGCGCCCGCGGCGGTGCGCGTGGCGCGGGTGCCGTCGATGCGGTTGACGCTGTCGTCGCTGAGGTCGTAGAGGCCGACGCCCTTGCCGGCATCGGTCAGCGCCACCGCGCAACCGTGCTTCAGGCCCCAGTCGCCGGCCGAGCCGATGGCGCCGTAAACGCCGCGCGAACCGGACGACGGCCCGAGCACGAGGCAGGGCGCAGCCTGGTTGAAGCTGTCGGGGATCTGGACCGCGATGACGACGCGTTTGCGGCCGCTGCCGTCGTCGAGCGTGGCGATGTATTCGCGGCCGGGGATCAAGCCTTCGCCGGCGGTGGCGATGCCTGCCACGTCGACATTGGGCCCGTAGAGCGTGCCATAACCGCCGGCGGCCGTGGCGTCGACCAAGGCGCGGTAGTTGCTGTGGATCGCGTTGCGGCGCAGTTCCAGCGCGCTCGGGTTGGACGGATCGGCATACGCCGGCGCCGCCAGGCCGAGCCCGGTCTTGCCCAGGCCGGCCGTCAACAGGTCTTGCGTGGTGGCGCTGGTGCCGCTGCCCGGGGCCGTGGCGGGGTAGACGGTGACGCCTTGCTGCGTGATGTCCGAGGCCAGCGTGTTGGGCTCGGGCAGGTCGTCGTCGTCGTGGATGCATGCGCTCAGCAGCACGCTACCCAGGCCGACGCTCACAACCGTGGTGGCGAGTTTGGTGGCCGCTTTTGCTGCATTCGCGAGGCGATTGAGTTTCAGATTCATCATGTTTCCTTGTTCATGGACGAGGTCAGAGGTCAGAGGTGGCAGCGTCAGCCGCGCAGGCGCCTGGCCCGCAAACGCCCCACGATGCCGCTGGGAAAGTGATAGACCGACAGCACGAAGAGCACCCCGAGCCACAGCAGCCAGCGGTCGGGCGTGAGCACGGCGCCGAGCACCGGCACACCGTCGAAGGCCGTGGCACCGATCTTCAGCAGGTCCTGCAGGTAGTTCTGCGCCAGCACGAAGAGCACCGTGCCGATGACCGCGCCGTACAGCGTACCCATGCCGCCGATGACGACGATGAGCAGGATGTCGATCATGATTTCGAAGCTCAGCGTGGTGTCGGGCCCGGTGTAGCGCAGCCACAGCGCCAGCATCGCGCCGGCGGCGCAGGCAAAGACGGCAGACAGCACGTTGCTCAGCGTGCGGTAGACGACGGTGCGGTAACCGATGGCTTCGGCGCGAAAGTCGTTTTCGCGGATCGCCTGCAGCACACGGCCGAAGGGTGAATTGACGATGCGCAGCAGCAGCAGGAACAGCACCACGGCGACAACGAAGAGCAGGTAGTAGCCGAGCAGCTTGCCGTCCACCGCCACGCCCAGCACCGACGCGTCCAGCAACTCGAAAGCCGGACTCAACCACTCGGGGTTCTTGAAGCTGCGGCCGTCTTCGCCGCCGGTGATGTCCGACAGCTGCGAGGCCAGGGTCTGGAAGGCGGAAGCGACCGCGAGCGTGATCATGGCGTAGAAGATCGCCTTCACGCGCAGGCTGAAGAGGCCGATGAGCAGCGACAGCAGCAGCGACAGCAAGAGCGCCGCCCCCACACCCACCACCACCGCCGTCCAGCCCGGCCCCATCAGCGTGCTGGCAATGGCCACGCCGTAAGCGCCGATGCCGAAGAACATGGTGTGCGCGAAGCTGACGATGCCGGTGTAGCCCAGCAGCAGGTCGTAGCTGGCGACGAGCACGATGAAGATCAGCATCTTGGCCGCCACGCTCAAGGCCTTGCTGCCGGGGAAGAGGAAAGGCGCCAGCGCCAGGCCGAGCACGATGGCGACTAACACGGCCGTTAGCCACCGGTTGCGCGGCAGATCATGGGACAGCAGGCGCGTGATCATCGCGGAAGCTTCATGACTTCACGGGGTAGAGCCCCTGCGGCCGCCACAACAGGATCGCCACCATCAAGCCGATGTTCGAGAACAGCGCCACCTTCGGCGCCAGGTAGCCGCTGTAGTTGGCCAGCAGGCCCACCAGCAGCGCGCCCACGAAACAACCCAGCGTGCTGCCGAGGCCGCCGATGATGATGACGATGAAGATCAGCACGTTGACCTGCGCGCCGATTTGCGGCGTCACGCTCTGCTGGTACAGCCCCCACATCACGCCGCCCAGACCCGCCAGCGCCGAGCCGGCGGCAAACACGCCGACAAAGAGACGCTTGATGCGGTAGCCCAGGCTCTCGACCATCTCGCGGTCTTGCACGCCCGCGCGCACCAGCAGGCCGACCTTGGTGCGGTTGAGCACCCAGAGCAGCAGCGCGAAGACGACGAGGCCCACCACCACCGCCAGCAGCCGGTACTTCTCGATCGCGGCGTCGCCGAAGACGAAGCTGCCGCGCAGCGCGGTGGGCAGCGGCAGCGCCTGCTGCTGCGGGCCCCAGATGACCTTGATGATTTCTTCACCGACGATCATGCCGCCCATGGTGATGAGGATCTGCTTCAGGTGCTGGCCGTAGACCGGGCGCACGATCACACGCTCGAAGGCCAGGCCCAGCGCGCCGGCCACGGCCATCGCCGCCAGCATGGCCAGGAAGATGACGCTCAGGTTCAGCAGCAGCTGGTCGGACTCGACCCACGCGCCGATGCCGCCCATGACGCTGGTGGCGACGAAGGCGCCGGCTGCAATGAACACGCCATGGCCGAAGTTCAGCACGTCCATCAGGCCAAACACCAGCGTCAGGCCCGAGGCGATGATGAAGACGATCAGGCCCATCGCCAGCCCCGCCACGGTGAGCGTGACCCAGGTCGAAGGCGAGCCGATCATCGGCAGGCCGATGGCCGCCACACCGGCCAACAGGGCCAGTGGCTTCCAGTCGAACTGTGCCTTGGGAATCGCGGGGCTGCTCATGGGTGGGCTCCGAGCGAGAGTCCCAGCAGACGGTGCTGCAGGTCCTCGTCACCAGCCAGTTCAGCCATCGCACCGCAGTGCACGACACGGCCGTTGTCCATCACCGCCACGCGGTCGCCCAGCGCCTGGGCGACGGCGAAGTTCTGCTCCACGAGCAGGATCGTCGTGCGCTGCTTCTTGAGTTCGCGCAGCGCTGAGATGAGGTTCTGGATGATCGACGGCGCCAGGCCCTTGCTGGGCTCGTCGATGAGCAGCAGCGCACGCGGTTCGATGATGGCGCGGGCCACCGCCAGCATCTGCTTCTGCCCGCCGCTGAGCTTGCCGGCCGGATACAGCCAGAACTTCTGCAGCGCCGGAAACAAGCCGAAGACCCACTGCAGCCGCGCCGCTTCCAGCTCACCGGCATGGCGCGCGGCGCGGGCGGCCAGCACCATGTTGTCCTGCACCGTGAGGTCGCCGAAGATGCCCATGCTCTCGGGCACATAGGCGATGCCGAGTTGCGCTATTGCCGACGTGGGCTGGCTCTGGATCGGCTGGCCCTTGAAGCGGATGCCGCCTTTGGACGCCGCCCACAGGCCCATGATCGTGCGCAGCGTGGTGGTCTTGCCGGCGCCGTTGCGGCCCAGCAGCATGGTCACCTGCCCTTCGGGCACGGCCAGGTCCACGCCATGCAGGATGTGGTACGCGCCGATGTGCGTGTGCACGCCTTGCAGTTCCAGCAGCGCGGTCATATCGGCCTCTGGCTCGCGGCGTACCGCGACCGGTCCCCCGAGGGGACGCCCGCTTGCTTGGGACGGCCCGGCGCGGCGCGGGTCATGCGGGTTCTTCCGCAGCCATGCCCAGGTAGGCCTGCTGCACCACCGGTGAGGCGATCACTTCGGCCGGCTCGCCGTCTGCCACCAGTTGGCCGTTGTGCAGCACGATGATGCGGTCGGCCAGCTCGCGCACGACGTCCATCTTGTGTTCGACGAGCAGGATCACGATGTCCTTGCGGCGTTTCAGTTCGCGGATCAGGTCCAGCAGCACCGGCACCTCGTCCACGCTCATGCCGGCGGTGGGTTCGTCGAACATGTAGACCTTGGGGTCGAGCGCGATCAGCAGCGCCACTTCGAGCTTGCGCTGGTCGCCGTGCGACAGGCTCGCGGCCGTGGCGTCGGCCTTGTCGGCCAGGTGCACGCGGGCCAGCAGCGCCTGCGCTTCATCGATCCACTCACGGCGGTCGAGCCAGACGCGCAGCAGGTCCAACCCGGCCTTGCCTCGCCCCTGTTCGCGCGCCTGCACCGCCAGGCGCACGTTCTCCACCACGCTGAGGTGCGGGAACAGCTGCGTGAGTTGGAATGCCCGCCCCAAGCCCCGCCGCGTGCGCAGCGGTGCCGGCAACGCGGTGATGTCCTCACCGGCCAGCGTCACGCTGCCTTCGCTCGCCGGCAGCTGCCCCGAGATGAGGTTGAAGTAGGTCGTCTTGCCGGCGCCGTTGGGCCCCACGATGGCGGTCAGCGTGCCGGCTTCAAAACGGCACGAGACGTGGTCCACCGCGACGTGGCCGCCGAAGCGAATCGTGAGCTCACGCGTTTCGAGCACGCCAGTCCTTTGCGCTTTCTTCAGCGTTTGTTCCGGATCGGAATCTGCAGCTCTTCGGCCTTGATCACGCGCACCAGCTCAGGCACGCCCCAGGCAAAGGCCGGGTCGTTCTTGATGCGGAAATGGAACATGTCCTGCATCGCCTGGTGGTCTTCCTTGCGGAAGGTCATCTTGCCCTTGGGCGTCTCGAAGCTCATGCCTTCCATCGCGGCGATGAGCTTGTCGGTGTTGGTGTCGCCCTTGGTCTTCTTCAGCGCCTCGACCACCGCGATGGCCGCACTCATGCCGCCGGCGGTGAAGAAGTCAGGCGGCGCCTTGTACTTGCTGTAGTGGTTGGCCACGAGCCAGGTGTTGACGGCGTTCTTGGGGATGCCGAAGTAGTAGTACAGCGCGCCTTCCATGCCCTCGAACTGCTTGTAGGCCACCATCGCCGGCAGGATGTTGCCGCCGGTGGCCAGCTCGATGCCGTAGCGCTTCTTCAGTTCGAGGTCGGCGATCTTGGAAAACGGCGTCGGGCTGCCGGACCAGCCGACCGAGATGTACTTCTTGCCCGGCTGGTCCTTGAGCTTGTCGATGATGCGCTGCAGCCCGGCCGTGAAGTCCGTCGTGCCCACCGGCAGGTATTCCTCGTGCACGATCCTGGCCTTCTTCAGGAAGTCCTTGGATGCCTTGACGCCGTCGCGGCCGAAGGCGTTGTCGTTGGCCAGCGTGGCCACCACGACACCGTCCTGGTCCATCGCGGCGGCATTGGCGGCAGCGTCCTGCGAGGAGTTGCGGCCGGTGCGGAAGATGTACTTGTTCCACTTGTCGCCGGTGATGCTGTCGGCCACCGCCGGCTCGACGAGCAGGATGCGCTTGTATTCCTCGGCCACCGGCAGCATCGCCAGGCCCACCGGGCTGGCGGTGGGGCCGACCGCGATGTCGACCTTGTCGTCGGCGTAGGCCGCGGCCAGCGCGGCCTTGCCCACGTCGGGCTTGCCCTGGTCGTCCTTCTCGATCACCACCAGCTTGCGCCCGGCGACCATCATCGTGCCGCCGGTGGCGTAGTCCAGGCCCATGTTGAAGCCGACGATGGTCTGCTTGGCATAGGCTTCCAGCGGGCCGGTCTTGCTGGCGATGAGGGCGATCTTGATGTCCTTGCCGGCTTGCGCCAGCGCGGCCGACGAGGCCAGGGTCAAGGCGGCCAGCGAGGCCAGGGCGACTGGGATCAGGCGGCGTTGCATGCGGTCTCCTTCGAATGAACTGGCTGCTTCATTGCAATCGGCGTGCCGATCGCACCAGGTCCGTGCAAACCCTTGTTTTCAGGGGCGATTCGGGTCTGAAAGTCTTGATTTTGAGTTTATTTCAAGCACAAGCTATCGAACCATGACCTGTTTTCAGTCACCTTCGGCTCACCAACGTGTCTGACTATCGATCAGTGAAGGCGAGAAGCAGCGCGGCTGTAGCGCCAGGCGAGCAACCAGCCTGGTGTCGCCGACCGCCGGCTCCCGCTACAGTCGATCCGCTTCGAACCAGACAGGGAGTCCGCGATGAGTCAATCCTTCTTCATCAGCCCGACGCGGCGCAGCTTCGGCGCGCTCGGGCTGCTGCTGGCCCTGGGCGCCCAGGCGCAGACCCCGTTGGCTCCGCCGCTGCCGGCGATTGCCGTGTACTCGCAGGTGGCGCGCGAAGTCAGCGTGGTGCAGTTCCAGGAAGCCATCGGCACGCGCATCAACAACAACGTGCGCCAGCGCATCCCGGTGCCCGACGGCGCACTCGACAAGGTGGTGGTGGTGCTCGCCGGCCAAGCGCTGCGCCAGGCCATGCCGATGGTCAACCCGTGGCTGGTGGCGCCCACCGACGAGGACCTCTTCGACTCGCTGCAAAACGCCACCGAAGGCAGCAAGGTGGCGATTGCCGACGACATGCTGGCGGCACTCAAGGAGCGTGGCTCGACGCACTTGCTGCTGTTCACGCGCTTTCGCGCCGACGCCACGCTGCGGGCTGCGTACAGCCGCGAAGGCACCGGGCAGCTGGAAGGGTTGGGCTTCTTCGTCGACAACAGCACGCGCACGAAGAACGTCGACACCAACCTGGTCGGCGTCGGCTTCCTGGCGCCCTACGTGCACTTTCGCAGCACGCTCGTCGACGTCGCCACCCAGCGCGTGCTGCGCACGCGCACCACCACCGAAGGCTACATCCTGTCTGCCGCCGACGCCAAGGGCAGCGCCCACCCCTGGGACGTCATGACGCCGTCACAGAAGATGAACACGTTGCGCGACATGCTCAAGACCGAGATCGACCGCGTCGTGCCGGAGCTGATGGCCAAGCGCTGATCAGCCCCCGGCCGCCAATTCTGGCCAGCGCGCCAGGCGGTCGTAGAGCGCGGCGCGCGACATGCCGAGTTGGCGCGCCGCCGCGACGCGGTTGCCGGCACAGCGCTGCAGGGCCTGGGCAATGGCCGCGCGCTCAATGGCGGCGACCTGTTCGCTCAAGGGTCGCAGCGGCGCCGGCTCGGGTGCTGCCCCGGCGGCTCGAGGCAGCGCCACCGGCGGGCCAGCGGGCGGCGCTGCCGTGGGGGCGGCCGCTGGCAGCCCAGCGCCAGCGGGCGCCGCGGTGCCAGCGCCAGCGGGCGCGAAATGCCGCGCCTCCAGCACCAGATCGTCGGTCATCAGGGCCGCCTGCTCGAGCGTGTTGCTGAGCTCGCGGATGTTGCCCGGCCAGTCCTGCCGCGCCAGCAGCGCCAGCGCCTCGGGCGACACGCTGCGCGCCGGCAGGCCGCTGCGGCGCGCGATGTCTTCGCTCAGCGCCTCGACCAGCGCCTCCAGGTCGGCCAAGCGCTCGCGCAACGGCGGCAGCCGGATCGGCAGCACGTTGAGGCGGTAGAACAGGTCGGCGCGGAAGCTGCCCTGCGCGACCATGGCCGCCAGGTCGCGGCTGGTGGCGGCGACGATGCGCACGTCGACGCGCTCGATGCGGTTGCTGCCCAGCGGCTCGATCTCCTGCTCCTGCAACACGCGCAGCAGCTTGCTCTGCAGCGCCAGCGGCATGTCGCCGATCTCGTCCAGGAACAGCGTGCCGCCATCGGCGATTCTGAACTTGCCTTCGCGGCCCTTGCGGTCGGCGCCGGTGTAGGCGCCGGGCGCGACGCCGAAGAACTCGGCCTCGAGCAGCGTGTCGGGCACGGCGGCGATGTTCACGCCCACGAAAGCCCGCGCGGCGCGCCGGCTGGCGCCGTGGATGCCGTGCGCCAGCAGCTCCTTGCCGGTGCCGGTTTCGCCCAGCAGCAGCGTCGTGCTGTCGGTCTGCGCCACGCGCCGCGCCTGGCGCTTGACTTCGAGCGCCGCAGGGCTCGAGCCGATGAAGCTGGCGATGCTGTGCTTGGGCCGCCGCTGCGCAGCGAGCTGCTGCGCCAGCTGGTGACGCGTGCTGTCGAGCTCGGTCTGCAGGCGACTGAACTTGGCGATCAGCGGCTGCATCGTGGTCTCGGGGTGGTCGAGCAGCACGAAGCCCACGGCGCCGATGACCTCGCCGGCGTCGTTGCGCAGCGGCAACCGTGTGACCAGGAAGGTGCCTGCCTGGTTGCTGAGCAGGTCGACGAGGATCGCCAGGCCGCTATCGACGACCTGGCCCATCAGCGTGTTGGGCACCACCTCTTCGACGCGGCGGCCGACGAAGTCGCCTTCGGCATGACCGAGCGCGGGCAGGAAGCGGCGGTAGCCGTCGTCGATCCAGACGATGCGGTGCGCGCGATCGACCACCATCGTGCCCATCGCGGTGCGCGCGAAGGTGTCGAACAGGCTCTGCGCCGCGAGCTTGAGCACGCGCTCGGCGTCGAGCGTGAGCGCGGGGGGCGGGGTGGGATCGGAGTCGGCCATGGCAGGGCGGCACTGTAGCCTGGGCGGGTGCCCGTCGCGGGCCGTGGCGCCGCGGCCCGATGGCGGCTGCGGCGACGGGCTATCGCGTGGGCGTGCTTCCCAGCCGGCTGGCCCGCTGACTTGAGAACTCCGACAGCGTGGAGGCCACCGAGCTTCGGCCCTGGCACCAGAAGTTGAGCAGCAGGGCCTGCGCCGCAGAACGCGAAGCTGGCGGCGACTTCAGCTGGCTCGTCAGCAACGCATCCGGCTCGGACGAAGAGGAAAGACCGAAGGCGCCCACATCGCGCAGGGCCATCGACCAGCCAGCAAATTCGCGCCGGCCAACCGGTTCACGAATCAAGTCGATGACGCCGTAGTGGAGCGGGTCGGCCTTGATCACGCCGTAGACCTTGAACAGGCCCGCAGCCGGCCCCTCCAGATACTGCATGAAGGCGCCTTCGGAGTAGAGCAGGACGCCAGTGACCGCATGCGCCAGGTTGCGAACCTGCGCGCGGTGGCTCAGCTGTTCGAGTTCGCCCAGCGACAGTCCGCGCGCTGCCGTCGAGATGTAGACGATGGCAAACAGGCGGGGCCCGTCGGGTTGCGGGCCGGGCGAGGCATCGACGGTGCTGGCGCTCATTTCGGGTGACGTACGGGAGGAAGGACCGGACCAGTGACGGACGGGCGACGGGCTCGGACCCGTTCAAGACGCGGTTCTTGCCCGCAGCCGCAAGGGCTGTCTGCCGCGCACGCCGCCGATCGGCTTGCGCGCCTCCATGCTCGCACATCGGCGGCGCGGTCCGCGCGCCGGCCGACGGGTGAGCGCCGGGGCCGCTGCGCCGCGGTCTGTCAGCCTACAGCCGCGACGCACAGCACCAGACTTGGCCGCGGCTGCCATCGATGGCCCGGGCATGCCTGCCGGGCACCGACCTCGAGTCGCGGCTGAGCCAGCCGGGGCCCGTTGAAACGCCAGCCTGCGCTCGAGGGTATTGCCCCAGGAGATTCTGTAATTACAGAGTTACGATGATGGCATGGTCGACCCGATCCCCCTGCGCGGCACCTCCCTGCATGACGGCGTGGCCGCCCGGCTGCGCACGCTGGTCTTCGACGGCGATCTCGCCCCCGGCGAATTCATCGACGAGAAAGCGCTTGCCGAGCAGTGGCAGGTCAGCCGCACGCCGCTGCGCGAGGCACTCAAGGTGCTGGCCGCCGAGGGCCTGGTGGATCTGGTGCCGCATCGCGGCTGCCGCGTCATCCTGCTCAGCGAGGCCGACGCCGACGCGCTGTTCCCGGTTATGGCGCTGCTCGAAGGCCGCTGCGCCTTCGAAGCCGCGACCAAGGCCAGTGACGAAGACCTGCACCAGCTGGGTCGCCTGCACGCCGAGCTCGAGCACCACGCTGCGGCGCAGGACATCGACGGCTACTACCGCGCCAACCACGACTTCCACTGCTTCGTGCAGCAGCTTGCCGCCAACCGCTGGCTCGACCGCGTCACCGGTGACCTGCGCCGCTTCATGCGCCTGATGCGCGGCCGCCAACTGGCGCTGCCGGGGCGCATCGAGGCTTCGATCAACGAGCACCGCGTGCTCATCGACGCCTTCGAGCAGCACGACGCGGCGCGCGCCGAGCGCGCCATGCACGACCACCTGATGGCGCAGCTCGTGGCGCTGAAGAAGCTGCGCCGCGCGCAACACGGGGTGCGCAAACCGGTGGCCCGGCCGCGCCAGGCAAGCCCACGGTCACCGCCACCCGCCGCGGCCAAGAAAGGGCCCCGCCATGCTCGATGACATCCGCCACGCCGCCGCGCGCCAGCGCACGGCCCGCGCCGTGCGCCGCATGAAGGCCGATTGCAAACGGCTGCTGGGCGAAAAGGGCGAGCTCGGCGGCATGGCCATCACCGCCGACCTGATCGAGCGGCTCGACGGCCTGGCCGACGAGGACCTGGAAGAGTTCTTCGACTACCTGGCGCACGACTTGAGCCCTGACCCGCAGCGCGTGCTCAAGCTGGCCCAGGCCTACGCCGACGCGCCGGGGCCCGACACGCTGTTCGCGCTGACCCACGCCACCGAACCGGCGCGGCAGGAGCTGTTTCGACGCCTCAACCGCATGCCCGGCGGCACCGGCGCCGTGCTGCGGCTGCGCCGCGCGCTGCTCAAGCGGCTGAAGGACCGGCCCGATCTGCGCGTCATCGAAGCCGACCTGCTGCACCTGCTCACCTCGTGGTTCAACCCGGGCTTCCTGCAGGTCAAGCGGGTGGACTGGAATTCGCCGGCGCAACTGCTCGAGAAGATCATCCACCACGAAGCCGTGCACGCCGTCGACGGCTGGGACGACCTGCGTCGCCGCCTCCAGCCCGACCGCCGCTGCTTCGCCTTCTTCCACCCGCAGCTGCGCGACGAGCCGCTGATCTTTGTCGAAGTAGCGCTGCTGCCCGAGATGCCGGCGGCGATCGGCCCGCTGATCGACAAGTCCAGCACGCCAATGGCGACCGACCGTTACCGCGTGGCGGCTTTCTACAGCATCAGCAACTGCGAGCCCGGGCTGCGCGGCGTCAGCCTGGGCAACTTCCTCATCAAGACGGTGGCCCAGCAACTGCAGCGCGAGCTGCCGCGGCTGCGCACCTTCTGCACGCTGTCGCCGATCCCGGGCCTGGCGGACTGGCTGCTGTCGGAACCCGAATTCGCCGCCCTGCCGCGGCTGCGCAAGGCCGGCGTGGCCGAGCTCGACGCCGCGCGCGAGCGGCTGCGCACGCTGTGCAAGGGCGACCTCAGCGCCTTGCAAGGCCCAGCCGTGCATGAGGGGATGGACAAGGACGACAACGCCGCGCTGCAGTTGCTGTGCAGCGCCTACCTGCTGCTGGTGTCGCCCACACCGGCCGGCGACCCGGTGGCGCGCTTCCACCTCGACAACGGCGCGCGGCTGGAAAGGCTCAACCCGCGTGGCAACATGTCGGGCAAGGGGCTGCGGCAGTCTTTCGGCATGATGGTCAACTACCTCTACGACCTGAGCAAGGTCGAAGCCAGCCACGCCAAGTTTCGCCAGGGTGAGGTGGCGCGCTCGCGCGCCGTGGGCACCCCGGTCTAGCGATCCCGATTTCCCGCCAGCGACAACCACCACGACGGAGACACGACCATGAACCGACTCACCCGACGCCAGGCCGTCATCGGCGGCACCGCCACCCTGGCTTGCCTGGCCTCGTCTGTCGCCGCGCCCGATGCGCGGGCCCAGGGCAGCTGGCCAGCCAAGCCGGTGACCGTCGTCGTGCCCTTCCCGCCCGGCGGCGGCACCGACGCCTTCGCCAGGCCGCTGTTTGCGGCCATGACGCGCAACCTGGGCCGCCAGTTCATCATCGACAACAAGGGCGGCGCCGGCGGCACGCTGGGCGCCGGCATCGCGGCCAAGGCCGCGCCCGACGGCTACACCTTCTTCATGGGCGCGGTGCACCACACCATCGCGCCCAGCATGTACCCGAAGCTCGACTACAACATCGAGACCGACTTCATCCCCGTCGGCCTGGTGTCCAGCGTGCCGCAGGTGATCGTCGTCAACCCGCAGCGCGTGCAGGTCAACACACTGGCGCAGTTGCTGGACTTCCTGCGCAAGAACCCGGGCAAGCTCAACTACGGCTCGGCCGGCAACGGCACCTCGCACCACCTCGCGGGCGAACTCTTCAAGTTGCAGACCAAGACCTTCATCACCCACATTCCCTACCGCGGCGCCGGCCCGGCGCTGCAGGACCTCATCGCCGGCCAGGTCGACCTCATGTTCGACGGCCTGGGCTCGAGCGCCAACCACATCAAGGGCGGACGGCTGCGCGCGATCGCGGTAGCGGGGGACAAGCGGGCCCCGGGTTTTGCCGATCTGCCCACCGCCGCCGAGGCGGGCCTGCCGAGCTACAAGGTGGCCACCTGGTACGGCATCTGGGCACCCAAGGGCACGCCGCGCGAAGTCACGCAGGCGATGCAGGCCGAGATGCGCAAAGCGCTCAACGCCGATGACCTGCGCGGCCTCTGGAACGGCCTTGGCGCCGAGACGCCCAACCTGTGGGGCGACGACTTCGGCCGCTTCGTGGCCAGCGAGGTCAAGCGCTGGGCCGAGGTAGTGAAGAGCTCGGGTGCGAAACTCGATTGACTGCCCCGCAGCGCCTGGCGGCGCTCCCCCCGAGCGGCGCCGCCGGTGGCCCGGCCAAGCCAGTGCCGCGGCCGCCACTGCATCGAACTCACGCATCGTCATGACCAACCACAACCTCTTCAGCGCGCTGCGCGCGGCCTTTCCGACCGACCTCGACGCCACGGCCATCGAGACGGCCGACACCGCCACGCCGCTGTACTACACCTGGCGTGATCTGGAGCGCGGCACCGCGATGCTGGCCAACCTGATCGACTCGCTCGATCTGCCGCCTTCGTCGCGCGTGGCAGTGCAGGCGGAAAAGAGCGTCGAGGCGCTCATGCTCTACCTGGCCGTGCTGCGCGCCGGCCACGTCTTCCTGCCACTCAACACCGCGTACCAGGCGGCCGAGCTGCAGTACTTCATCGGCAATGCCGAGCCGGCGCTGGTGGTGTGCAGTGGCCGCCACTTCGGCTGGATCAGCAAGCTCGCCTTCGCCGCCGGCACACGGCATGTCTACACGCTCGACGACGACCGCAGCGGCACGCTGCTTGACCGCGCCGCCTACCAGGGCGACCGTCACACGCCGGTCGCGCGCGCCGCCGACGACCTGGCCGCCATCCTCTACACCAGCGGCACCACCGGGCGCAGCAAGGGCGCCATGCTCACGCACGGCAACCTGCTGTCCAACGCGCTCGTGCTCAAGGACACCTGGGGCTGGGCCGCCGGCGACGTGCTGATCCACGCGCTGCCCATCTTCCACGTCCACGGCCTCTTCGTTGCGTGCCACGGCGCGCTCATCAACGGCAGCAGGATGATCTGGTTTTCGCGCTTCGACGCGCGCGCCGCCAGCGCCCGCCTGGCCGAGGCCACCGTCTTCATGGGCGTGCCCACGCTGTACGTGCGGCTGCTCGGCGAGCCGAGCTTCGACCGCGCCGCGTGCCGCACGATGCGGCTCTTCGTCAGCGGCTCGGCGCCGCTGCTGATCGAGACCTTCAACGACTTTCGCGAGCGCAGCGGCCACACCATCCTTGAGCGCTACGGCATGAGCGAGACCGTGATGCTCACCAGCAACCCCTATCGGCCCGAGAGCGCGCGCCGCGGCGGCACCGTGGGCCTGGCCTTGCCCGGCGTGGGCGTGCGCGTGCACAGCGACAAGGGCGCACCGCTGCCCGCCGGCGAGATCGGCCACATCGAGGTTCGCGGCCCCAACGTCTTCAAGGGCTACTGGCGCATGCCCGAGAAGACCGCCGACGAATTCACCACCGACCTGTGGTTCAAGACCGGCGACGTGGGCAAGCTCGACGCCGATGGCGTGCTCACCATCGTCGGCCGCAGCAAGGACCTCATCATCAGCGGCGGCTACAACGTCTACCCGGCCGAGATCGAAAGCTTCATCAACGACATGCCCGGCGTCGCCGAAAGCGCAGTCGTCGGCGTGCCCCACCCCGATTTCGGCGAGGCCGTGGTCGCCGTGGTGGTGGCCAAGGCGGGTGCCACCGTCAACGGCGCCGACATCGCCGCCGCGCTCAAGTCGCAGATCGCCAACTTCAAGGTTCCCAAGCTCGTCGACGTGGTGCCCGAGCTGCCGCGCAACGCCATGGGCAAGGTGCAGAAGAACCTGCTGCGCGACAAGCACCAGGGCCTGTTCGTGCGGTGATCGAAGCCGCCGCGCCCGACCGTTGCCCGCGCTGCGGCGGCGGCTTTGCCTGCGCCTCTTCAGGCCCGGGCCCCTGCCCCTGCACCACGGTGAGACTGGGCGCTGCGCTGCAGGCCGACTTGCGCCGTCGCTACGCGGGCTGCCTGTGCCTGCCCTGCCTGCAGGCCCTGGCCGCGGCCGAGCCTGCGGCCGTCACCGAGACACCGCACTAGCGTCACGCGGGGCCGCGCTACAGTGGCCGCATGAAGCTCCTCATCCTGGGCGGCACGCGCTTTCTGGGCCGCCACATCGCCGTGCAAGCGCTGCAGCGCGGCCACCAACTCACGCTGCTGCACCGCGGCCGATGCGGGCCGGGGCTGCTGCCGCAGGCCGAACACCGCATCGCCGACCGCGACGGCGACCTCGGCGTGCTCGGCCAGGGCGACTGGGACGCCGCCATCGACACCAGCGCCTACGTGCCGCGCCAGGTGCGCGCGATGGCCGCCGCGCTGCAGGGCCGCGTCGGTCACTACCAGCTGGTGTCCAGCATCAGCGCCTACGCCAGCTTCGACTCACCCGGCATCGACGAAGCAGGCGCGCTGGCCAGCCTGCCCGACCCCGCCGCCGAAGCCGTCACGGGCCAGACCTACGGCGGCCTGAAGGTGCTGTGCGAATACGCGGCGCAGCAGGCCTTCGGCGGCCGCTGCCTCGTCAACCGGCCGGGCCTGCTCGTCGGCCCGCACGACCCCACCGGCCGCTTCACCTGGTGGGTGCAGCGCCTGCTGCGCGGCGGGCCGGTGCTGGCCCCCGGCGACCCGCACACGCCGGTGCAACTCATCGACGCCCGCGACGCTGCGGCCTGGATGCTGCTGCAGGCCGAGCGCGCCACGCCCGGCATCTTCAACCTCACCGGGCCGGCGCAGCCGCTGACCATCGGTGGCCTGCTCACGCAGGCTCGCGACACCCTCAACCCGGGCGTGCCACTGCAGTGGGTGGGCGAGCGCTACCTGCTCGACCAAGGCGTGGCGCCGTGGAGCGACCTGCCGGTGTGGCTGCCGCGCGCCCAGGCCGGCATGCACACGGTGGACATCACGCGCGCGCTGGCCAGCGGGCTGCAGTGCCGGCCGCTGGCCCGCACGCTGCAGGACACGGCGCAATGGCTGGCCAGCGACGCGCCGGCCGCCACCACACCGGGCGGCCCGCCGCGGCCGGCGGTGGGCCTGACGCCCGAGCGCGAGGCGGCCTTGCTGGCCGGCTGGCGGGCGCAGCAAGCTCAGGCCTGACGCGGCCCCGGCGGCCCGCCGCCGCGGCGCCCGCTGATCGGCAAGGACAGCAACTCGGCGCGGCAGCGCTGCGGTTCATCGCAGCAGCCTGGCAAGGCGGCGCCGGGCTGCCTGCATTGCGCTCCATCGACACCGTCTGCCATCCCCGCCGTCCCCGCCGTCCCCCATGAGCCCGCCATGAGCCAAACCCCCTTCAGCACCGCGCGCCAGCCAGCTCCTGCCGCCGCGCTGGCCATCCCCTGACCCTGGGCATGCTGCTGAGCGTGAACCCGCTCGCCATCAAGCCCGCGGTCGAGATGCAGATGGCCGCCGCAGCCTCGGTTGCTAACGCCAAGGTGGTGAGCCACACGCAGCGCGTCCAGAAAGGCTGAACCCAGCAAGTCCCCCAGCACCATGAGCGCCGGCGGCGCCGGGGCGCTGCGTGCGCTGGATCACGAGCACGCCGATCGCGCCTCACCGAGGAGCGTGGGCGGTAGAAGGTCGCCGGCTGCAACGCGCGAGAAACCGGCAGCGCCGGGCATCACCTCCTGCGCCCAGGGGCCAAGCCCTGGGCTTGTGGGGCTCATTAGCGGTACTCATTAGCGGTACTCACTAGCGGTAATCACTAGCGGTACTCACTAGCGATACTCCCCAGCGGTACTCGGTTTTCGCACGTTTGGCTTCGCCGCTCTTCGAGAACGCTTCGACGCCTTCTGCCGCCCACGTTACTAGTCTTACTGTGTTAATGAAATCAGGGCACTATACGCACTTCTTCAAGCAA
>JANMVM010000433.1:0-1828 GCA_031392695.1 Rubrivivax sp.
CGCCTTCCTGCCAGACCTCAGTCGTGCCGCGACCCTCGACGACGAGGTAGATCTCCTCGTACATGTGCTTCTGCGCGTGCAGCGCGCCGGCCGGCGGCACCTCGACCACGAAGCAGCCCCACTTGGTCTCGGTGCCCAGCAACTGGATGAAGTGGCCCTTGCCGCCGGTGCGCTTCCAGGGCAAGAGCGGCAGGTTCTGCACCTTGCTGATGCCGATGTCGCGAAACACCGGGATGCCCTCGCTTTGCATGAAGGCGTCGTAGGGCGTGGGCTGCTTCTTGAATTCGCCGAAGCCGGCTTTCTGGTGGCCCGACGGCTCGTGCCAGTGGGTCAGGTCCTTGTCGTGCGGCATGCGGTCTCCGTGCGTCTTGGCGGGGTCGGCTGGCGGGGTGTGCTGGCGAGGTCGGACGGGCGCAGGCGAGCGTCAGGCCGGGATCCTTCCGGTGCCGCGCGAGGGCTTGCACCGATCGTTCCATATAAAGGAACATTGTTCTTTTATTTGAACCGCGGCTCATTTGAACATACACTTTTGCCTCCGTCAAAGAGCGCTCTTTGTGCGGCCCTCCGGCGCCCCACGGCTGGCGAGGCCGACGCCAAGGACGCCGCCGCAAGGAGACCTCTGGTGCGCGCAAGCTGGACCCGCCTGGCCCTGATGGGCGCGCTCGCTACCGGTGCCGGCCTGCCGGCGCCGGCGCAGCCCACGGCCGGGCCGCACCAGGCGGTCTTCAGCTACAAGGGCGCAGACCGCCACCAGCGCCTGCTTGAGCGTGCGCGCCAGGAAGGCTCGGTCACGGTCTACACCTCGCTGGCGCCGACCGAGGCCGCGCCGCTGGTGGAGGCCTTCGAGAAGAAGACCGGCGTCAAGGTCAACCTGTGGCGCGCGCTCAGCGACGGCGTCGTCCAGCGCACGCTGTCGGAGGCGCGCGCCCGCCGCCATGCGGTGGACGTGATCGAGACCAACGGCCCCGAGATGGAATCGCTGGCGCGCGAGCAGGTGCTGGCCGAGTTCCACAGCCCCTATCTGGCCGATCTGCCGCCGGCCATCATCCCGCGCCACGGCCAGTGGGTGCCCGACCGGCTGAACTTCTTCGTCGTGGCCTACAACACGAGCAAGGTCAGGGCCAGCGAGCTGCCCAAGACCTACGAAGGCTTTCTCGACCCCAAGTGGAAGGGCCGCATCGCGCTCGAAGCCACCGACGCCGAATGGATGGGCGGGGTCGTCAAGACCTGGGGCGAAGCGCGCGGCATGGCCTTCTTCACCCGGCTCGGCGCCATGAAGCCCGACATGCGCAAGGGCCACGTGCTGCTGGCGCAGTTGATCGCCTCGGGCGAGATCGAGGTCGGCCTGACGGCCTACCACGCCAACGCGCAGAGCTTCAAGAAGCGCGGCGCGCCGTTGGACTGGGCGGCGGTGGAACCCGTCATCGCCCGGCCGCAGGGCATCGGCCTGGCGCGCCAGGCGCCGCACCCCCACGCCGCGCTGCTGTTTGCCGACTTCATGCTCTCGCCCGAGGCGCAGGAGATGCTGTCGGGCATGGGCCGCACGCCCGCCAGCCGCGCCGTCAAGACCGACACCAGCGGCATGAACTTCGTCATGTCCGACCCCGCCGTGGTGCTCGACGAAGCCGACAAGTGGCAGCAGCTGTGGGAGCGGCTGTTCCTCGCCAAATGAATCCCACCGGAGAAGCCTGATGTCAGACACCCCGCAAGACAAGCCCGCCGCCGATGAAGCGGTGTGGGAGCGCTGGAGCAAGAAGCGCGTCTTCGTGCGCGCGCTCGAAGGCACCTACGGCGAGCTCGTGCACGAGCTGTTCAGCCAGCCGCGCGT
>JANMVM010000435.1:0-5902 GCA_031392695.1 Rubrivivax sp.
CCCCCCCAAGCGGGCGCCCCCCGCCCGGGGCGCCCCGAGTTCACCCCCGCGGGGGAAAAACAGCGCCGGGTGAGGTTTGAAGAATTACCAAAAGCCCCCCACACATACCCCCTGACCGGGCGGGCGCGGCGGGCCTGCAACCCACCTCAACCGCTTCAAGGAGTGACATCATGATCCGCAATTTCATCGCCCTGCTGATGGCCGTTTTTGCACTCAGCGCCTTCGCCGCCGTCGACGTCAACCGGGCCAGCCAGGCCGAACTCGAGTCGATCAAGGGCATCGGCCCGGGCCTGTCCGGCAAGATCCTGGCGGCGCGCCAGGCCAGCAGCTTCAAGAACTGGGGCGACCTCGTCGATCGCGTCGGCGGCGTCGGCCCGGGCAACGCAGCGCGCTTCTCACAGGCCGGTCTGACCGTGGCCGGCGCCGCCTATGACGGCCAGGCCGCGGCCGCCAAACCCAGCCGTACTGCGAAGGCGGCCAAAGCGGCCAAGGAACCCAAGGCCGACAAGTCCAGCAAGGCCACAAAGGCCACAAAGGCAACGAAGGCCGCGATGGCCGATACCGCGCAAGCCTGAGCGCGGCTAGGAGCCTGTCGGAGTAAGACTAGGGCAGCAGCACGTCGGGCTGCCCGGCGCCATGGCGCTGGCGGCCCGGCGTCATCGTGTCCCAGCCGAAGAAGCGCAGCACCTCGTCCTTGCGCGCGACGGTGTCGGTCTCGCCCAGCGCCATCAGCGCGCGCGTGTACGGCGCCTCGAACAGCAGGTAGCTGGCCAGCGCCGTGCCACGCGCCTGCTCGCCCTGCCCGCCCACGCCGACACCACGCAGCAAGGCACGCACCGGCGCAGGCAGCGCCTGCAGGTGGCGCGCGGCGATGTCGTCCAGGCGCTGCGACGGCGATATCACCAGCGCTTCCAGCGGCCGCAGCGGCGTATCGGCCAAGGCCGAATCGGGCAGCAGCGCCAGCGTGCGGTTGATGCGCCGCATGCGCTCGATGTCCACCGCCAGCGCATCCAGAAAGATGCTGGCCATGGCGTGGCCCGCGATCTGCGCCAGGTTCGGGTAGTCGTGGCTGGCCACGACGCGACCGGTGGGCTCGTGCATGCGCCCGGCGCCGATGATCATGAGGCGCTGCGCGCCCAGGTGCACGGCGCTCGACAAGGGCGCGGTCTGGCGCATCGAGCCGTCGCCGAACCAGCCGTGTTCCCCCGCCACCTGCAGTGACGTGGCCGGGAAGACAAAGGGAATCGCCGACGAGGCCAGCAGGTGCGCCTGCGTCAAGGGCGCCTGCACGGCTACCCGCTGCGAGCGCTGCCAGGGCTCGATAGGGTGGGCGGCATCGAAGAAGGTGAAGTGTTCGCCGCTCGTGTAGCTCGACGCGGTGACGGCCAGTGCGTGCAGGTGCTTCTGCTCGAACATCGCGGGCAGGCGCTCCAGTGGCACCATGCGCTCCAACAGCGCCGCCAGGGGCGAGTTGTCCAGCAAGGAGCGCGGCCGCGCGCGGCGCCAGCGCGCAATCACCCAGCCCACCGACACCATCGTCAGCCACTGCGCGCCGGAGCGGATGACGCCCAGCGAATCGGCGCGGTAGACCTGATCGGCGCTGAAGTTCTGCCACACCTTGGCCAGCAGCTCCACCGCGGCCTCGAAGCGATCGGCATTGGCGGCCAGCGCCGCAGCGTTGATGGCCCCGGCCGAGGTGCCGCAGATGACCCCGAAAGGGTTGCGCAGCCGCGCCATCGGCCCCAGCGCTTCGCGCCGGATGCGGGCCAACGCCCGCAACACGCCCACTTGGTAGGCGGCGCGTGCGCCGCCGCCACTCAGTACCAGGGCCGTCAGCGGCGTTTCATACATGGCCCGACTGTATCGCCGGGCCGCAGAGGCTCAATCGCCGTGTTTGCCCTTGCCCTTGTCCTTGTCCTTGCCCTTGCCATGGCCCTTGCCCTGGTCGTCGTCGCGATCCCTGTCGTGGCCCTTGCCCTCGTTGCGCACATGCTGGCCATACCACTCGTCTTGCACAAAGTACACCGGCACGCCACAGGCGTTGTAGGCGCCGCAATGCTTGCGCCAGTTCTTGCGGTGGCCTGGCGGCACCCACATGTACACCGGCTGCGGCGGCGCCTGCTGCACCACCACCGGGCGGGCGATGATCACCGGCTGCTGCACCACCAGCTGGGGCTGCGGGAAGCGCCCGATGTCGATGCGGCCATAGACGCCAGGCTGGGTGATCTGTACCGACACCGCCACGTCAGCGGCCGTGGCGGCTCCGGTGTGCGACAGTGCCAAAGCCGCGAGCGCGGCGACAACGATGGTTTTCATGGTTTTTCCTTGGGAACAGTCAAGGTGTAACGCAGCCGCAGCCGTTCTGGATGGCAGGGTCAGCGCTGCTTTCATTCGTACACGATTTGTGCGGCGCCGCCCTGGGCCATGCCGCGCCAGCGCCCCAGGGCCTCGTCACAGGGCCAGAAGCGGGCTTCCTCGCCCAGGTCGAGCTCGGCGGTGACACCCGGCCGGCGCACGCGCAGCCGCACGCCCAGGCCTTGCACGAGCGGGCCGTGCTCGCTGTCGACGCGCCGCGCCGGCCACAGGCGCAGTACGTCGGCCACCGGCGGCGTGCCGCCGTTGAGCTCCACCGCCAGGTAGCGGCCAAAGCGCGCCCGCGCCGCGGCCAGGTCCCAGACCTGGGTGACGTTCAGGCGCAGCCCGCCTGAAAATCGGTCCGGCTGCAGCTTGCCCTGGACGATCACGAGCTGGTCTTCCTGCGCCAGCTCGCGCTGGGCCTCGAAGATGTCGTCGCTGGCCACCGCTTCGATGGCCTCGCTGCCGTCGTCGAGCTTGAAGATCACCACCCGCCCGCGCTGGCCGTTGACGGTGCGCGGGTCGGTCACGATGCCGGCCAGCAGCTGCGGCTCGCGGCTGTCGACCACGTCGGCGATGGGCTGGCGGGCAAAGCGTCGCACTTCTTCCTTCCAGGCGTCGAAGAGGTGGCCCGAGAGATAAAAGCCGAGCGCCGACTTCTCCTGCACCAGGCGCTCTCGGATGTCCCAGGGCGCCACGTTCACCAGCGCCGGCTCCTGCGTGCTGCTGCCGTGGGTGTCGCCGGCGTCGAACAGGCCGCCCTGCAGCACGTTGGCCTGCTGCGTGTCGGCCCAGTCGAAGGCCAGGCCCACGCTGGCCAGCAGCGCCGCACGGCCGCCCAGCTGATCGGGGTGCAGGCTGTCGAAGGCGCCGGCCTTGACGAGCGCCTCGACGCCGCGCTTGTTGACCGCCTTGCGGTCGACGCGGGCGCAGAAGTCGAACAGACTGTGGAAGGGCCCGCCGCCTTCGCCCTCGTGCGCGCCCTGGCCTTCACGCGCGGCCACGATGGCTTCGATGGCGCTCTGCCCGGTGCCTTTGACGGCGCCCAGCCCGTAGCGCACGGTCTTGTCGTCCAGCGGCTCGAAGCGGTGCGTGCCGCGGTTGATGTCGGGGGCCTCGAAGCGCACGCCGAAGAGCTTGGCGTCGGCCAGCAGCACCTTGAGCTTGTCGGTGTTGTCGGCCTCGATGGTCATGTTGGCGGCATAGAACTCCGCCGTGCAATGCACCTTGAGCCAGGCCGTGTGGTAAGCCAGCAGCGAGTAGGCGGCGGCATGGCTCTTGTTGAAGCCGTAGCCGGCGAACTTCTCCATCAGGTCGAAGACCTCGTTGGCCTTCTCGGGTGCGATGCCCCGGGCCGCCGCGCCTTCGAGGAAGACCATGCGCTGCTTGGCCATCTCGTCGGCCTTCTTCTTGCCCATCGCCTTGCGCAGGATGTCGGCGCCGCCCAGCGAGTAGCCCGCCAGCACCTGCGCCGAGAGCATCACCTGCTCCTGGTAGACGAAGATGCCGTAGGTCTCGGACAGCACCGGCTCGAGCAGCTTGTGCGGGTAGACGACGGCTTCCTTGCCGTTCTTGCGCGCACAGAAGCTCGGGATGTTCTCCATCGGCCCGGGGCGAAACATGGCGTTGAGCGCAAACAGGTCTTCCAGCCGGTTGGGCTTGGCTTCGCGCAGCATGCCCTGCATGCCACGGCTTTCAAACTGGAACACGGCCTCGGTCAGGCCATCGGCGAAGAGCTTGTAGACGCGGGGGTCGTCCAGCGGCACGGCCTCGTAGCTGAAGTCCTGACGGCCCGGCCGCCGCGCGCGCACCATGTCCTTGGCCAGCTCCAGGATGGTCAGCGTGGCCAGGCCCAGGAAGTCGAACTTCACCAGGCCGATGGCCTCGACGTCGTCCTTGTCGAACTGGCTCACCGCGCTGTCGCTGCCCGGTTGCTGGTACAGCGGGCAGAAGTCGGTGATCTTGCCCGGGGCGATGAGCACGCCGCCGGCGTGGGTGCCGATGTTGCGCACCAGGCCCTCGACGCGGGTGGCCAGCGCCAGCAACTCGGCCACCTCTTCCTCGGCCTTTTCGCGCTGCTCGAGCTCGGGCACTTCCCTGCGCACGTAGATCACGCCCGGGTCGGGCTCGGCCGGTGGCACAGGCAAGGGCGCCAGCGTGTAGGTCTTGCCCGGCAGCCCCGGCACCAACTTGGCCACGCTGTCAACGTGGCCGTAGCCCATGCCCAGCACGCGGCCGACGTCGCGCAGCGCCGCCTTGCTGGCCAGGGTGCCGAAGGTGGCGATCTGGCTGACTGCGTTGCGGCCGTACTTGTCCTTGACGTACTCGATGACGCGGTCGCGGTTGCCCTGGCAGAAGTCGATGTCGAAGTCGGGCATCGACACCCGCTCGGGGTTGAGGAAGCGCTCGAACAGCAGGTTGTATTGCAGCGGGTCGAGGTCGGTGATGAAGAGCGCGTACGCCACCAGCGAGCCGGCACCCGAGCCGCGGCCTGGGCCTACCGGGCAGCCGTGGTCCTTGGCCCAGACGATGAAGTCGCTGACGATCAGGAAGTAGCCCGGGAAGCCCATCGAGACGATGGTGCCGAGCTCGAATTCCAGCCGCGCCTCGTAGCGCGCACGTTCCTGCTCGCGGCGCACCGGATCGGGGAAGCGCGCCTGCAGCCGCCGCTCCAGGCCGTCGCGCGAGGCCTGGCGGAAGTAGGCCTCGATGGGCATGCGCTGGCCGTCGACCAGCGGGGTCGGAAAGTCGGGCAGGCGCGGCTGGCCCAGCAGCAACGTCAGGTTGCAGCGGCGCGCAATCTGCACCGTGTTGTGCAGCGCCGAGGGCAGGTCGGCAAACAGCGCCGCCATCTGGGCCTGGGTCTTGAAGTACTGCTCGCGCGAGAAGCGCTTGGCGCGCCGCGGGTTGGCCAGCGTTTCGCCCTCGGCGATGCAGACCCGGGCTTCGTGGGCGTCGAAATCGTCGGCGTGCAGGAACTCCACCGGGTGGGTAGCCACCACGGGCAGCTGCAGCTGCGCCGCCAGCGCCACGGCGGCGCGCACGTGCGGCTCGTGCGCCGGCAGTCCGGCACGCTGCAGCTCGATGTAGAAGCGGCCCGGGAAGAGGCCCGCCAGGCGCTCGGCCATGGCGCGGGCGCGCTCGGCCTCGCCCGACAGCAAGGCCATGCCCACGGCACCCAGGTCGGCGCCCGACAGCGCGATCAGGCCGGCGCCGAACTCGGCCAGCCATTCCCACTTGATCCAGGCCTGGGCGCGCTGCGCATTGGTGACCCAGCCACGCGCCAGCAACTCGCAGACGTTGAGGTAGCCCTGGTTGTCCTGCACCAGCAGCAGCAGCCGGCTGGCCTGGCGGTCGCCACCCGGGGCGCCGCCGTTGGGTTCCATCAGCACGTCGACGCCGATCAGCGGCTTGACGCCCTGGCTGCGACAAGCGCTGTAGAACTTGATGGTGCCGAAGAGGTTGTTGAGGTCGGTGATGGCCAGCGCGCCCTGGCCGTCGGCGCGCGCCGCGGCGGCGGCGGCGTCGATGCGCAACATGCCGTCGA
>JANMVM010000442.1:0-7495 GCA_031392695.1 Rubrivivax sp.
CGCTGTACCTGTTGTCGGACCTGGCCGGCTTCGTGTCCGGCCAGACCATCGTGGTCGATGGCGGCCACATCATGTATTGAGACTGAGGAGACACAACGTGAACGAACTGATCCTGCACCACTACCCCTTTTCCAGCTTCTCAGAGAAGCTGCGTGCCGCATTCGGCGTCAAGGGTCTGGCCTGGCGCTCGGTTGAAATTGCCGGCCTGCCGCCGCGGCCCTTGCTGACGCCGCTGACCGGTGGCTACCGCCGCGCGCCGGTGCTGCAGGTGGGCGCCGACATCTACTGCGACACCAACGCCATCCTGCCGGCGCTGGACCGCCTGCACCCGGCACGCAGCCTGGTCCCGGCCGGCAGTGAAGGCGTGGCGCAGGGCCTGGGCTTTGCGTGGGAACGCCAGCTGTGGATTCCCGTCATCGGTGTGCTGGTGCACTACATCGGCGAACACATCCCGCCAGACTTCATCAAGGACCGCAAGGAGGGCTACCTCGGCATCGACATCTCCCAGGCCGCGATGGCGCCGCATTTCGAGCAGCACGTGCAGGCCGTGCGCGCGCAAGTCGCGTGGCTCAACCAGGCCCTGGCGCAGCGGCCTTTTCTGTTCGGCGCGGCGCCCAGCGCGGCCGACCTGGCGTGTTGGCAGACCATCTGGCTGCTGCGCAAGAACTGTCCGCCCGAGGTCGATGCGCTGCTCGGCCTGGCGCCGCTGGTGCCCTGGTACGAGCGCATCGCCGCCTTCGGCCATGGCACGCAGACGGCGATGAGCGCGCAAGAGGCTTTCGAAGCCGCCCGCGCAGCCCAGCCAGCGCCCGTGACCCACCTCAGCCCCAACGGCGACCCGGGTGGCCTCAAGGCCGGTTGCCCCGTCACCGTCACGCCCGACGACAACGCGCGCGTGCCGGTCAGGGGCACGCTGGTGGCGGCCAGCGCCAGCCAGATCGTCATCCACCGAATCGACCCCCAGGCGGGCGATCTGCACGTGCACTTTCCGCGCATCGGCTTCGATGTCGTCGCGGCTTGACTTGCTCAATCCTGCAGGAGAACCCCATGACCGTCCAGGAAACCAACAAGCAGATTTGTCGCGACTACTTTCGCGCCTTCCTCGCCCGCGACACGGCGTGGATGGCCAGGCACATCGCACCCGACTTCGTGCGCCATGACCCCGGCCTGCCCTTCGAGGTGCGCGGCCCGCAGGGCGTGACGCAGTTGCACGACGCGCTGCTGCCGGCCTTCCCCGACATGGTGCTGCCGCTGGAGGACTTTGTGGCTGAGGGCGAGAAGGTGCTGGTGCGGCTGCGGGTGAGGGGCACCCACACCGGCCCATTTGGCGACATGGCGGCCACGGGGCGCAAGATCGACATCGGCGTGCTCGACCTGTTCCAGATTCGCAATGGCGTGCTGATCGAGCATTGGGCGTTGCTGGACAACCTGGGCATGATGAAACAGCTCGGCGCGATCCCGGCCTGAGGTTGAAGCTGAGCCTGAACCTGACCCCGACCCTGACCCTGACCCTGACCATCCAGCCTGAAGGAAACCGTGATGCAACTGCTGGCCAACACCACCTCGCCCTACGTGCGCATCGCGCGCGTCTCGATGATCGAGAAGGGGTTCGAGATCGAGCCGACGCTGGTCGACCCCTGGGCCGACGATGCACGCCTGCGCGCCGCCAATGCCGCCACGCGTGTGCCCACGCTGCTGCTGGACGACGGCACGCCGTTGACGGAGAGCCTGCTGATCGTGCAGTGGCTTGAGATGGCAAGGCCAGCGCCCGACTGGCCGAGCCTGACCGGCCGCGACGCCGCCACCGCGGCCGGCGTGCTGTCGCGAGCGGGCATTGCGCTCGGCGCCATCGATGCCGCGGTGCACACCATCATCACGCGCAAGGTGACGGCGCCCGTGCTCTTCGATGAAACACCCGTCGGCCTGCGCCGCCGCCGCACCATGGTCGAAGGCCTGCAGCGGCTGGAGGCGTTGGTGGCCGTGCTGGGCGGCGCGAAATCCGGGCCAAACCCCGGCGCGAAACCCGGCGCGATGGCGGGCAGTGTGGCGCCCACGCTCGACGCGATCTGCGCAGTGGTGCTGTTCGACTACCAGCAGCTGCGCTTTGGTGATCAGCCCTGGTTGCCCAAAACGCCGGGCCTGCAAGCCTTGGCTGAAGCGATGCGGCAACGGCCATCGTTTGCCAACACGATGCCGCGCGCCGCCTGATCAGGCTGCGCTGGTGTCGGCCGCCGCGCAAGCTTCCAGGTGCGCGATCAAGGTGCCCACTGGCGTCTGGGTGGGCGGTTGGCTGCGGGTACACAGTTGCATGCGCCGCGCGGCCCAGGGGTCGACCAGCGGTAACACCTTCAGGTGCATGACGTGCGCGAAGCTGCGGGCCGCCGTCAGCGGCAGGATGCCGATGCCCAGCCGGGCTTCCACCGCGCGGCACACGGCCTCGAAACTGCGCACCTGCACCCGCAGCGCCATCGGCCGCATCTGCTGTGCTGCTTGTGCGGTGAGAAGCCGCGTCAGCGTGCTGCTGCCCTCCAGGCCGACCAGGTCGCGCTCCAGCAGGTCGGCGACGGCGTTGGACGTGCCGTCCAGCACATCATCGTCACGCAGCACGGCCGCGAGCTGGTCGCTGCGGTAGGGGCGGCACCACAGGCCCGAGGTATCGCAACCTTCGACCACCACGCCGAGGTCTGCCTGTCCGCTTTTCACCCGGCGAACCGCTTCTTCGCTCCAGCACTCTTCCAGCACGATGCGCACCTGCAAATGCGTGGCCTGGAAGTCCGCGATGTCGGCCGGCAAGAACTGCGTCATCGCCGAAGTGTTGCCGTGCACGCGCAGCACCGCATGGCTGCCTGACGCGTAGTTGGCCATCTCGGCGCGCATGTGGTGTACGCCCGCCACCACGTCGCGCGCCAGCTTCAGCAGGTGCTCGCCAGCGGGCGTGAGCTGCAGGCCGCGCGAATGGCGTTCGAACAACTGGGCCTTGAACTGGTGCTCCAGCAGCGACACACGCCTGCTGGCAGCCGGCACCGTGATGTGGCAGGCCTCGGCCGCGCGCGTGAGGTTGCGCAATTCGGCGGCCCGCATGAAGAGGGCGAGCGAGTCGAGGTCTGGCAGCATGACGAGAATTATCTCGTACGCCGGGCAAGGGATTGCGTGGAGTGCGAGTGCAGCGCGGCAGCGCCTGGTGGTAACCGGAGTCCTCTGCTCTCGCCGGGGCCGATTTGACGCATGCGGCACTGCGTGGACCTGGGCACAACCGCGCCCCATGGTGATGGCCTGCATCCAACCAGAAAGTCTCATCGTCAAAAGTATCTTTGACGAAATATGATGTTATAAACGGCGTGAGATGGACTTCCGAGTCGAAAAGCCCTGATATGCCCAAGACCGCCGAGCCACGTGCCGCTGACCTGCTGCTTGACAACCAGCTGTGCTTTGCGCTTTATGCAGCATCGCTGGCCATGACCAAGACCTACCGCCCGCTGCTGGTGCCACTGGGCCTGACGTACCCGCAATACGTGGTGATGCTGGCGCTGTGGCAGCACCGCGAACTCACGGCCGGCGCGCTGGCGCAGGCGGTGGCGCTGGACTCGGGCACTCTGGTGCCGCTGGTGCGCAAGTTGGTGGTGCAGGGTCTCGTCCTGCGCCAGCGCAGCGCTGAGGACGACCGCTCGGTGCTCATCTCCGTCACCCCGGCAGGCCGCGCGCTGCAGCGGCGCGCGCACGCCGTGCACGCGCAGGTGGCTTGCAGCACGCAGTGTTCCGAGTCCGAACGCAAGGCCATGACTGCCAGGTTGCAAGCTCTGCGCCAAGCCCTGGGCCAGTCGATCTGAGCACTCCGGTGCCCAGGCGCCCCAATTCCAGCCAACCCACCTGCAAGCCGGAGCTTTTGATGAAACTGGTGGACGACGGCCTCAAGCCAATCGACTTGCAGTGCCCCACCGCCGCGCCCGACATGGGGATGCCGGATTCTCGCGGCGTGGATTGGTGATGACGTCTCTGGCGTCAGGCTTTGCGGTCGCTTCCAACCCGGTGCTGGCCCAGACCATCATCACCGACAGCTTGGGACTGGTGTCCGGAGCGATCAGCGTGGCCGTGGCCGACGGCAAGATTGCCGCTTACCGGGCCATGCCGACCGGCCCGGGCAAGTTCCCGGTGCTGCTGAAGGCGCAGGAATTGTTCGCTGTTCACGAGCCCATCGAGGACATGTGCCGCCGCTTTGCCAAGATGGGCGACTGCGCCATCGCGCCCGAGATGGATGGCCGCCAGGGCAATGTGTCGATGACGACCGACATTGGCGCCCTCCTTCCCACCGTGGTGGCCAAGGTGCCCGACTCGCAGGCCAGCAGCGACCTGGACGCGGCCGTCGCTTTTGCTGGCGCGAGTGGGAATGGCAATGGCAATGGGAATGGGAATGGCGATACCGCCCGCGTGGGCCTGGTGGGGTACTGCTGGGGTGGCCGCGCCGGCTGGGTCTATGCCCACTGCAACACCAAGCTCAAGGCCGCGATGTCGTACCACGGGCTGCTGGACGGTGGGAAGCCCTTCAAGCCGCAAGACGCGGTGGACTTTGCAGCCAACCTGAAGGTGCCGGTGCTGGGCCTGTACGCGGGCATCGACGGTTTCGTCAAGCCTGCCGTCATCGACTCGATGCGTGCCGGCATCGTCAAGTCCGGCAGCGGCTCAGAGATCGTGGTGTTCCAGGGCGTCAACCACGGCTTCAAAGCCGACTGCCGGCCGACCTACGACAAGACCGCCGCCCCGGCGACGAAAGAAACTTGCAACCGACTGGTTGAAAGAAGGAGGCGCCTGAGCCGACCCCCTGGCCCATGCGCCCTCAACCCACCAAAAGGAGATTTGAATGAAGACGGTCCGTCCATTGCAGCGCTTGCTGCTGTCTACCCTGGCCAGCGCCAGTGCCATGTTGTGCCTGCCGGCGCAGTCCCAGGTTGACCCCAACCAGATGGTCGACGCCTTTGAAACGGCTGGTGGCAAGTTCCAGGGCTTCCGGCGTTCAGGCGCCAAGGGCGTTTGCGCCACGGCTGAATTTGTCGGCAGCGCGCAGGGCCGCGCGCTGTCCACGTCGTCTGCATTCAGCGGCAAGCCCGTGCCGGTGGTGGCGCGCTTTTCCATCGGTGGCGGCAACCCCAAGGCGCCGGACAACGCCAGAAGCCAACGCAACCTGGCGCTGCAGTTTGATCTGCCCGACGGCGAAACCTGGCAGATGGGCAATATCTCTGCCCCGATCTTTGGCGCTGCCACGCCGCAGCAGCTGCTGGGCCGCTTGACGTCGCTGGCACCGGACCCGGATACCAAGAAGGTCAACGCCGACAAAGTCAAAGCCTTCGCCGATGCCAACCCTGATGTGCTGCTGCAGGGCAAGTACTACGCGAGCCAGCCCGTGCCGGCCAGCTTTGGCAAGGTCAACTATTGGGGCGTTCACGCTTTCGGTTTTGTCGATGCGGGTGGCAGGAAGCAGTTTGGCAAATGGGTGTTTGAGCCCGTGGGCGGCACGCAGACCTTGAGCGACGAAGAGGCCAAGGCCAAGGGGGCCGACTTCCTGTTTGAGGACTTGCGCCAGCGCGTAGCTGCGGGCGGTGTGGCCTTTGACTTCGTGCTGCAACTGGCGCAATCGGGCGACAGGATCGACAGCGCGGTAACGCCGCTGCCGGACGACCGCAAAAAGGTCTCGCTGGGCCGCTTGACGATCAAGTCCGTGGCGCCCGACGCCACCGGCCCCTGCCTGAACATCACCTACAACCCGATGGTGCTGCCCAAGGGGGTGGAACCTTCAGACGACCCGATGCTGGCAGCGCGCGCAGCGCCGTACGGTGTCTCGCTCGGGCGGCGTTTGGTGGAAGGCGCCAAGCAGTAGGCGCACAGCCATCCCGGGGGGGGGCCGAGGATCGGGAATTCAAACACCCTTTCGCTCACCCATGGCCCCTCGCGCACGGCACCCGACGCAGTTGAGGCGGCCCTCGGAGTCGGATGCGATGGGTTGAGTGTCGATCGCCCCGCCGTGCCGAGCCGTGCCGTGCCGATCTTCGTCGAAGTACCTGCGCCGACCGATGAGGCGCTGCAGGCAGGGCGTTTGAATTCCTGAAAATTGGCTGACGTTTGGTTTTTCCGAGAGAAAGAGAAGCGGCTCCTTTTTTGCCGGCAAGCCGAGGACGACGGCGCGCAACGACATCCAGGTGCTGGCCCGCTGCTTCGAGTTCTACGACACTGGGGCTGACCAGGTGCATGGGCAGACGATTCCTTTCCTGGCAGGCCACCAAGTCAGCCTCCTGAGCGAGCCCCGCGCTGGCCATGGGCAATGCCACGGTGCTCCAGCCGGCCGAGGACAGCAGCCTGTCGGCGTTGCGTTTTGCCCAGATCGCCACCGCGGCGGGCCTGCCTGAAGGCGCGCTGAACATCGTCACCGGCCTGGGCGAAGTAGCCGGCGCTGCGCTGGCTGCGCACCCGGGCATCGACTTCATCGCGTTTGCCGGGTCCAACCAAGTCGGCACGCTGGCGCAACAGGCGGCGGCAATGAACGCGATCAAGGCTGTGCTCGAGCTCGGCGGCCCATCAGCGTAGATCGTGTTCGACGACGTTGACGCAGCGCGTGCGGTTCCCATCATCGTGCGCGCGATCGTGCAGAACGCCGGCCAGACCTGCACCGGCGGCCGCCGACTGCTGGTGCAACGTGGTGGGTACGACGGCTTCGTCGCCCGCTTCGCCGAGGTTGTTGCGACAGTGCGCCTTTGCATGCCGGCCACGGACCTGGACTGCGGCCCGCTGATCAAGAGCGGGTGCGGCGCCACAGAAAACCTTGTGCCAGTGCTCAGCTTCGCAGCGATCAACACCTCTCGCAACCTTGTCCTGCATCAAGGCGGTAGCTCACCGCGCGCCCTACGCTGTGGCTGCCAACTGAAAGGAACGCCACCATGTTCAAGCATCTGCTGTTGCCAACCGACGGTTCCGAAGCTTCCGAGGCCACGCTGCTCAGAGGGATTCAACTGGCCAAGGACTGCAAGGCCAGGATCACCGGGATCAGTGTCGTGCCGGATTTCCATGTGCTGACCTTCAACGCGACGATGATCACTGACACGAAGGACCAGTTCATCGCCGAAAGTCGGGCCCAGGCCGAAAAGTACCTGGCCATGTTGAAGAAGTCAGCACAAGCCGAAGGTGTGCCCTGCGACACCGAGATCGCTTTCAGTGACCACCCCTACGAGGCAATCATCCGCGCCTCCGAGAGCAAAGGCTGCGATCTGATCATGATGGCTTCGCACGGCAGGCGCGGCGTGCAGGGCTTGCTGATCGGCAGCGAAACGCAGAAAGTGCTGACGCACTGCAAGGTTCCGGTGCTGGTGTTCAGGTAGGCCCACTGCTCGCCGGGTGCATGGCCCGCTTCGGGGTCGCGTCTCGACAGTCTTCAGCAGGCTGCCTCCGGCGGCCACGCGCACTTCGGCGGGCTTGCGCCGGCCAACGCTTCCAGTGCTGAGCCGACAGCGCA
>JANMVM010000002.1:0-18367 GCA_031392695.1 Rubrivivax sp.
CGCGTCACGCCCGGCGCCAGCTCCACGACGCGCAAGCCATGCGGCGTGATGTCCATGACGGCCAGGTCGGTGATGATGCGGTCGACCACGCCCACGCCGGTGAGTGGCAGGTTGCACTGGGGCAGGATCTTCAGGTCGATGCTGCCGTCCTTCTTCTTCGCCACATGCTCCATCAGCACGACGACATTCTTCACCCCGGCCACCAGGTCCATCGCGCCACCCATGCCCTTGACCATCTTGCCGGGGATCATCCAGTTGGCCAGATCGCCTTTTTCGCTGACCTGCATCGCGCCCAGGATGCTTAGGTTGATCTTGCCGCCTCGGATCATCGCGAAGCTGTCGTGGCTGCCGAAGATGCTGCTGCCGGCGATGGTGGTGACGGTCTGCTTGCCGGCGTTGATGAGGTCGGCGTCGACCTGGTCCTCGGTGGGAAAGGGGCCGATGCCCAGCATGCCGTTCTCGCTCTGCAGCCAGACCTCGATCTCCTGGGGCACGAAGTTGGCCACCAGCGTGGGCAGGCCGATGCCGAGGTTGACGTAGAAGCCGTCGCTGAGTTCCTGGGCGGCGCGCGCCGCCATCTGATCGTGAGTCCAGGCCATGTCAGTACCGCCCGGCCGTCCGAAGGGACTGAAGCGCCCCTAGGGGGCCGCGAACGAAGTGAGCTTGGGGTCGATTCATTTCAGGCTCCTGCTTTCGAGGTTTCGGAGATCGTGCGCTTCTCGATGCGCTTCTCGGGCGCGGCGTTGAGCACGATGCGGTCGATGTAGATGCCCGGCAGGTGGATCGCGTCGGGCGCCAGCGCGCCCACGGGCACGATTTCTTCGACTTCGACGATCGTCAGCTTGCCGGCCATCGCCACCGCCGGGTTGAAGTTGCGCGCCGTGAGGCGGAACACCAGGTTGCCCGAGGTGTCGGCCTTCCAGGCCTTGACCAGCGCTACGTCTGGCACCAGCGCGCGTTCCATGACGTAGGTGTGGCCGTCGAACTCGCGCAGTTCCTTGCCCTCGGCGACGATGGTGCCAACGCCGGTGCGGGTGAAGAAGGCCGGGATGCCGGCGCCGCCGGCGCGCAGCTTCTCGGCCAGCGTGCCCTGCGGCGTGAACTCGAGCTCCAGCTCACCGGCCAGGTACTGGCGTTCGAACTCCTTGTTTTCGCCGACGTAGCTGCTGATCATCTTCTTGATCTGTCGCGTCTCGAGCAGCTTGCCCAGGCCGAAGCCATCGACGCCGGCGTTGTTGCTGATGACGGTGAGGTTCTTGGCGCCGCTGTCGCGCAGCGCGTCGATCAAGGCCTCGGGGATGCCGCAAAGGCCGAAGCCGCCGACGGCCAGCAGTTGGCCGTCCTGGGCCACGCCAGCGAGCGCGGCGGCGGCACTGGGGTAGATCTTGTTCATGCGCTTGGGTCTCCGGCGATTGGGGGGTGCCCACGGCATGGCGGGCCAGCGCGCAGCGTACTACGTAAGGCGTTACGTAGACAGTACGTAAGATCGCCTAGCTTTCAACCCTCCGGTGACATGAATGCCGACATCTCCACCCGCTGCCGCAGCATCGGCTGTCGACCTGCCCGCGCTGCAGGACGCGCTGGGGCGTGTCTTCGCGCCCTGGCTCGCAGAGCTCGATCTGCGCGTCGAACGGGCCCGGGCCGGCGAGGTCACGCTCAGCCTGCCGGTAGCGCCGCGCCACGTCCACGCGGGCGGCGTGCTCTGCGGCCAGACCCTGATGGCGGCCTGCGACACAGCCATGGTGCTGGCGGTGATGACGCGCATCGGCGCCTTCAAGCCCATGACCACGGTGCAACTGCAGACCAGCTTCCTGCGCCCGGTGGCCGGCGACAGCGGCAGCGTGGCCGTGGTGGCGCGCGTGCTGCGCCTCGGTCGCCGGCTGGTGTTCGGCGAGGTCGTGGTGCTCGATGCCGGCGGCGAGCTCGCCGCCCACGCCACCGTCACCTGCGCGCTGCTGTGATGGCCGCTGACACGCTGGACTACCGCAGCGCCTTCGAACGGGCCCCGGTGGGCCTCGTGCTGTCGCGCCAGCGTCAGATGATCGACTGCAACCAGGAACTGTTGACCATGTTCGGCGCCCAGCGCGACGAAATCATCGGCCGCTCTTTCGAGATCCTCTATCCCACCGCGGGCGAGTTCGAACGCACCGGGCAGCGCATCGCGGCGCAGCTCGACAGCACGGGCCGCTACGCCGACGAACGCGTCATGAAACGCCTGAAGGCCGTCGGCCCCGGGTCGGCTGCGGGCGCGCTGTTCTGGTGCCACGTCAGCGGCCGCGCGCTCGACCCGCGCGACCCCCATGCCGCGGGCATCTGGGTCTTCGAGGACCTGTCGTCGCAGCGCGTGCTGTCGGTGGTGCTGACGCCGCGTGAGCGCGAGGTCGCCGCGCTGCTCATCCAGGGCCTGACGAGCAAGCTCGTGGGCCGGCAGCTGGCCATCAGCCCACGCACGGTGGACGTCTACCGCGCCCGCCTGATGCGCAAGACCGGTGCCGCGACGACCACCGAACTGGTCCACAAACTGCTGCAAGGCCAGACCTGAGCGCAGTCCCGGCGGTAACAAATGCAACCCACCGGGCCATACCGCGGTATTGCCGTCCCATACCCCCTGCCGCCTAATATGGTTTCGTGATTGCCAACCTCACCTTGACCCGCCCGAGCGATGCCGCCGGCAGCCACCGCGCAGGGGCCGTCAAGGCCGAGCGCCACCGCATCACGTGCGAGTTGCACGACGCGGCGTCGCAGGCGCTGTTCGCCGCCAACCTGCTGGCCGGCACCCTGGCCGGCACGGCTGGCATCGACGAGGCCACGCGCGGCCAGGCGCAGACGCTGGAGCGCCTGAACCGCAGCGCGTTGGCTGCCCTGCGCATGATGTTGTTCGAGCTGCGCCCCGCCGCCTTGCACAGCGCGCGCCTGTCCGATCTGCTGCGGCACGCCGTGGCGGCCCTGCGCGGCCGCGGTGGCATCGAGGTGACGACCCGGCTGGCCAGCGAGCCCGGCCCGCGTCCATGGCGCAGCGCGTCGAGATCTACCGCTTCGCCCAGCAGGCGCTGTCCGACATCGGCCGCCACGGCGGGGCCAGCCACATGCACGTGGGCTGGACCGTGCGCGCGCCCGGCCGCGGGCGGCGTGCTTGCGATCAGGAGCGCCCCGGGCGAGGGCACCGAACTGCTGCTGCAAGTCAACTGGAACTGAGGTACCCATGGATCCGATTCGAGTCTTCGTGGTCGACGACCACCCCATGATTCGCCATGGCCTGGCCGCCATGATCAAGGCCGAATCCAGCTTTGCCTGGCTCGGGGACGCTGCCGACGGCACCGACGCCGTGCGCATCCTGCCCGCGCTGGCGCCCGACGTGGTGCTGATGGACCTGGTGATGCCGCGCATGGACGGCCTGGCCTGTATCCGCGCGCTGCGGCCGCTGCTGCCCAAGACCCGGTTCGTGATCCTGACCAGCCTGCTCGACCCGATCGAGGTGCGTCGCGCCATGGAAGCGGGCGCCTGCGGCTACCTGCTCAAGAACGCCTCGTCGCAGGAGCTCATCACCGTCATCCAGATGGCACACCGCGGCCACCGCGTGCTGGCGCCCGAAGTCACCGATGCGCTGGTGGCGAGCCAGAAAGACCCGGCGCCCGGCGCCGACCTGACGCAGCGCGAGCGCGAGCTGTTGGCGCTGATGGCCCGCGGCCACTCCAACCAGGAGATCTCAACCCACCTGGCGATCGCCATGCCGACGGTGAAGTTCCACGTCACCAACATCCTGGCCAAGCTGCACTCCGACAACCGCACCGAGGCCGTGCTGGTGGCGCTCAAGCACAAGCTGGTGGCCCTGGAGTAGGGTCACCCGGCAGGCCGGCGGAGGCGCAGCGATGCGCCGCGCCGCGCCCCGCACAATACGGCCGCATGATCACCGTCCACCATCTTGAGAACTCGCGCTCGCAGCGCGTGCTGTGGCTGCTCGAAGAACTGGGCCTGCCGTACAAAGTCAAGCGCTACGCGCGCGATCCCAAGACCCTGTTCGCGCCACCCGAGCTCGCACTCGTGCATCCGCTGGGCAAGTCGCCCGTGATCACCGATGGCGACATCACGGTGGCCGAATCGGGCGCCATCGTCGAGTACCTCATCGACGCCCACGGCGGCGGCCGCCTGCGCCCGGCGGCCGGCACACCCGAGCAGCGCCGCTACACCTACTGGCTGCACTTTGCCGAGGGCAGCGCGATGCCGCCGCTGCTCATGAAGCTGGTCTTCGACAAGGTGCGCGATGCCCCGGTGCCCTTCTTCATCAAGCCGGTGGTGCGCGGTATCGCCGACAAGGTCACGAGCAGTTTCATCGGCCCCAACATCACGCGCCAACTGGCCTTCATGGAGGCCGAGTTGAAGACCCGCGACTGGTTCGCCGGCGCTGCCTTCAGCGCCGCCGACGTGCAGATGAGCTATCCGCTGGAGGCCGCCGCCGCGCGTGGCGGGCTCGACAGCCGTTACCCGTCGCTGACCGACTGGCTCGGGCGCATCCACGCCCGCGCCGCCTACCGGCGTGCGCTCGACGTGGGCGGGCCCTACGACGCCGTGCCCTGAGTTCCCTGAGTTCCCTGAGTCCCCTGAGTGCCCTGAGTGCCCAGAGTGACGCGGCGCCGCAGCGCCAGCGCGCCCAGGCCCAGTGCCCAGAGCGTGATCGACGCAGGCTGTGGCACCACCGAGGCATGCTCGAAGGTGCCGCTGGCCGTCATCAGGCCGCCGGCATAGAAGTGGATCTGCACCCAGGGTGCGTCCTCCGGACCATGATAGACATGGGTGTCGAAGAAGGTGGTCATGCCGCCGGGCACCGACTTGACGTTGTCGGGGCTCGCCATCCAGGGGCCCGTGGCCGAAGGACCCCACTCGAACACGATCACCACGACGTGCGACTCGGTGTCGGGATAGCTGGGGGCAAAGGCACCGAAGAAGCGGAAGTCGATACCGGTGGCGCCGGGCAGCGAGAGCTGGGCAAAGCTGCGCGCGGTGTCGGCGCCGATGGACTGGAACAGGGTCTCGCTCTGGGCCCTGGCCCCGGGCGCCCAGGCCAGCGCGCTGGCGGCCAGGGCCAGGCTGATGAAACGGCGGCGCGGATGGATCGTGAACACGGCGGCACCTCCTGAATCGGCCCGCGGCCGAAGCGGCGCCAGGCCAGCTTCAGGTATAGGCCAAGACGGGCCTGAAGGCAAGGCGCTTTTCGCGCGGCCGGTTGCGGCCGCGGTTCAGGCCAGGTCGCCGGCCAGGCGCCAGTCGCGCTGCAAGGCCAGCGGCCAGCGGCCTTGCTCGATGAGCGCGTCGATGGCGTCGCTTTCGTCGCCGCAATCCAGCCCCTGCGCCTGCAGCCAGCTGTCGTTGTAATAGCTGTGGCGGTAGCGCTCGCCGTCGTCGCACAGCAAGGTGACGATGGCGCCCGACTCGCGCCGGCCGGCCAGGTCTTGCGCGCAGGCCAGCGCCGCCACCAGGTTGGTGCCGGTGCTGCCGCCGACGCGCCGGCCCAGCCGCACGCTCAGTGCGTGCATGGCGGCCAGGCTCCACAGGTCGGGCACCTTGACCATGGCGTCGAGCACGCCGGGCACGAACGAGGCTTCGACGCGCGGGCGGCCGATGCCTTCGATGCGCGAGCCCTGGGCGATCGTCAGCGTGTCGTCGCGGCTCAGGTAGTGCTCGAAGAACACGCTGCGCTCGGCGTCGACACCGCACACGCGCGTGGCATGGCGGCAGTAGCGCACGTAGCGGCCGATGGTGGCCAGCGTGCCGCCGGTGCCCGCGCTGGCCACGATCCAGGCCGGGCAGGGATGGGCTTCGCGCTGCATCTGGGTGTAGATGCTCTCGGCGATGTTGTTGTTGGCGCGCCAGTCGGTGGCGCGCTCGGCGTAGGTGAACTGGTCCATGTAGTGGCCGCGCTGCTCGCGCGCCAGACGCTGGGCTTGCGCGTACACCGTGTGCGGGTCGTCCACCAGATGGCACTGGCCGCCGTGAAAGCCAATCGCCGCGATCTTCTGCGGGCTCGTGCTGCGCGGCATGACGGCGATGAAGCGCAGGCCGAGCAGGCGCGCGAAGTAGGCCTCGCTGATGGCCGTGCTGCCGCTCGAGGCCTCGACCACCGTGCTGCCGGCGTGCAGCCAGCCGTTGCACAGCGCGTGCAGGAAGAGGCTGCGCGCCAGCCGGTGCTTGAGACTGCCCGTGGGGTGGCTGGACTCGTCCTTGAGGTAGAGCTCGACGCCCGGGAAGCCCGGCAGCGGCAGCGGGATCAGGTGGGTGTCGCTGCTGCGCTGGTAGTCGGCCTCGATGCGGCGGATGGCCTCGAAGGCCCAGGCGCGGCGCTCGCTCACCGCATCATTCCAGGTGGCGCCTGAACCAGTCCGGCATGGCGGCCGACTTCCTGGCCGCGAAGTCGGTCCACACCACGCGGGCACCGCCCTCGGCAACGACCACGCCAGGCCCGTCGCTGCGTTCCAGCGCGTAGTAGGACTCGAAGCTGCTGCGGCCCGGCCGGGCGACGAACATCGTCACCCGCAACTCGCCCGGAAACTCGAGCTGGCTCAGGAAGTTGCAGAAGGCATTGATGATCACCGGGCCCTCGCCCGTGCGCGCGGCACCGGCACCGACCTGGAAGAGCCAGTCCAGGCGGCAGATCTCCATGTAGCGGAAGTAGAGCGTGTTGTTGATGTGCCCCATGCTGTCCATGTCGCCCCAGCGCAGCGGCACGCTCAGCTCGTGGATCAGCTTCTTCTGGGCGGGCAGTTCGAAGCGCATGCTCTTACTCCACACCCAGTTCGCGCGCCAGCTTGTGCACCAGCTCGTGCAGGGTGGCCACCTCGGCCGCCAGACGCGTCTGCTCGGCCTTCAGCGCCGCAATTTCACCGGCACCCACGCTGGCGCCCGGGCCCTCGTCACTTGCCGCGACACGGCCCGCCGCCAGCGTGACTTCGCCGCACAGCAGGTGGGCCCAGCGCGCTTCGCGTTCGCCCGCGGCGCGCGGCAGCTTCACCACCATCGGCACCGGCTTTGCGGCCAGCTCGTCGAGAAAGCCTTCCACCGACGAGATGTCGGCGAAACGGTGCAGGCGTTCGGAATTCAGCCGCAATTCGGCCGAGGTCTGCGGGCCGCGCAACATCAACACCGCCAGCAGCGCCACGGCCTGGCCAGGCACCTGCAGCACGCGGGCGGTGTTGTGCTCGAACTTGACGACGCGGCTGCCGCTGCCCTCGAACACCAGGCTCAGGCCCTTGAGGCTGTCCAGCGCCGTCAGCACCTCGGCATCGGTGGCTTCGATCACCGGCTGGCGCGCCGTCTTCTGGTTGCAGCCGCCGACCAGCGCGTTGAGCGACATCGGGTAGGTGTCGGGCACGGTGTGCTGCTTTTCGACCAGCACGCCCAGCACGCGGGCCTCGAGCGGCGACAGCAGGCGCACGGCGCGGGCAGCGGCGACTACAGCGCCTGGCCGTCGTCGGCCGTCATCACCGCGCCGTTGACGAAGTGGCTTTCGTTGGAGCACAGCATCATCAACATCACGTCCAGGTCCTGCGGCTGGCCGACGCGCTTGCGCGGCATCGCCTGCACCATCTTCTGGCCGGCCTCGGTCTGCCACACGTGGTGGTTGATCTCGGTGTCGATGTAGCCCGGGCAGATGGCGTTGACGTTGATGCCGAAGCGGCCCCACTCCAACGCCATCGCGCGCGTCATGTGCACCACCGCCGCCTTGCTCATGCAGTAGACGCCGATCTGCGGAAACACGCGCAGCCCGGCCATCGAGGCGAGGTTGACGATGCGCCCGCCGGTGTAGGTGCCCGGCGCCTCGCCCTTGCTGCGCATGATCATGCGCTTGGCCACTTCCTGGGCCACGAAGAAGGCGCCGCGCGTGTTGGTGTTCATCACGTAGTCGAAGTCTTCGGGCCTGACGTCGGTGAGCTTGCCGGTGAGGCCGACGCCGGAGTTGTTGACCAGGATGTCGATGCCGCCCATCTCGGTCTCGGCGTGGGCCACGGCGGCCTTGATGCTGCCGTGGTCGGTGACGTCCAGCGCCACCACGTGGGCGACACCGCCTTCGGCCTCGATCTCGGCGCGCAGCGCCTTCAGCCGCTCGACCCGCCGCGCCGCCAGCACCACGCCGGCTCCGGCAGCGGCCAGGGTCCTGGCGAACTGGGCACCCAGGCCGCTGGAAGCGCCGGTGACGAGGGCCACGCGGCCCGACAGATCGATCGTGTATGCCATGGCAAGAAACCTCTGCGCTGAGTGCGCCAAAGACGATAGCACGCAGGCTCGCGGCGCTTGATGCGGCATCATCGGCGCCAGTCATGCTGCATCTTCAGTCCCTGCACAAAAGCTTCGACAGCACCGCCGTCTTTCAAGGCGTTTCATTGACCCTGGCGCGCGGCGAATTCGTGGCCCTGCTGGGCGAATCGGGGGTCGGCAAATCGACGCTGCTGAACTGCATCGCAGGGCTCGACGAGGCCGACGGCGGCGCGGTGCGCATCAATGGCACGGCCCTGTCCGCACTCGACGACGACGCGCGCGCGCGCCTGCGCCGCGAGCAGCTCGGCTTCGTCTTCCAGGCCTTCCACGTCCTGCCGCACCTGACGGTGGCCGAGAACGTCGGCCTGCCGCTGCGCCTGCTGCGCCGGCTCGACGAAGCCCGCGTGGCCCGGGTGCTTGAAGCGGTGGGCCTGGGCGGCCTGGGTGCGCGGCTGCCGGCGCAACTCTCGGGCGGGCAGTTGCAACGCGTGGCCATCGCGCGCGCCGTGGTCCACGACCCGGGCCTCATCCTGGCCGACGAACCCACCGGCAATCTCGACCCCGGCACCGCGGCCAAGGTGTTGGCGGTGCTGCGCGAGCAGGTGCGCAGCGCCGGCGCCGCCTGCCTGCTGGTGACGCACTCGGCGGCGGCAGCCGCAGCGGCCGACCGCGTGTTGCGGCTGACGCCGCGCGGCATCGAAGGCGTGGCCGACAGCGCCGGCGCGGCGCGCAGGGCTGGCGCTGAAGACGCGCAAGACACAGAAAGCACGGCACGGTGAACCTGGCCCTGCTGCGCCTGCTTGTCGTGCGCGAGTGGCGCCACCACCCCTGGCGCCACGGGGCGGCGCTGATGGCGGTGGCATTGGGCGTGGCGCTGGCCTACTCGGTGCACCTCATCAACAGCTCGGCGCTGGCGGAATTTTCAGCCGCCGTGCGCGCCGCCAACGGCGAGCCCGACCTGACGCTGCGCGGCCGTGCCCTGCCCGACGCGCTGTTCGAGCGCATCGCCACCGACGCCGGCGTGGCGATCGCCAGCCCGGTGCTCGAAATCGACACCTACGCCCGCGCCGCCGATGGCCGCCGCGTGGCGGTGCGCGTGCTGGGCATCGATGCGCTGCTGGCGGTGCCGCTGGCACCGGCGCTGCTGCCCACGCCTGCCGCGGGCGAAGACCGGCTCGTCTTCCTGGATCCCGATGCCGTGTTCCTGAATGCCGCGGCAAGCGCGGCCCTGCAGCCCGGCGCCGGCCAGCCCCTGGCCCTGCAGGCGGGGCCGGGCTACCAGGCGCTGCGCGTCGCGGGCAGCGTGGCCAGCAGCGGCAGCGCGCTCATCGTCATGGACCTGGCCGGCGTGCAGCAGCACTTCGACGCGCTCGGGCGCCTGACGCGCATCGACCTGCGCCTGGTCCCCGGCACCGACGCGGCGACGCTGATCGCCCGGCTGGCCTTGCCCGCGGGCGTCAGCGCAGTGGCCGCGGGCGATGCCGAGCAGCGCGTGTCCAACCTGTCGCGCGCCTACCGCGTCAACCTCACCGTGCTGGCCCTGGTGGCGCTGTTCGTGGGCGCCTTTCTCGTCTTCTCGGTGGTCTCGCTGTCGGTGGCGCAGCGCACGCCGGCCTTCGCGCTGCTGGGCGTGCTCGGCCTGGCGGCGCGCGAGCGGCGGCGTTGGGTGCTGGCCGAATGCGCGCTGCTCGGCGCCGCCGGCAGCGCCGTCGGCCTGCTGCTGGGCGCCGGCCAGGCCGCCACCGCCTTGCGGCTGCTGGCCGGCGACCTGGGCGGCGGCTACTTCCCCGGCATCGCGCCGCCGCTGCAGGTGGGCGTCGTGGGCACGGCGGTGTTCGGCCTGCTCGGCGTGGCCTCGGCCGTGCTCGGCGGCTGGTGGCCGGCGCGGCAGGCCGAAGCCGTGGCGCCGGCGCTGGCGCTCAAGGGCCTGGGCGCACCGCAGTCGGGCGCACCCGCGGCCTGGCCCGGGTTGGCGCTGCTGCTGCTGGGCGCCGCGGCGGCGCTGGCGCCGCCGGTCGCCGGCCTGCCGCTGGCGGCCTACGCCGCGGTGGCCGCGCTGCTCTTCGGCGGCGTGGCGCTGATCCCGGCGGCGGTGCACGCGCTGCTCGCGGCGGCGCCCCGGGTGCAGGGCGCACTGCCGCTGCTGGCGCTGCAGCGCGCGCGCTTCCAGCGCCGCACCGCCACCGCGGCAGTGGCCGGCGTGGTCGCCAGCCTGGCGCTGTCGGTGGCGCTCACGGTCATGGTGGCGAGCTTCCGCGAAGGCGTGAGCGATTGGCTGGGCAGCGTGCTGCCGGCCGACCTGTACGCGCGCAGTGCCGGCACCAGCAGCGCAGCCGACCAGGCCTGGCTCACACCGGACTTCGTCGCCGCCGCCGCGCGCGTGCCGGGCGTGATCCGGCTCGAGGCCTCGCGCCTGCAGGCGCTGCCGATGGCCGCCGACCGGCCCGCGGTCACCTTGATCGCGCGGCCGCTGGCCGATCCGGCAGCGGCGCTGCCGCTGCTGCAACCGCCGCTGCCGCTGGCCGCCGGCGAAGTCGGCGTCTTCGTCAGCGAAGCGATGGTCGCGCTGTATGGCGCCGCAGCCGGCAGCCTGATCGATCTGCCCTTGCCGGGCGGCCCGCTGCGCGTGCGCGTGCGCGGCGTCTGGCGCGACTACGCGCGCCAGTTCGGCGCCGTGGTCATGGCCGACACCGACTACCGCCGCGTGAGCGGCGACACGCGGCTCAACGACCTGGCGCTGTGGCTGGCGCCGGGCGCGTCCGCCGCCGCGGTGCAGCAGGCCCTGCGCGCGCTGCTCGCTGACCCGGCGCTGCTTGAGTTCGCGTCCAGCGCCGAGCTGCGGCAGCTGTCGCTGCGCATCTTCGACCGCAGCTTTGCCGTCACCTACTACCTGCAGGTGGTGGCCATCGTGATCGGGCTCGTGGGCATCGCGGCCAGCCTGTCGGCCCAGGTGCTGGCACGGCGCAAGGAGTTCGGCTTGCTGTCGCACCTGGGGCTGACGCGCGGACAGGTCATCGCCGTCGTCGCCGGCGAGGCCGCAGCCTGGGTCGCCGCCGGCGTGGGCATGGGCCTGGCGCTGGGCCTGGCGATCAGCATGGTGCTGGTCTTCGTCGTCAACCCGCAGAGCTTTCACTGGACGATGGACCTCGTGCTGCCCTGGACGCGGCTGCTGGCCCTGGCCGCCGTGGTCTGGCTGGCGGGGGTGGCGACGGCCGCCCTGTGCGCGCGCAACGCCGCTTCGCGCCAGGCCGTGATGTCGGTGAAGGAGGACTGGTGAACCCGCGGCGCCGCGCCCTGCTGCTCGGTGTGGCGGCTCTGGCTCCGGGTGCCACGACGGCGCTCGCTGCCGCAACAGACGGCGCCGATGGCGTACAGCGCGGCCGCGTGCTCGCCTTTCCGCGCGACCACGGCACGCATCGCGAGTCGCGCACTGAGTGGTGGTACGCGACGGGTTGGCTGGGCACCGAAGCCGCGCCCACGGCGGGCTTCCAGGTCACCTTCTTTCGCAGTCGCACCGGGCTGGCGCAGGACAACCGCAGCCGCTTTGCCGCCCGCCATCTGATCTTTGCCCACGCCGCCCTGACGCGGCTGGGCTCAGCGGTCGGCGCCGGGCATTGGCACGACCAGCGCATCGCGCGCTGGTCGGGCGAACCGGGGTCCGCCCTGGCCAACGCCGCCACGGCCGACGGCGACGTGCACCTGGGCCCGTGGTCGCTGCGACGTGAAGGCGAGCTCTGGCGCGCCGTGGTGCCGGCGCGCGGCTTCACGCTCGATCTGCGCCTGGCCACCACGCAGCCGCTGGTGCTGCAGGGCGATGCAGGTTTCTCGCGCAAGGGTCCCGAAGCAGCGCAGGCCAGCCACTACTACAGCCAGCCGCAACTGCTGGCCACGGCCGCCGACGGCAGCCGCGGCCGCGCCTGGCTCGACCACGAATGGAGCGACCAGATCCTGCACCGCGACGCGGTGGGCTGGGACTGGATCGGCATCAACCTCTTCGACGGCGGCGCCCTCACCGCCTTCGTGCTGCGACGCCGCGACGGCAGCCCGCTGTGGGCCGGCGGCAGCTTTCGCGCGCCCGGCGGCACGGCGCTGTCCTTCAACCCCGGGCAGGTGCAGTTCGCACCTGGCCGCCGCTGGCACAGCCCGGCCAGCGGCGCCAGCTACCCGGTGCAGTGGCAGGTGGACACCCCGGCGGGCCTCTTCAGCGTCCACGCACTGCGCGATGCGCAGGAACTCGACAGCCGCAACAGCACCGGCACCATCTACTGGGAGGGCTTGAGCGAACTGCTCGATGCGCAAGGCCGCCGCGTGGGGCTGGGCTATCTGGAGATGACGGGCTACGCCGCGCCGCTGCGCCTGGGCTGAGAGCGGACCGAGGGCCCGGAAGGGCCCGAGTGCTGCTCGAAGGCCGGCCGGCGATTTCACGCCGCACGGCTGAGAGCGGCCTCAGTGCGGCCTTGCGCGGTGGTCGTCGCGCCAGCCCTCGGCGCGCAGCCGGCCCAGGTCCACGGGTGCTGCGCGCACGCAGTTGCCGCCGGCCTGGCGCGCCGCCAGCACCGCGTCCTGTGCGTCGTCGATCAACGCCTGCAGGTTGAGGTGCGAGGGGCGCAACTGGGCCACGCCCACGCTGACCGTGACGCGCAGCCGGCGCGGCGCGGCGTCTTCGTGGAATGGCACCTCCATCTGCTCGGTGCGGTCGCGGATGCGCTCGGCCACGTCGAGCGTGCCGGTGGCATCGGCCTGGGCCAGGAAGACGGCCATCTGCGAATCGGAGAATCGCGTCAGCAGATCGGCGCCGCGCAGCGTGGGCGAGGTCTGGCGCAGCATCTCTGCCAGCACGGCGTCGGTGGCCGCACCGCCGCGCGATTCCACCAGGCGCGCAAAACGGTCCACGTCGACGAGCATCAGCGCCGCGCCGGTGCCGTAGCGGCGTGAGCGCGCCCACTCGCGCGCGGACAGCTCCAGGAACAGCGGCCGCGTGGTGCCGATGGGGGTGTGGATGGCGCCGCCCGGCAGCGGCTTGCTGGCCGAGCCGCGCGTGAGCCGGTGCAGCAGCGCAGCGGCCGGCAGCGCCGCCGCCGCCACCGCCAGTGCGGCGGCCAGCGGAGCCAGCCACAGCGCCGCGCCCAGCCAGGTCGCCAGCATCCAGGCCAGCGCGGCGGCCAGGCTGGCAGCCAGCGCGATCAACGCCGCCGCCGCCCAGACGAGCGGGATGCGGCTGACCACGCCCCAGGACGGGGCCGTTGCGGGGGCCGGCGGTGGGTTGGAAGGCTGGGGGGCTGACGGGCTCATCGTGGGCACGGGATCCATCCCTATTCGACCACAAATGGCCCCGGCTGAAGGGCCATTCAATCGCGGGGGTTGAGCGCGTGTCGCTGGAGCGCCAAAAGTGACCGCCTGAAAACGCGCCGCATAGACTCTGCGCCATGACCGACACGAATCCGCGCCCCGCCGCCACCACCCCCCGCTCGCTGTCCGGCCTGCTGCCGTTCATCCGCCCCTACCGCGGACGCGTGGCGCTGGCCGGCGTGTTTCTGGTGATGGCCGCCTTGAGCACGCTGATGTTCCCGCTGGCGCTCAAGATCCTCATCGACCAAGGCCTGGTGGCCGCCGACCCTGGGCAACGCGTGATGGCGCTGCGCGAGCACTTCCTGGCGCTGTTCGGCGTCGCCGCGGCGCTGGGCACGTTCTCGGCCGCGCGCTTTTACATGGTCAGCTGGCTGGGTGAGCGCATCACCGCCGACCTGCGCAACGCGGTCTATGCCCACGTGCTGCGGCAAAGCCCGGAATTCTTCGAAACCACCAAGACCGGTGAGGTGCTGTCGCGCCTGACCACCGACACCACGCTCGTGCAGACCGTGGTCGGCTCCAGCCTGAGCATGGGGCTGCGCAACGTGGTCATGGGGATCGGCGCGCTGATCGCCCTGGTGGTGACCAATCCGCGCGTCATGACCCAGGTGCTCGGCATCCTGGTGGTGGTGGTGCTGCCCAGCATCTACTTCGGCCGCCGCGTGCGCAAGTTGAGCCGCGCCAGCCAGGACCGCGTCGCCGACTCCAGCGCCATCGCCGCCGAGGTGCTGAGCGAGATACCCGTCGTGCAGAGCTACGTGCAGGAGGCGCGCGAAGCCGCGCGCTTCGACAGCAGCACCGAAGCCGCCTTTGCCACCGCACGCAAACGCACCCGTGTGCGAGCGTTGCTGGTGGCCTTCATGATCACCGCCACCTTCGGCGCGCTGCTGTGGGGCCTGTACCAGGGCACGCAAGCCGTGCTGGCCGGGCAGATCAGCGCCGGCCACCTGGGGCAGACGGTGGTGCTGGTGATCATCTTCGTGGGCGCGGTGGCGGTGCTGTCCGAGGTCTACGGCGACCTGCTGCGCGCCGCCGGCGCTACTGAGCGGCTGATGGAGCTACTGGCCGCCACCTCGCCGGTGGCCGACGCCGCCGCTCCGCGACCGCTGCCGCTGGTGCAGGGCGGCTCGGCGGTGAGCTTCGACGCCGTCACCTTCCACTACCCCTCGCGCCCGCGGCAGGCGGCGCTGGAAAACTTCACCCTGCACGTCAGGCCCGGTGAAACCGTCGCGCTGGTGGGCCCCAGCGGCGCCGGCAAGAGCACGGTGTTCCAACTGCTGCTGCGCTTCTACGACACCCAGCACGGACTCGTCAGCATCGACGGCGTGCCCCTGCGCGAGGCCAGCCTGGCGGCGCTGCGCCAGCGCGTGGGCATCGTGCCGCAGGACAGCACGGTGTTCTCCACCAGCGCGCTGGAGAACATCCGCTACGGCCGCCCCGAGGCCAGCGACGCCGAGGTCCACGCCGCGGCCCGCGCAGCCTTTGCGCACGAGTTCATCAGCGCCCTGCCCGAGGGCTACGCCACCTACCTGGGCGAGCGCGGCGTGCGGCTGTCGGGCGGCCAGCGCCAGCGCATCAGCATCGCGCGCGCCATGCTCAAGAACCCGCCGCTGCTGCTGCTGGACGAGGCCACGAGTGCGCTCGACGCCGAGAGCGAACGCGTGGTGCAGGCCGCGCTCGAGGCGGCGATGGCCGACCGCACCACGCTCGTCATCGCGCACCGCCTGGCCACTGTGCTCAAGGCCGACCGCATCGTGGTCATGGACGGCGGCCGCATCGTCGACGTCGGCAGCCATGCCGAGCTGGTGGCGCGCGGCGGCCTGTACGCGCGGCTGGCGGCGATGCAGTTCGAGCTGCAGCCCGCGGCCGCGGCGATGGCCTGAGCGGCGCCGATAATCCGCCCATGCAGCGCCCCATCCGCTCCCAATACGAGGACTTCATGCGCCACGTGCACGAGCACGGCGTGGCCAAGTCCGACCGCACCGGCACCGGCACGAAGAGTGTGTTCGGCCACCAGATGCGCTTCGACCTGAGCGAGGGCTTTCCGCTCGTCACGACCAAGAACGTGCACCTGAAGAGCATCGTGCTGGAGCTGCTGTGGTTCCTGCGCGGCGACGGCAACGCGCGCTGGCTGCAGCAGCGCGGCGTGACGATCTGGGACGAATGGGCCCGGCCCGACGGTGATCTGGGCCCGGTCTACGGCGTGCAGTGGCGCAGCTGGCCGACGCCCGATGGCGGCCACATCGACCAGATGACGCAGGTCGTGGAGCAGCTCAAGAGCAACCCCGACAGCCGCCGCATCATCGTCAGCGCCTGGAACGTCGCCGATCTGCCGCGCATGGCGCTCATGCCCTGCCACGCGTTCTTCCAGTTCTACGTCGCGCCGGCCGCCTCGCCCTCGGCACGCGGCAAGCTCAGCTGCCAGCTCTACCAGCGCAGCGCCGACATCTTCCTGGGCGTGCCCTTCAACATCGCCAGCTACGCGCTGCTGACCCACATGCTGGCGCAGCAATGTGACCTGGACGTCGGCGACTTCGTCTGGACCGGCGGCGACTGCCACCTCTACAGCAACCACGCCGAGCAGGTGGCGCTGCAGCTGTCGCGCGCGGCCTACCCCTACCCGGTGCTCAACATCCGACGCCGGCCGGCCAGCCTCTTCGACTACGCCTTCGAGGACTTCGAGATGCTCGAGTACCAGCACCACCCGGCGATCAAGGCCCCGGTGGCCGTCTGAGGCGCAGCCTCTGCGCCCTCAACACCTGGTGACAGGCTGCGCCCCGGCCCGGCGCCAGAATCGGCGCGCGGAGGTGGCGCATGCGACGAGCGATGTGGGTGGGGTTGGGGCTGGCACTGCTGGCCAGTTGCGGCGGCGGCAACGACGCGCCCAACCAGGCACCCGTGCCGCACATCGTGACGCCGGCTGCGGGTGCGCTTTTCAGCGCCGGGCAAACGCTCGCCATCAGGATCGATGCCACCGACGCTGAAGACGGCCCGCTGGCCGCGAGCCGCCTGAGCTGGTGGGTCGAACTCCACCACGACACCCACACCCACCCCGTGCAGCCTGCGACCGTGGGCAGCGGCGGCACCGTGAGCATCCCGGTGCGGGGCGAGACCGCGGACAACATCTTCTACCGCGTCCACCTGCGCGCCACCGACAGCGCCGGGCTGAGCAGCGAGACCACGAGCGACGTGCTACCGCGCAAGGTGCGCGTCACGCTCCTCACCCAACCCGCCGGCCTTGCGCTCACACTCGATGGCCAGCCCGTCACGGGGGGCCTGGCATTCACCGGCGTGGTCGGGATCGAACGCGACCTCGGTGTCGCCGACCAGGTCTTCAGCGGCAGACGCTACCGCTTCGCGAGCTGGAGCGACGGCGGCGCCGCCACCCACACCCTGCCCACGCCGGCCGCCGACACGACGCTGACCGCGACGTTCAGCGACCTCGGCCCCGCCGTCAACCAGCCGCCCACGGTCAGCCTGGCGGCACCGACCAGCGCCACCGTCGGTGTCGCCGTGACGCTCACCGCGGCGGCTGCCGACGCCGACGGCAGCGTCGCGAAGGTGGCCTTCTTCGACGGCAACACGCTGTTGGGCGAGGACTCGAGCGCGCCCTTCAGCTGGAGCTGGACACCCGGCAGCACCGGCAGTCACAGCCTGACGGCGCGGGCCACCGACGACAGCGGCGCCACCGCCACCAGCGCCGCAGTGGCGGTGTCAGTCAACACCCCCAGCGCCGACACCCAGCCGCCGACCATCACCATCAGCACACCGGCACCCTTTGCCAGCGGCCTGGCGGGCAACCTTGCCTTCACGGCCACGGCCAGCGACAACGTCGGCGTGGCCAGCGTCGAGGTCCAGGTCGACGGCGTGGCCGTGGGCGCGGCCCTCACGAGCGCGCCCTACAGCGTCAACGTCGACACCAGCGCCCACGCCTCGGGCCAGCACGTGCTGCGCGCGCGCGCCGCCGACGCCGCCGGCAACCGCTCGGCGTGGGCCGAGCTGACGGTGCAGTTCGGTGGCAGCCGGACGCAGCCCGCCGGCATCACGCGGACCGAGAACTGGGTCAGCGGCCTGAGCTCGGCGACGGCCTTCGCGCAGGCGCCGGACGGCCGGCTCTTCGTCACCCAGCAAGGCGGTGCCTTGCGCGTGGTGAAGAACGGCGCACTGCTGGGCCAGCCCTTCCTCAGCCTCAGCGTGGATCAGGTCGGTGAACGCGGCCTGCTCGGCGTGGCGCTGCACCCCGGCTTCGCCAGCAACGGCTTCGTCTACCTCTACTACACCACCGCCGAGGGCGGCACCCACAACCGCATCAGCCGCTTCACGGCCAGCACGGCCAACCCCGACAGCGTGCAGGCCGGCAGCGAACTCAAGCTCGTCGAGCTGCCCGCGCTGTCCGGTGCCACCAACCACAACGGCGGCGCACTGCACTTCGGCGCCGACGGCAGGCTCTACGTGGGCGTGGGCGACAACGCCAACAGCGCCCAGGCGCCCGACCTGAGCAACCCGCTGGGCAAGCTGCTGCGCTTCAACGACGACGGCAGCATCCCCGGCGACAACCCGCACTTCGCCACCCAGAGCGGCCTGGCGCGCGCCATCTGGGCGCGCGGCCTGCGCAACCCCTTCACCTTTGCAGTGCAGCCGGGCAGCGGGCGCATCCACATCAACGACGTCGGCCAGGTGACCTGGGAGGAGATCAACGTCGGCGCCCCCGGTGCCGACTACGGCTGGCCGGCGTCCGAAGGCCCGGACAACGTCAGCGCCGGCCGCACCG
>JANMVM010000015.1:0-19684 GCA_031392695.1 Rubrivivax sp.
CACCGCGCACAGCGCGCCGGCGGCCATGCTGCAGGCCACGCCGACCTCGCCCTGGCAGCCGACTTCGGCGCCGCTGATGCTGGCGTTTTCCTTGTAGAGCAGCCCGATCGCGGCGGCGGTGAGCAGGAAGTCGATCACGCCCTTGTCGTTGCTGTGGTGGACGAAGCGGGTGTAGTAGTGCAGCACCGCAGGGACGATGCCGGCGGCGCCGTTGGTGGGTGCGGTGACCACCCGCCCGCCCGCGGCGTTTTCTTCGTTCACGGCCAGCGCGTAGAGGTTGACCCAGTCCATCACCTGCAAGGGGTCACGCAGGGCAGCCTCGGGGTTGGCGATGAGGTCGCGGTACAGCGGCGCGGCGCGGCGCTTGACCTTGAACCCGCCGGGCAGCACGCCGTCGGTGGCGCAGCCGCGCTTGACGCAGTCCTGCATCACGCACCAGATGTTGAGCAGCCCGGCGTCGATCTCGGCGTCGCTGCGCCAGTGGCGCTCGTTGCGGCGCATGACTTCGGCAATCGAGCCGCCCACTTCGCGGGCGCGCACCAGCAGCTCGTCGCCGCAGTGAAACGGGTGCGGCAGCACGGTGGAGTCGGGCGCGATCACCTTCTGGCGGGCGCCGTCGGCAGCAACTTCCTCGCTCACCACGAAGCCACCGCCCACCGAGTACCAGGTGCGATTGGACAGCTCGGCGCCCGCGGCGTCGAAGGCGATGAAGCGCATGCCATTGGCATGGAAGGGCAGGGTCTCGCGGCGGTAGAACTTGAGGTCGTCCTTCTCGGTAAAACCCACCTCGTGCTCACCCAGCAGCGACAGCCGAGCGGCCTTGCGCAGTGCCGCCAGCAGCGCCGGCACGGCGTCGACATCCACCGTGTCGGGCTCGTGCCCGGCCAGGCCCAGCAGCACCGCCTTGTCGGTGCCATGGCCCTTGCCGGTGGCGCCCAGCGAGCCGTACAGGTGGCTTTGCACACGTGCCGTGCGCGCCAGCAGGCCGGCGTGCTGCAGGTGGCGCGCAAAGAGCCGCGCGGCACGCATCGGGCCCACGGTGTGGCTGCTGCTCGGGCCGATGCCGATCTTGAAGAGGTCGAAGACGGAGATCGCCATGGTGCGCCGGAGCCGGAGTTGCTGGAAGCGTGGATTGTCGGCGCGCCGCGCCTGGGCTTGTCGCCGATCGTCCGCGTCGTCGATCAGGCGCTGGACTGGGCGCGCGCCGCAGCGCCGGCGGCGTCGACCTGACGGCGCACGAAGTCTTCGAGCGTCGTCATGGGCAGACCCAGTTCGGCTTCGAAGTCGGTGCCGCCGTGGAAGTGTTCGTCGAAGGCCTCGTCGGGCAGGCTGGACAGGTGCAGCACGCGCGCCAGTCCCGGGTGCAGCGGCCGCGCCAGCGCCGCCATCATGGCCGCCAGCCGCCTGGGCAGGTGCTGGATGCGCAGCGGATTGCCGGCCGCGCGGGCATACAGGGCAGCCACCTCGACGTTGCTGAAGTGGCCGGGCCCGCCGACGTCCAGGCAGCGCCAGGGGGGTGGGTCTTCGAGCAGTGCACGCACCGCAACGCGGGCGACGTCTTCGGCACAGACGAAGTTGCGCGCCTTGGTGCCCGGCCCGATCAGGCGCGCCTTGCCGGTGGCGAGCAGGCCCTGGCCGATGAAACGGTGGGCGTGGTGCTCCATGAAGGCGGTCGGGCGCAGCACCACGGTGTCCAGGCCGCTGGCGGCCAGGCACTGCTCGATGACCCACTTGGTACGGAAGAAATCAATCGGGTTATCGGCCGCCGCGCCATAGGCCGAGGTGTAGACAAAGCGCTGCACGGCGGCGGCGCGGGCCGCGGCGATGAGCGCCCGGTGGCCGCGGTCATCGATGATCTCGGAGCGGTGGCGGCCGCGCCCGAGCAGGCCGTGGGCGCAGGCCAGCACGCGATCGATGCCCAGGCAGGCGCGCGCGATCGAGGCGCTGTCGGCCAGATCGCCGGCGCACACCTCGGCGCCCAGCGCGGCCAGGTCGACCGCGTGTTCAGGGTGGCGGCACACGGCACGCACTGCGACGCCCTGTGCCAGCAGCGCCTTCACCACGGGTCGACCGAGGGCGCCCGTAGCACCGACAACCAGGATCTTCATCGTTACCGATTCTGATGCCATGGCGGCGCCAGGCCAAGGCGCTCGGCAACGGGCATCGACGGATTGGGGATACGGCGCCACCTGGCTGATGACAGGACGCCGCCAGGAGTCCAGAGTCCGGACACCCTTTGTCGCAGGAGATCTGCCATGGACTTCCGATCGCTGGCCGCGCTGTCTGCCATCACCGCGTTGATCTTCGGCCTTGGACTCGTGATCGCGCCGGCGCAGACCGCGGCGATCTATGGTGCCGCCGCGGCCGACCCCTGGCACGTGCTCAGCGGGCGCTACTTCGGCGCCGCGTTGCTGATGTACGCCGCGGCGCTGTGGGGCTTGCGGGCCCTGACGGAGCCCGACGCGCAGCGGCGGGCCGCCGGCATGCTGGCGGCCGCCACGGCCGTCAGCATGCTCGTCACGCTGTACGCGGTGATCGGGGGTGTCATGAATGCCGCCGGCTGGTCCAGCGTGGCGCTGTACGGCTTCTTCGTGCTGGCCTGGACGCGGTTGGCGCTGAACCGGCCGATGGCCAGTGTCGGCTGAGGCCGACCTGCCAGGGCCCGCAGCGCCGCCCGCCGCTCAGGCCGTTTCGTACTCGCTCAGCGGCACGCAGCTGCAGAACAGGTTGCGGTCACCGTAGACGTTGTCGACGCGGCCCACCGGCGACCAGTACTTCAGTTGCCGCAGGCCCGCCACCGGGTAGGCGGCCTGCTCGCGCGTATAGGCATGCGGCCAGTCGGTCTTGAGCAGCGCCGGCGCGGTGTGCGGCGCGTTCTTCAGCGGGTTGTCGTCCCGGGGCCAGGCGCCGGACTCGACCTGCGCGATCTCGGCCCGGATGGCGATCATGGCGTCGCAGAAGCGGTCGAGCTCGGCGCGCGGCTCGCTCTCGGTGGGCTCGATCATCAGCGTGCCGGCGACCGGGAAGCTGAGCGTGGGCGCATGGAAGCCGTAGTCGATGAGCCGCTTGGCGACATCCTCGGCCCCGATGCCGCTGCTCTTGGCCAGCGGCCGGATGTCGATGATGCATTCGTGGGCCACGCCGCCGCCCTTCAAGCCGGCATTGCCGCCGCTGTAGAGCACGGGGTAGTGGTCGGCCAGGCGCGCGGCGATGTAGTTGGCGCTGAGGATCGCGACCTCGGTGGCGTCGCGCAGGCCGTCGGCGCCCATCATGCGGCAGTACATCCAGCTGATCGGCAGCACCGCGGCGTTGCCCAGCGGCGCTGCACTCACGGCACCGACGCTGTGCTCGCCGCCGATACCGGCCGTGCGGTGCGCCGGCAGGAAGGGCACCAGGTCGGCCACCACCGCCACCGGCCCGACGCCGGGGCCGCCGCCGCCGTGCGGGATGCAGAAGGTCTTGTGCAGGTTGAGGTGGCTGACGTCGCCGCCGAACTCGCCCGGTGCGGCCACGCCGACGAGCGCGTTCATGTTGGCGCCGTCGACGTAGACGCGCCCGCCGTGCTGGTGCACCAGCGCGCACAGCTCCTTGACGCGCACCTCGAACACGCCGTGCGTGCTGGGGTAGGTGATCATCACCGCGGCCAGCCTGGCGCTGTGCTGTTCGCACTTGGCCTTGAGGTCGTCCATGTCGACGTTGCCCATTGCGTCGCACTTCGTCACCACCACCGTCAGCCCCGCCATCTGCGCGCTGGCCGGGTTGGTGCCGTGCGCGCTGTCGGGGATCAGGCAGATGTTGCGCTGGCTTTCGCCGCGGCTCTCGTGCCAGGCCTTGATGACGAGCAGGCCTGCGTACTCACCCTGGCTACCGGCGTTGGGCTGCAGGCTCACGCCTGCATAACCCGTGGCCTGTGACAGCCAGGCGCAGAGCTGATCGTTCAAGGCCCAGCTGCCGGCCAGCTGATCGCGGGGCGCGAAGGGGTGCACCTGCGCGAACTCGGGCCAGGTGATCGGGATCATCTCGCTGGTGGCGTTGAGCTTCATCGTGCAGCTGCCCAGCTGGATCATGCTGCGGTCGAGTGCCAGGTCCTTGTCGCTCAGGGACCGGATGTAGCGCAGCATCTCGGTTTCGCTGTGATGGCGGTTGAACACCGGGTGGGTCAGGAAGGCGCTGGTGCGGCGCAGGCCCTCGGGGATCATCGACTCGATGCCTTTGTCGAACGACGCCAGATCGGGCAGCGCCTGACCGGGCTTGGCAAAGAGCTGCCACAGCGCCCGGAGGTCGTCGCGCGTCGTGGTCTCGTCCAGCGCGATGCCGGTCATCGTGTCGCCCCACGCGGGGAAGCGGCGCAGGTTCATGCCGGCGGCGCGGGCGCGCGCGGCGATCTCGGCGGTGGCACTGCCGGTGTCGATGCACACCGCGTCGAAGGCGCTGGTGCTGCGCACCGCCACACCCATGTCGCGCAGGCCGCTGGCCAGCACCGCGGTGTAGCTGGCGACGCGCTGCGCGATGCGCTTCAAGCCCGCGGGGCCGTGGTAGACGGCGTACATGCTGGCGATCACCGCCAGCAGCACCTGCGCAGTGCAGATGTTGGACGTCGCCTTCTCGCGCCGGATGTGCTGCTCGCGCGTCTGCAGCGCCAGCCGGTAGGCCGGCTCGCCGTGGCTGTCGACGCTCACGCCCACCAGGCGGCCGGGCAGGCTGCGCTTGAATTCATCGCGGCAGGCCAGGTAGGCCGCATGCGGGCCGCCACCGCCCATCGGAACACCGAAGCGCTGCGTGGTACCGAGGGCGATGTCGGCGCCCAGCTCGCCCGGTGGCACGATGAGCGTCAGCGCCAGCAGATCGGCCGCAACAATGAAGGCCGCCTGGTGGGCGTGGATGCGCCCGGCGTCGGCGCGCAGGTCGTGGATGCTGCCGTCGGTGGTGGGCACCTGGGCCAGCACGGCAAAGTAATCGCCGCCGGCGATCAGTGCGTCCCAGGCCTGGGCGGAATTGGCCAGCACCACCTTCAGCCCGAGCGGCGCGGCGCGCGTGCGGATGACCTCGATCGTCTGCGGGTGGCAGTCACCCGCGACCACGAAGGTGTCGCTCCTGCTCCTGACGCTGCGCTTGGCCAGCGTCATCGCCTCGGCCGCGGCGGTGGCTTCGTCGAGCATGCTGGCGTTGGCGATCGCCATGCCGGTGAGATCGCAGATCATGGTCTGGAAGTTGATCAGCGCTTCCATGCGGCCCTGGCTGATCTCGGCCTGGTAGGGCGTGTAGGCGGTGTACCAGGCCGGGTTCTCGAGGATGTTGCGCAGGATGACGCCCGGCGTGTGGGTGCCGTGATAGCCCTGGCCGATGAAGCTCTTGAGCACCCGGTTGCGGCCGGCCAGCGCCTTCAGCTCGGCCAGTGCCTGCGCCTCGGACAGCGGCGCCGGCAGCGCCATCGGCTGGCTGCGCGCGATGCTGCGCGGCACGATCGCCTCGATCAGCGCCCGGCGGCTGGCCGCGCCGATGACCGACAGCATGTGCGCTTCGTCATCGGCATAGGGCCCGATGTGGCGGGCGGCGAATTCGGTGCTGTTTTCCAGCTCACCGAGCGGCTTCAGGGCGGACATCAACATGGGGCGGGTTCCAGGGCTTTCGAGTCGTTGGGCGGGCGTGGGGATAGGGTGGGGTCTACAGCGTCTTGAGCAGCTTGTCGTAGGCCGGCGGGTCCATGAGCTGGTCGAACTCTTCCATGCGCGTGATGTGGACCTTGAAGAACCAACCGTTGCCCAGCGGATCGGTGTTGGCCAGCGCGGGGTCGGCGCGCAGGGCCTCGTTGACTTCGACCACTTCGCCCGTCACCGGCATGAAGAGGTCGGCGGCGGCCTTCACCGACTCCACCACGCCGGCCACCTCGCCCTTGCTGTAGACGCGGCCGACCTCGGGCAGGTCGACGAAGACGACGTCGCCGAGCGCGTCCTGCGCGTGGTGCGTGATGCCGACGACGGCGGCTTCATGGTCTTCGATGTTGATCCACTCGTGATCGGGGGTGTACATGGTCGTCATGGGCAGGCTCCTTGGGATGGACGATGAAAGAGCGTGGTGATCCAGGCGTAGCGCCAGGCGCGCCAGCAGCGCCGGTGGCGCGATCAGCGACGGTAGCGATGCGGGTTGAACGGCATCGCGGTGACGCGCATCGGCAGCCGCTTGCCGCGCACCTCGGCGTAGACCTCGTGGTGGGGCAGCGCGTGGTTCAGGGGCAGGTAGGCCATCGCCACGCACTGGTTGACCGTGGGGGCCAGCGTGCCGCTGGTCACGGTGCCGAGCTTGCGGCCGTGGGCGTCGACGATCGGCGCACCTTCGCGCACCGGCACGCGCTCCAGGCCGACGAGGCCCACGCGCTTGCTCGGCGGCGCGCCGGCCAGTTGGCCTTCGATGGCCGCGGCGCCCGGATAGCCGCCGGCGCGCGCGCCACCGGGACGGCGCACTTTCTGGATCGCCCAGGTGAGGCCCGCTTCCACCGGGCTCGTCGTCTCGTTGATGTCGTGGCCGTACAGGCACAGGCCGGCTTCCAGGCGCAGCGTGTCGCGCGCGCCGAGTCCGGCGGCCTGGACCTCGGGCTGGGCCAGCAGTGCGTCGGCCAGCGCCACGGCCGCTGCGGCGGGCACCGAGATCTCGAAGCCGTCTTCCCCGGTGTAGCCCGAGCGCGTCACGAAGCACGGCGCGCCGGCCAGCTCGAAGACGCCGCCGCTCATGAAGACCAGCGCCGCCACGCCGGGGTGCAGCCGCGCCAGCGCGTCGACCGCCTTCGGGCCCTGCAGCGCCAGCAGCGCGCGCTCGGGCATCGGCAGCACCTGGCAGCGGTGGCCGATGTGGGTCCGCAAGTGGCGGATGTCGGCTTCCTTGCAGCCGGCGTTGACGACCAGGAAGAGGTCGCCGAAGCCGGCTTCGGGCGCGGGCCGCACGATCATCAGGTCGTCGAGCAATCCGCCGCTGGCGTTGGTGAAGAAGGCGTAGCGCTGCTTGCCCACGCCGAGGTCGACGACGTCCACCGGTAGCAGTGTCTCCAGCGCAGCGGCGGCCTCGGCGCCGACCAGCCGCAGCTGGCCCATGTGCGAGACGTCGAACAGCGCCGCTGACTCGCGGCACTGCTTGTGCTCGGCCATCAGACCGCTGGCGTACTGCACCGGCATGGCGTAGCCGGCGAAGGGCACCAGGCGGGCGCCGTGGCGCAGGTGCCAGTCATGCAGCGGGGTCTGGAGCAGGGCAGGGGCAGCGGGCTGGGACATGACAAATCCTCGGCAAGGGCATCGACGCAACCCCCGTTTGCACGGTGGTCCGGGGCCCTCGCTGTCCGCTTTACCTGAGAGATTCAGCGCTGCCGCATCGCTGCACCATGCAGCAACCGGCAGGCTTTGCCCCTTCGGTGGGCCGGTGGCTTCGGGGCCGCCAGCCTCTCTCCAGTGAGGTCAAAAAGCCAGTCCTTTTGCCTGAGCGTTCAAGGGCCTGCATGGGGTGGGCCTCTGCGCCTTCGGCGGCTTCACGGGGAAGCTCTCTCCTGACGGCCGCCAGTGTAGCAGCGGGCCGCTGCGACCGCCGTGCCGGCCGCCTTGGCATGATGCGCCGTCCACCCAGGAGCCTTGCACCATGACCGTTGCCACCAAGTTTGCCGACTTGATGCAGTCGCATCGCTCGATCCGCAGCTACCAGGACAAGCCCATCGAGCCTGCCTTCGTCGACCGCCTGCTTGAGCAGGCGCTGCAGGGCTCCTCGTCGAGCGGCAACCTCAATCTCGTGTCGGTCATCAAGACCCGGGACATCGAGCGCAAAGCCCGCCTGTGCGAGTTGCACTTTGGCCAGCCCATGGTCCTGCAGGCGCCCCTGGTGCTGACCTTCTGCGCCGACAGCTTCCGCACCCGGCAGTGGCTCGTCCAGCGCGGCGCGCGCTTGAACTTCGGCAACCTGCTGAGCTGGCACGTGGCGGCCTTCGACGCCATCATCCTGGCGCAGACGGCGGCGCTCGCTTTCGAGAGCCACGGCCTGGGCATCTGCTACATGGGCACCACGCTGCACCGCATGCGTGCCATCGCCGACGAGTTGCTGCTGCCCGGCAACTGCTTGCCCGTGACCAGCATGGTGGTGGGCTGGCCCGCGGAAGCGCCGCCGCAGCGCGACCGCCTGCCTCCCGGGGCGTGGATCCACGACGAAACCTACCAGCGCCCCAGCGCCGAGACCATCGACCGTGACTTCGGGTCGCGCGAGGTCAAGGGCTGGGAGCGCTACCGCAGCATGGGCCAGCACATGGTGGACAAGATGGCCGAGCTCGGCATCACCTCGCTGGCGCAGTACTACACCAGCGACATCAAGTACGCGCCGCAAGTCTTCGAGCGCGACTCGGCGGCGCTGGAGGCGCTGTTGCGAGAACGCGGCTTCCTGGTCTGAAGCGGATCAGAAAGCGAGTTGAAAGGTCAGGCTGGGGCCCTGGATGAGCGAGTCGATGAGATAGCGCGGGCTGCAGCCGATGAAGCAGGACACGCCGTCGATGTTGTGGCGCGCTTGCAGGTAGCCGGCTGCCACGGACCAGTGGCGGTCGATTTTCCACGCCGCCTGGGCCTGCCACTGGACGTTGTGGCTGTTGGTAAAAAGCAGCCGTGCGCCCAGCCGCCAGGCCGGCGTCCACTGGTAGGACACGAAGGCCCCGGCCAGCGGCCAGATCACCGAGTCGGAGCCGTCACTGGCGCTCGCCTGCACCGCGGGTGGCCCGCTGGCGCCCGGCGGTGGTGGCAGCAGGGACAGCGACTGCCCCTGGCCTTGCAGGTGGCGGCTCAGCTGGACGTGATGCCCGCCGATGAGCAGACCCGCCTCGACCTGCTCGGTCTGCACCATCGACCAGCCGCCGGTGACGCGCAAGGTGGTCAACGTGACCTGCGATTGCAGCGCCGACCCGGCGGCATAACGCACGTTGTCCGCGTCCAGGTCGCTGCCCAAGGTGCGGCTGCCCTTGCGCCGACCCCAGCCGTAGTCGAGCTCGACACGCCAGCGCTCGCCGATGCGCCGCCCCAGCTGCACACCGGTGTAGGGCCGGTGTCGGGGCAAGCCCAGGTCCGACTCGGCATTGAACTGGGCGTTGGTGCCGATGCCAAACGAGTTCGCCACCGAGTTCAACTCCCAGGTCGCGGCCACGCCGTAGAGCTGGATCCAGTTGCGCAGGGCAGCGGTGTCGTCCGCGGCCTGGGCGCGAGCGTTGCCCGCGGCCCCGGCAAGCGCAGCCAGCACGGCGAGAACAGGGGCGCGGAGCTGCATGGTCATGTTGAGTGTCCTGTAAGAGGAGCACGCAATGTAGCAAGGCAGGTTGCCGCCGGCATCCGCCCGTGGGGGCATGCGCGGGCCCGCACCGCCGGCCGCGTCGTACCATGCGCCATGGCCGACGACATCGCCACCCTGCGCCGCATCCTCAAGGCATGCCACACCATCGCGGTGGTGGGCCTGTCGGCCGAGTGGCACCGGCCGAGCTACTTTGTCGCCAAGTACCTGCAGAGCAAGGGCTACCGCATCGTGCCGGTGAACCCGCGCTACGAGCAGGTGTTGGGCGAACGCTGCCATGCCCGGCTGGAGGACATTCCTTTCGCCGTCGACATGGTCGACGTCTTCCGCAAGCCCGCCGACCTGCCGCCGATTGCTGCCAGCGCCGTGGCCATCGGCGCCCGCTGCCTGTGGCAGCAACTGGGGGTCATGAACGCCGAGGCCGATGCCATCGCGCGCGCCGCCGGGCTCGACTCGGTGATGGACCGCTGCGTGAAGATCGAGCATGCGCGGCTCTACGGCGGACTGGGCTGGGTGGGCGTGAACACGGGTGTGATCTCGGCCCGGCGGGCGCTGTGAAGCGCGCTTGAGACTGCCGCATGAATGCCATCCCTTCACGCAAGACGCCGGTCCGGGCAGGCCTCGGACTCGCGCTCCGGCTCGCCGTCGCGACGCTGCTGCTGGCCGCCTGTGCCGCGCCGTCCGGCAGCGCCGGCGCGCGACTGGCGCTGGTGATCGGCAACGCCGCTTACGAAAACGCCACGCCACTGACGAATCCCGTCAACGACGCCGCCGACATGTGCGCAGCGCTGAAGAAGCTCGGCTTCACGACGCTGTGCCACACCAACGTCCGCGACCGCGCCGAGTTCGAAGCCCGCGTCACGGAGTACACGAGCCGCCTGCAGGCGGGCTCGGTCGGCGTCTTCTACTACTCCGGCCACGGCGTGCAAGCGCGCAATGCGAACTTCCTGATCCCGACCCAGGTGCAGCCGGCGACGGCCACCGAAGACCCGACGCGCGTGCTGTACCCGGTCGACGAGTTGTTCGATCGCCTGGCGCAAAGGCCGACGCGATTCCAGCTCGTGATCCTGGACGCCTGCCGCACCGACCTGTTCGGCCAGCCGCCGCGCCAGACCAGCCGCGGCGCCGGCGCCGCCGCAGCGCCAGCTGCACGCTCGGCGCTGATCCGCTCGCTCGACAGCGTGGCGCGGGCCAGCAACGGGCTGCAGCCCATCAAGGACGCCCCGCCCGGCACGATGGTGCTGTACGCGACGGCATCCAGGGACACTGCCTTCGATGGCGAAGGCCGCAATGGTCCGCTGACCAAGCACATCCTGCAGCACATCGGCACCCAGGGCCTCTACGTCGAGGAGTTCATCAAACGCGTCACGCTGGGCGTCGAACAAGAGACGCTCAAGGACTACCGCAAACGGCAAACCCCGTTCATCTACGGATCGTTCAGCGGCAAGTTCTGCTTTGCCGGCTGCCCCGGCGAGAGCAACCCGGGGACGGCGCTGTGATGGCCATCAGAACGTGGCGATGGCGCCCAGCGTCAGTCCCTGCGTCGTATCGCGGCCATCCTGGGCGTTGAAGGCCTCGTATGAGCTCAGCACCTGGATGCGATAGCCGGCGGTGAGGGTCCAGCGCCGCGGGAAGCGCTCGGCATTCAGCGTGTAGGCCAGGCCCAGTTCGGTGAGCCGGTAGCCGGCCTTGAAGGCGATGTTGTCGCCGGCCGGCGTCTTCAGTCGCCCGATGCCCAAGGCTCCATAGAGCGAGATGGCCCCACCGAGCGGCGCGTTGGCGCTGATGCCGGCCACCGGGCCGGCCGGTCGGTACACGTCGGCGCCGTCGCCCTGCGAGACTTTCTTGTAGCCCAGCGTCAAGGTCAGGCCTGGCATCACCGCGTAGCCCAGGTTGACGTCGAGCTCACTGCGGGTGCCGCTGCCGTCGTCGACGAAGGAGAACCGCGTCGACGGGAATGCGCTGATCGAGCCCACGAAGTCGCCGTAACGCACGCTGACGATGGGCAACCACACCAGCTTGTCGCTGGCCGGTACCTGGGTCAGCGCGAGGTTGACCCGCTGCCCGGCGTTGTTCAGCGGGGCGTAGTAGCCAAACGTCGTCCACTGGGCATACCAGGCTCGCGCGCCGACCGAGACGCTGAGGCCGGAATCCTGCGCCTGCGCGAAGCCGGCCGGCAAGACCATCAGAGCCATGAGCCAGGACTTGTTCATGCTTGAGCTCCCGCCGGCGGCATGCCGCGCGCAAGCGGCCACCTTAGTCGGCTTTGGCGCCCGAGGCAAAGGCGCTTCTGGGGGGATCGAGCCTGCTGCTGTCGCCCAAGCCAGCCGCCTGGCAGCTGCCGGGGGCATAGCGCTACAGTTTTGCGCCGGGCGATGGGCCCTGGCCTGGCCGTGCCGACGATACTGGCGCCACTTGCTCACCGCTGATGCCCGACATGACCGACTCCAGCCCCTGCAGACCCGCGCCGGCCGCCGCCAAGGGCTGGCGATGAAGGGCTTCACGCTGTCGGTGGCCGGCGTGCTGCTGCTGGCGCTCGCCATCGGCCTGGCCTTTCACTGGCTGTATCCCCGCGTCGAGCCCTCGGCCGAGCTGGCCGGTCTGTTTGCCTTCGTCGCCGTGCTGCTGCGCCTGCTGTTGACCCGGGGCTGGGCGCTGCTGCGCAGACCGGCGCCGCCGGAGAAGCGCCCGTGAAGGCGGGCCGCCTGCTGGCGCCGGTGCCATCGATGGTGCTGTCGATGATGCTATTGATGGTGATGGCGCTGGCACTGCTGGCCTGCGCCCACCGCAACCCGGCACCGGGCGGGCCCGGCGACAAGCCCACGCGTGTCTTCCCGGGCGCTGCCGACATCCGCGACAGCGTCTACCAGGTGCTCGACCGGGGCGAAGTGCCACCAGCGGGCTACGGTCTCTACAGCGTGGTGTTGACGCGGGCGGCGAACCGCAATTCGCTCAAGCTGCTGTCCGAACTCTTCGCCCTCAGCGGCAGCGCCGGCGACGCCGCACTGGCGCGCGAGAACCTGAACCTGATGACGATCCCGGTGAAGGACGCTGCCGAGGCAACGCTGGCGATGGCTGCCGCGCGCGAGCGGCCCGATGCCACGGCGAGTGCCGTGCTGCACGGCTTGTACGACTACGGACAGGCGGCGCTGCTGCTGGCCAGCGTCTGCCGCACCGAGCGCGGCGCTGCGGTGATGAAGGCCTGCGGCTCCGCGGCAGCCGAGGGGCCGATCCTCGTCACCGGCCAGCGCCCGATCGATGCCGGCGCGGTGGCCGGCCAGCGGCTGCTGATCGTCAACCTGGGCGGCACGCCGCCGGCTGCCGTGGCCGAGATCGTCGCCGCCTACCGGCGCCAGATCCTGCGCCCGGACTTCGCCGACCGCGCCGAGACCGAGGGCTGGCGGCTCGCCGTGCTCAACGCCGTGCTCGACGCGGCGCACCTGCTGCCGGGCATCAGCAAGGCGGTCGCCGCCAGCCGCTGACGGCCACCTCTGGCCCGGCGACGAGCAGCTAGCATGCACTCATGCCCGACCGCCGCTTCAAGCCCGAGACACTGGCCATCCACGCCGGCCAGATCCCCGACGCCGCCACCGGCGCGCGCGCGCTGCCGATCTACCAGACCACGAGCTTCGTCTTCGACAGCGCCGAGCACGCTGCCAGCCTGTTCAACCTGCAGACCTTCGGCAACGTCTACAGCCGCCTGAGCAACCCCACCGTGGCGGCGCTGGAAGAGCGGGTGGCCGCGCTCGAAGGCGGCCGCGCCGCGGTGGCCAGCGCCAGTGGCATGGCGGCCGAGGCGATGGCGCTGATGACGATCCTGCAGGCCGGCGACCACGTCGTGGCCGCGGGGGCTCTGTACGGCGGCAGCGTGACGATGCTGGCGGTGAGCCTGAAGAAGTTCGGCATCGACACCACCTTCGTCGACGCCACCCGCACCGATGCCTTCGCCGCGGCGATGCGCCCCACCACGCGCGCGGTGTTTGCCGAAAGCCTGGGCAACCCGAGCCTGGTGGTGCTGGACATCGCGGCCATCGCGGCGGTGGCCCACGCCCACGGCGTGCCGCTGGTCATCGACAACACGGTGCCCAGCCCCTTCCTGTGCAACCCGATCGCGCACGGTGCCGACATCGTGGTCCACAGCGCCACCAAGTACCTGGCCGGCCACGGCACCACGCTCGGCGGTGTGGTGGTGGAGAGCGGCACCTTCGCCTGGGACAACGGCAAGTACCCCGGCATGACCGAGCCCAGCCCCGGCTACCACGGCGTGAGGTTCTATGAGACCTTCGGCAACTTCGGCTTCACGATGCGCTGCCGCATGGAGAGCCTGCGCGTCTTCGGCGCCGCACTGTCGCCCAGCAGCGCCTGGCAGATCCTGCAGGGCGTGGAGACGCTGCCGCTGCGCATGGAGCGCCACTGCAGCAATGCGCTGAAGGTGGCCGAGTTCCTGCGCGCCCACGCCGCCGTGAGTTGGGTCAACTACCCCGGCCTGCCCGAGCACCCGCAGCACAAGCTGCTGACGCGCCAGATGAGCGGCGCATCGGGCCTGCTGGCCTTTGGCGTGCGCGGCGGCGAAGCGGCGGGCGTGAAGTTCATCGAAGGCGCGCAGTTCATGAGTCACCTCGTCAACATCGGCGACACGCGCACGCTCATCAGCCACCCGGCCAGTACCACCCACCGCCAACTCGACGCCGAGCAGCAACTGGCCGCCGGCGTCAAGCCCGACATGGTGCGCATCTCGGTCGGGCTGGAGCACATCGACGACATTCTTTGGGATGTCGACCAGGCCCTGTGCCAGGCGGTGGCCTGAGCCAGCATGGGCCGGTCCGTCTCCGCTGCAGCGCGGGCGCGTAACATGGTTGCGAGCCGACCCGGGAGCGCCGCAGCATGAACATCTACGAGCAGGACCTGCACAAGAACAGCGCCAATTTCGCTGCGCTGTCGCCCGTCAGCTTTCTTGAGCGCAGCGCCGAGGTCTTCGGCGACCTGCCGGCGGTGGTGCACGGCCAGCGTCGCTACACCTGGGCGCAGACGCGCGAGCGCAGCGCGCGGCTGGCGGCGGCGCTGGCGGCCCTGGGCGTGGGCCGCGGCAGCACCGTCAGCGTGATGCTGCCCAACACGCCCGAGATGCTCGAAGCGCACTACGCGGTGCCGGCGCTGAATGCCGTGCTCAACACCCTCAACACGCGCCTGGACGCGCCGCTGCTGGCCTGGCAGATGGCGCACTGCGAAGCCACGGTGCTGATCACCGACCGCGAATTCGCGCCCGTGATGGCGCAGGCGCTAGCGGCGCTGCGCGGCGACCTCGGGCGCGGCATCGTCGTCATCGACGTCTGCGACAGCGAATACAGCGCTGCCGGCGAGCGCCTGGGCGCGCACGAATACGAAGCCCTGCTGGCCGCGCACCCGCCGCTGCCGCAGCTGCAGGGCCCGGCCGACGAGTGGGACGCCATCGCCGTGAGCTACACCAGCGGCACCACCGGCGACCCCAAGGGCGTGGTCACGCACCACCGCGGCGCCTACCTCAATGCGGTGTGCAACGCGGCGACCTGGACGATGCCGCACTTTCCCATCTACCTGTGGACGCTGCCGCTGTTTCACTGCAACGGCTGGTGCTTCCCCTGGACCGTGGCCCTGCTCGGCGGCACCCACGTCTGCCTGCGCCGCGTCGAGGCCAAGGCCATCCTCGACGCCATGCGCGAGCACGGCGTCGACCACTACTGCGCCGCGCCGATCGTGCACAACCTGATCATCAACGCCGACCCGGCGCTGCGTGCCGGCGTGCCGCCCGGCGTGCGCGGCATGGTCGCCGGTGCGGCACCGCCGGCGGCCATGATCGAGGGCATGGCGGCGATCGGCTTCGACATCACGCACGTCTACGGTCTGACCGAGGTCTACGGCCCGGCCAGCGTGGCCGTCAAGCGGGCCTCGTGGGCGGCGCAGTCGCTGTCGGAGCAGACGCGGCTGAACGGCCGCCAAGGCGTGCGCTACATGCTGCAGGACGGCATGAGCGTGCTCGACCCCGAGACCCTGGCCATCACGCCGGCCGATGGCCAGACCATGGGCGAGATCATGTTCCGCGGCAACATCGTGATGAAGGGCTACCTGAAGAACCCCACGGCCACGGCCAAGGCCTTCGAGGGCGGCTGGTTCCACACCGGCGACCTGGCGGTGATGGAGCCTGACCGCTACGTGAAGATCAAGGACCGCAGCAAGGACATCATCATCAGCGGGGGCGAAAACATCAGCAGCCTGGAGGTCGAAGACGCGCTCTACCGCCACCCGGCCGTGCTGGCCTGCGCGGTGGTGGCGCGGCCCGATCCCAAATGGGGCGAGACGCCGCTGGCCTACGTCGAGACCAAGGTCGGATCGACCGTCACCGCGGCCGAGCTCGTGGCCCACTGCAAGGGCCTGCTGGCGGGCTACAAGGTGCCGCGCGAGATCCGCTTCGAGGCCATCCCCAAGACGAGCACGGGCAAGATCCAGAAATTCCAGTTGCGCGGGCGGGCCAAGTCCTCGTCCGCCAACGAGTGAGGAGCCGACCATGAACGATGCCGACCTGGTTGTCTACGACAAAGATGAGCGCGGCGTCGTCACGCTCACGCTCAACCGCCCGCAAGCCTTCAATTCACTCAGCGAAGGCCTGCTCGAAGCGCTGCAGGCGGCGCTCGACCGCGTGGCCGCCGACGAAAGCGTGCGCGCCGTCGTCATCGCCGCCACCGGCAAGGCCTTCTGCGCCGGGCATGACCTGAAAGAGATGCGCGCCGAGCCCTCTCTGGCCTACTACGAGCGGCTCTTCGCGCAGTGCGGCCACATGATGATGAGCATCCAGCAGCTGCCGCTGCCGGTGATCGCGCGCGTGCAGGGCGTCGCCACCGCCGCCGGCTGCCAGCTGGTGGCGATGTGCGACCTGGCCGTGGCTGCGCGCGAGGCGCGCTTTGCCGTCAGCGGCGTCAACCTGGGCCTGTTCTGCAGCACGCCCAGCGTGGCGCTGAGCCGCAACCTGTCGCGCAAGGCGGCCTTCGAGATGCTGGTCACGGGCGACTTCATCAGCGCTGACGAGGCGCGCGAGAAAGGCCTGGTCAACCGCGTCGTCGACACCGATCGGCTGGACGCCGAAGTCAGCGGCATGCTCGACCGCATCGTCACCAAGCCCCGCGTCGCCATCGCGATGGGCAAGGCGCTCTTCTACCGCCAGCTCGACAAGGGCATCCAGGCCGCCTACGACGATGCCGGCCAGACGATGGCCTGCAACATGATGGACGCTGGCGCGCTGGAAGGTGTGCAGGCCTTCATCGACAAGCGCAAGCCGCAGTGGTGAGGGGCTCGGAATCGCCAGCCGGGGCAGCGCCCCGGTGCAGCGCGATGCGCTCACGTCGGCGGTGAAGCACCGGGCTCCAGGCCCAGCAGCCAGTGGACACGGACCGGCCGCACGAAGCCCTTGAGCTGCAGATCGCCGAGCGATTCGACCCGCAGGCCCAGGCCCGCGGTGGCCATGGCGCGCTGGGAGATCAGGATCTGGCCCGCGCCGGCCTCGGCGCACAGCCGTGCCGCCAGATTGGTGGCCGAGCCGATGGCGGCGTAGTCCCAGCGGCCCTCGAAGCCGATCGGGCCGATGGTGGCGTAACCCTGGGCGATGCCGATGCCGACGTCGAGCTGGTAGCCAAGGCTGCGCCATTGCAGGCTGAGCCGAGCCACGGCATCGCGCACCGCCAGTGCCAGCCTGATCGCACGCTCGGCGGGCCGCGACTGCGGCAGCGGGTCGTTGAAGAAGACCATCATGCCGTCGCCGGTGAAGCGCTCCAGCGTTCCCTCGTGGCTCATGACCAGGGGACCCACCTCGCCGTGAAACTGCGCCAGCACCGCCATCACCTCCTCGGCCTCGGCGCTGTCGGCAAAGGCGGTGAAGCCGCGCAGGTCGATGAAGCAGACGGCGATCTCGCGGCGGTGCGGTCGCATGAGCTCGTCGCCGCTGCCATCGACGATGGCCTTGACAAGTGCCGGCGAGAAGAAGCGCTTCAGGCGCGAAAGCCGCTCGACCTGGCTCACGCCCTCGGCCACGCGCAGTTCCAGCGTCGCCGACAACTCGGCCAGTGCCTCGCGCTGGCGCTGCCCTTCGTCGTGCAGCTGCTTCACCCGCAACAGCGACCGAACGCGCGCCTGCAACTCGGCGGGCTTGAATGGCTTGATGATGACGTCGTCGGCGCCGGCCTCCAGCCCCCGGATGCAGTCCTGCGTGTCTTCGAGCGAGGTCACCATCACCACGGGCACCGCCTGCAGGGCGGGCATGGCACGCAGGCGGCGGCAGACCTCGAAGCCATCCATGCCGGGCATCAGCACGTCCAGCAGCACGAGGTCGGGGGGTTCCGCGGCGGCCAGGGCCAGGGCCGCAGCGCCATCTTCGGCCTCGCGTACTGCGTAGCCCTCGCGCGTCAGCCGCAGGGCCAGCAGCTTGCGGCCTTCGGCGCGGTCGTCGACCACCAGGATGCGTTGCCCGGTCACGGCTGCGGCCCTGCTTCGAGGGCCGTGCGCACCGCGTCCAGCAGGCGCTGCGGCGGCGTGATCGGCTTGGCCAGAAACTGGGCGAAGCCTGCGGCCTGCACGCGTTCGCGTTCCGACTGCGGGACCGAGGCCGTGACGCAGATCACCGGCACCGCGGCCAGCGCCGCTTGCTTGCGCATCCAGGCCAGCAGCCCGTAGCCGTTCTCGCCCGGCATCTGCAGGTCCAGCAGCACGAGGTCGGGCGGGGTGGCCAGAAGGTGCTGGCGCGCTTGCTCGGCGTTGGCCGACATCACCACCGTATAGCCGTGAAAGGCCAGCACCGTGCGCAAGTGCTTGCGACTCAGTTCATGGTCGTCGATGACGTGGATCACGGTCGAAGACCGGTCGGGCCCGCCCGTGCCGGTACTCATGGCGGCCTCGGGATGTTGAAGCGAAACCGCGCGCCGGCCCCGAGCGCGCTGTGCAGCGTGACGCGGCCGCCATGCTGCTCGACCAGGCGCCGCACCAGCGCCAGCCCCAGGCCGCTGCCCTCGGCGCGCCCGGCGGCGTCGGTGCCGACCTGGCGGAACTCCTCGAACACGGCTTCGTGATCCGCCGCGTCGATGCCCACGCCGTTGTCCCGTACCGTGACGCACAGGCCCTCTTCGCCGCCCAGCTCGACCATGACTTTGACGGTCCCGCCCTCGGGCGTGAACTTGACCGCATTGCCCAGCAGGTTGAGGACGATCTGCTTGAAGCGCCGCTCGTCCGCCACCCAGTTTCCAACCTCGGCTGCGACCTCGATCTCGAGGCGCAGGCCCTTCTGGGCGCAGCGGCGACGCAAGAGCGCGGCGGCCGCAGCCACGGTGTCGCGCACGTGGAATTCAGACCGCTCCAGGTCGAGCTGTCCGGCCTCGATCCGGGTCAGGTCCAGCAGGTCGTTGATGAGTGCCAGCAGGTGCAGTCCCGAGGCGTGGATGTCACCGATGTACTCCTGCTGCTCGGCGTTGAGCGCGCCGGCCATGCCGTCGCGCAGCACGTCGGCAAAGCCGAGGATGGCGTTCAGTGGCGTGCGCAGCTCGTGCGACATGTTGGCCAGGAAGTCGGACTTGTGTCGGTTGGCGTGCTCCAGTTCGAGCGTGCGTGCCGCGACGCGCGCTTCGAGTTCGTCGACGCTGGCCTTCAGGCTCGCCGCCATGCGGTTGAACTGGATCGCCAGTTCCTCGAGTTCGTCGCCGGTACGGATGTCGATCGTGGTCTCGAGCTGGCCGGCGCCGACCCGCGCCGCAGCGCGGTGCAACTGCCGGATCGGCCGCGTCAGCCGCCCGGCCAGGGTCAGTGCGGCCGTCATCGCCAACAGCACGCCCAGGGTGACGAAGATGGCCGCCCGGCGCACCGTCGCCCAGACGGGTGCCATGACCGCCGAACGCGGCCTTTCCACGACCATCGTCCAACCCAGTTCGGCGATCGGCACGGCCGATCGAAAGACCTCCGCCTCGCGCAGGCCATGGCCGAGCACGGCTTCACGATCGAGGCCCGGCGCGGCCTCGGCGGCCGCGGCGTCGGAGACGGCGGAAGCCTGTGCCGTGCGAGCCGTCTGCCCGCCGGGCGCACGAACGCGTGCCAGCATGATCGAAGGATCCCGGTGCAGCGCAATGATCCCGTCCTGGTTGACCGCGTAGACCTCGGCACCGGGCAGCGACAGCGTGGCGTCGATCTCGCGCGCCAGTGCGCGCAGACCCAGGCGCACCACCGTGGTCCCGCCCAGAGCCGGGTCGGTGTCGACGAGCGTGAGGTCGAGCACGGGTTCGAGATCGTCGCCGTAGCGCATGCGGCCGAAGCTCGGGTTCAGTCGCCGCCTGCCGGCGGAGGCTGCCGGGGCGGCGGGTGCGGGCGACGCCGAAGCCAC
>JANMVM010000018.1:0-10448 GCA_031392695.1 Rubrivivax sp.
GGCTCGGGCAAATCCTCGAACAACTCGCCCACCCGCGTGGCCCCCTCTTCGCATGCTCGTGTATTCATGCCCTCTATGACGTCCGAGCCGCCATCGGGTTGACGGGATTCGCCCGGGTTTGAAAAACTCACAGCCTCTCAGTCGGCCAGTGGCAGTTCGCGCCAGTTCAGGCGGCGCAGGCCCAGGCCGGCTGCGACGCGGCGGTCGATGCGGCGGTTCACGCCCAGGTCGTTGCCGGCAATCAGCCGCGGCGTGCCGTTGATGCTGTAGGTGCGATGTTCGATGACCACCCCGCCGAGCACGGAGCTGTAGGCGATGGTGGCGCCGGCGCTGTCCACCAGCTGGCTCTCGCCCGTGCCGACGTCGACCGAGAAGACGCGGCTGGTGCCCGACGGGTTGCAGGCATCGCCGTTGGGCAGCATGGCCACGAAGGTGATGACGCCGTAGAACGAGCTCGGCTCGGTGATGATGCGCCAGCCGTTGCCCGCCGCGGCGGTGCCCATGTCGACCCACCAGCCCATCTGTGTGGCCGGGTTGACGATCACGGGCTGCGTGAGGTCGCTGTGCTCGACCAGGTTGCTGCGCTGGATCGGGAAGGTGATGCCCGCGGGCAGCGCGGTGGGGGCGTTGAAGGCGTTGCCGTTGCCGTCGAGGATGGCGGCAAAGACCTGCGACTGGGTGCTGCCGATGTCCGAGCTGGCGAGCAGGCGGCCGGTGCCGACGGTGACGTAGCGACGGTTCAGGCGCGGGTGCACGATGACCAGCGGGCGCGACGTGATCGGCACCGCGCTGCCGGTGCCGTTGGTGAGCTGGGCCAGCTGCGTCGGCGCGGGGTAGGCGCCCGAAGTCGCTGTCACGTCCAGGCGCCACAGGTTGCCCAGCAGGTCGCCGGCGTAGATGGCGTCGGCGGTGCCGTCGGTGCGGTCGAGGATGAAGCTCTGCACGTGGGCCAGGCCGGCGTCGCTGCTGGTGCTGCCCGCACCGGTGCCGATCTTCTCGAGCAGGGCGCCGGTGCGCGGGTTGACGATGAAGAAGTAGCCGCGACCGTCGCTGTTGTTGTAGCCCGAGCCGAAGATCAGCACCCAGCCGTACTTGCGCGTCTTCACCGAGGTCGGCTCGCCGTAGGTGAAGCCCAGGTCGGCGTGGCTGAACTCCCACAGCACCTTGCCGGCGACGGCGCTCTCGCTGGTCATCACCGAGGGGTCGGTGACGTCGATGGCGAAGTAGCGCTTGCCGCCCTTGCCCAGGCTGCCCACCACCACGGTGCGCCAGTCGGTGCCGGAGCCACCCGAGGTGCGGCCGAAGTCGATGTCGAAGACTGCCGGCGGGCCGTCGACGAAGGGCGTGTGGGTGAAGTCGGGGTCGCCGCGCGCCATCAGGCCGTTGACTGCCGGCGTGCCGCTCGGGCCCTGGTAGAGCGGGCCGGGGACGTAGGCGAAGACCTCGCGGCCCGCCGTGCTGCCGGTCAGCGCCGCGTCGATGGCATGCAGCACGCCGGCGTTGGTGCCCACGTAGAGCATCGTCTTGCGGCTGGCCCAGGTGGTCTTGAAGGTACCGTAGCCCGGGTTGGCAGCGCTCGAGTAGGGGGCAGCCGGCGGACCGACTGGGCGGCCCTTGGAGCCCACGATGTCGCCCACCGGACTGCTGCGGTTGCGGTACAGGTGCGTGCTGCCGCTGGCGGTGGAGTTCTCTTCGTGCGTGGGGTCGCCGCGCAGGTAGTTGAGGTAGTCGGCACTGTCGTTGCCGCTGCGGTAGACGGTGTCCAGCGCCGCCTGCTGCGCCGCCGACAGGTTGCTCAGGCGGAAGGGCACGGCGGCATTCGTGCTCGTGTTCCAGGTCGCCATCACGCGGTTGCTGTTCCAGCCCGTGCCCGCCAGCTGCGCGGCGAGCTTGGTGCTGAACGACCACTGCAGCGTCAGCGTCGGGTCGCCGGTGGTGGCGTTGAAGGTCACGGTGTTGGCCTGCACTTCGCCGGTCCAGGTGCTGGAGTCGTACTGCGCGCCGTAGCTGGCGGTGCCGCTCAGCGCGATCTGCGGCAAGGCGGTGGCGAATGACGTCGTGTAGGCGCGCAGCTGGGCCACGATGCTGGCGAAGGCGCGCGTCAGGCCGGTCACCATCTGGTCGGGCGCGCTGGCCACGAAGTAGTTGTCGGGCCGCGGCTGCGTGGTGCCGCCCGTGCCCACGGTTTCGCCCGTGGTGGTCCACCAGCTGGCCGGGATGTCGGTGCTCTGGGTGTAGGGCGAGAAACCCGTCGGCGCCTTGAAGCCGCCGTACTTGGCCGCCAGGTAGTACTGGTTGTTGGCCTTGTAGGTCTGGTACTCCAGGATGTCGATCCAGTAGGTCTGGATCGTCTGCATGCCGAGGGTCTGCGGCAGCGAGGCGTTGTCGGGCCGGATGTCGACGGTGTTGGAGTCGTAGGCCAGGCCGGCCATGAGGGCCGAGTTGTTGTTGCAGCAGCCGTTGTAGGGGTTGGTGGTGCCCAGGCTCGCGCCCAGGCCGTGCAGCGAGCCGATCTTGTTGGTGGCCACCACGGTGTCGACGCTGGTGTCGGCCACCACGGCAGCCGGCTTGGCCGGCTCGTTGCCGGTGGGCGTGCCGCTGCCCGGCAGGTTCTTGTCGGCGTGGGTGTTGACGTCGCCGATGCCGAGGATGAAATTGCGCTGGCAGGAGTACTGGATCGGGTCATCCCAGCTCGTGATGACGGGGAAACCGTCGACCCAGGTCGTCTTGGTGGCGGTGCTGGTGCCGCTGGGGATTGCCGTCCACTCGGGCACGTTGCCCAGGTTCTTGAAGTAGCGCACCGCGGCGTAGTACAGCTCGCCCACCGGGTCGTAGGTCTTGTACGAGCCGGGGTTGATCTGGCCGAACTTGTTGAGGTAGTTGATGACGCCGCTGTTGCTCACCGGCACGCCGAAGATCAGCGCCGTGGCCGCCGCGTCGGTGGCGTCGGGGTTGATCATCATGACGCCAGTGGTCTCGTCCCACTCCGATGCCGGGTTGGACACCGGCACCGAGGCCGGCACCGGCTTGGTTGGGCCGACGAACTTCTGCCGCGCCCGCAGCACGCCGCCGTCGCGCAGGATGTTGCCGTCGTTGAGGTAGCCGAAGGCGCTGTAGCGGAAGGTGCTGGCGTACTGCTGCAGCAGACCCACTGGCTTGTAGTTGCCTGCCGGGTAGGCCAGGCAATTGCCTTCCAGCGGACCCGCGCCGCTGCTGGTGTCGCACACCTTGACGCGGATGCTCAGCTCGTAGACCGTGCTCGTGCTGACGGCCACCGCGGGGTCGTAGGCGGTGGGCGTGTTGTCGATGCTGCCGCTGTTGGAGAAGCGCATCTTGTTGCCCAGGCCCTGGATGCGCATCTTGAATTGCGACCAGGCAAACGGCGTCGTGTTGGCGATCGTCGTCGAGCTGCTGCTGGTGCGGTTGGGGAAGTTACCGGTGCCGCCCTGGCCCGAGGCCCAGGCTTTCTCGATGATGGTCTCTGTGCTGGTGTCGATGACGCGGTAGCCGCCGGTCAGCGCCCAGCGGAAGGGGTCCACCGTCTGCATCGTGGCCCAGTTGAGGAAATTGCCGCTCCACTTGGCGTCGTCCGCACCCGTGCAGGTGCGGCTGCTGGCTGCGCCGGCGGGGTAGAAGTAGCGCAGCGTCTCGGTGGCGTTGTAGCTGTACAGATAGCACTTGCCCGGGTCGAAATAGCCGAGGTAGGTCTTGGTGGTGTCGTAGGTGGCGTCGATGTGCGCCACGCTCACCGCGGTGGGGAACTCCACCGACAACGCCAGCGCCAGGTTGCCCGGCACCGTGGTGTTGGTGAACACCGGTTGATCGGCCAGCGTCGTGGCGGCTTGGACCGGGCGCGGCCAGACCGCAGCCAGCCCAAGCCCCAGCCCCAGGGCCAGGCCCAGGGCCCAGGGGCTGCGCCATGGGCGCACCCTCGCGAAGGCTGACACGATCATCGCGGACGAGCGGCGGTCTGAGGTGTTCATAGCGTCAAGGTGGTCTGGAAGTAAGCCTGGGTGTTGCGGGGTCCGACGACGCGGATGCTGACGCGGTAGACCACGCGCTGACCCACCGCACCCGCGCCGCCGGCACTGGCGTCCTCGGCGCGGATCGACTCCGAGCCGCTGCCGCCGGGTGGGTTGGGGTCATCGGCCATCGTGCAGTGGCTCGACGAGGCGGCGCCGGTGTTGACGCACATGCGGTCGACGAGGTAGCGCACGGTGATCGCCTGGCCTGCGATCGTGAGGTCGTTGCTGCTGGCGCCGGCGGCGCTGAAGCTGCTGTCGGCGACGAGTGCAGTGGGCAGGCCCTGGGCGTTGCTGGCCAGCAGAGTGGCGCTGTAGTTCTGCGTCGTGCTGCTGCTCTGGCGCGCGGTGTCGGTGTTCAGGGCGCCGGTCTGCAGCAGCGTGACCACGCTGCCCACGGCGCGCTCGGCCTGGTTGGTGAGGTCGCGCTTGAAGCCCAGGTTGCCGGCGTTGAACAGCGAGGTGTTCATCGAGCGCACCATGGCCGCGGCGCCGATGAGCATGATGGCCAGTGCGATGAGGCCGAAGAGCATGACCACGCCCTGTTGCGCGCGCTGGCGGGCGGCGCTGCGGCGCCGATGAAGGGGGTGTGGATATGTCATGGCTTGAGCAGGACGTTGCGCAAAGGCACGGTGAATTCCAGCGTGCGCCAGCGCAGCTGGCGCTCGGCGGTGGTCAGCGTGCGCGTGGCCTGCAGCGTGCTGCCGAGGTCGCTGAACAGCGTCAGCGTGGCCGGCGCCACCGGGTCGCGTTCGGGCGTGTTGGTGCGGATGATCACGCCCACGCGCAGGGCCAGGATGCTGCCCAGGTTGTTCTGCGCCGCCAGCGTGCCGCTCTGCAGCGAGGTGGCGTCCCAGGGTGCCGTGCCCGGGTCGACCCAGCTGTCGACGCGGCCGTCGCCGTCGGTGTCGATGCCGTAGCGGGCGCGCAGGTCGGCGACGCCGTCGGCGATGGCGACGACGGCGTCGCTGCCGTCGAGCTGCAGCATGTCATGCGCCACCAGCGTGGCGTCGGCGCCGACGCCGATGAGCTGGAACATCGGCCGGTTGGCGACCATGTTTCCGAGCGGCGTGACCCAGGCGTCGGCGTTGCTCATGTCCTGCAGCCGCACGCCGTTGATGATGTCGTCGGCATAGGTGCCACCGAAGTCGATCTGCTGCGTGGCGCCGCCGGCAAATCCGGCCGCGACCTGCTCCAGCATGCAGTTGCCGTTGTTCTGGAACACCAGCACCAGGTCGTCAGCGCGCAGGCCAATGGTGGCCGGCACGCGCAGGCCCGTGGTGGTGGCCGAAGCCGGCAGCACGCGCAGTGGCGACTCCCCCAGGCCCGACGAGCCGGTGTGCACGGCGAGCACGTCGGAGCCGTCGGTGCCGACCCCGGCATGGATCACCACCGGCGCCAGCCGCACGGTTTGCGGCACGCCGGCAAAAGGCGCCGGGAAGGCGCTGGCGCGCGGCAGCGTCGTGGTGCCGCTGCGCGACACCAGCAGCTGGCAGCCGAAGGAATTGCGCCACGACTGGGTGTAGCCCGAGCCGGCACTGCGCACGACGCGGTCGAGCGCGTAGGACACATAGGCGCCGCCGATCGACGAGTCGTTCATCGACGTCAGCGTGCGGCGGCCCGATTCGAAGCGCACCAGCATCAGCGTGATGGCCAGCGTGAGCGCCATGCCGATGGCCGCCGCCACCAGCAGCTCGATGAGCGTGAAGCCGGCGCCGGCGCGGCGCCAGGGGCGGTGCGTTCGCGGCGCGGCGGCGGTGTGCTGGATCACAGCTGCACCTGCGTGGTGTAGTTGTGCACCGTGCCGCTGGGCTCGTGCGGTGCACGCCAGGTCACGGTGATGGTGGCCACCGTGCCGGCCACCGTCACCGTGCCGGCGCCGCTGGGCAGGCCGCGCGCCGTGGCATCGGCGACGCGCAGGTTCCAGGCCGTGATGTCGGCCGCCGGCAGGTTGACGGTGTTGGCCGCCCACATCGCCGAGCTGACCTCGTTGGCCAGCAGCGCGGCGCGGCTGCTGTCTTCGGCACTTACCGAGACCTGCACCGCCTTGGCTTGCAAGCCGACCATGCCGATGAGGCCGAAGGAGAACAGCACCAGGACCACCAGCACCTCGATCATCGAGACGCCGAGGCCGTGGCGGCGGCGCGGGCCACCGCGGCAGCGCTGGGAGCAGGCAGGGTGGTTCATGGCGGGCAGCCGTCGGGGTTGCTGGTGGAGAGGGTTCGCGCCGGGTCGCAGCGGCGCACCTGGCCGCCCACCGCCACCAGCACGCGCAAAGGGCGGTCGCTGCCCATGGCCGAGATGTCGTAGCTGCTCAGGCCGCTGGCGGCGAGGGTGCAGGTGGCGGTGCCGGCGCCCGGGCTGGCGTTGGCCACCTGGCGACCCATCGAGTTGAAGCAGATCGCCGTCGGACCGGCCAGCGCCACGCCGCCGGCGCTGTCGGCGAGGTGACCGCATTGCACTGTCTCGGCCGTGTCGCCGGCGGTCAGCGGCACGGTGCGGATGGCCCAGAACGAGCCGTTGCTGGCCGGCGTCGTGCTGGCGCTGCAAGCGGTGTCGTTGGTGAGGAAGAACACCACCTGGCGATTGCGGCGCACGGCTTCGTTCTGCGCCAGGCGGACGCCGTTTTGCAGCGTGTCGCCGATCGTGCGCACCTGCGCATTGCGCGTCCACAGCGAGAACGAAGGCGCCGCCAGGCCCAGCAGCACCGCCAGCAGCGCGATCGTCACCACGAGCTCGATCAGCGTGAAGCCGCGCTGCGGCTGGCGGCACTGGTGCGTCAGGGTCAGCACGTCGCCCCCCGCTTGAGCAGCCACTTGCTGGTGCAGGTGGTCCAGTCCGTGGGTGCGGCCGAGGTGGCTCGCACGTCGGCTTCGGTGATCGTGAAGGTGAAGCCGGTGGCCGCGCCGCTGCCCACCGCCTGCAGCGTGAAGTCGGTGGTCGTGGGGGTGCCCGAGCAGCTCACGACGAAGAGGTTGAAGGTGCGCGTGGCGGTCGCGGCCGCGCACGGCGTGGTGAAGCTGCCGGCAGTGTCATAGGTGCGGTTGTCCTGGAAATGGCGCTCCATCTGGGCGCGCATCGTGGCCAGGCCGTTGGAGGCGTCGGCGAGGTGGCCGCGCACGATGTAGTCGCGGTAGCTGGGCAGCGCCACCATGGCCAGGATCGCGACGATGGCCACCGTGATCATGACTTCGATGAGCGTGAAGCCGCCGTTGCCGCGCTGGCGTCGGGACGGGTGAAGGGCATCGTTCATCGCTGGGAACCTCGTCGGTGGGCACGTCAGCGCAGGCGCTGGCTGCATCGGGAAAGCGGCGCCGCCGGCTGGCCTTTGGCGCGTCATCACCTTCGGATATCGGCCCCGTCGGGCAGGGCTTGAGCGCCGGCTCGGGTAACAGTTCTTTTCCTGCGCTGCCAGGGGCGGGCAGGGCTTGGCCGGAATATCGGCGCCCGACCGGGCGGCCTTGAGCCCCCGGCATGGGTTCGTGGCTACAGTGCAGGCACCGATTTCGCCCTGGATGAGCCATGAACGCCCTCGCCCGACCCCAGCTGCACGACCTGCTGCGCGCCATGCCCAAGGCCGAGCTGCATATCCACATCGAAGGCTCGCTGGAGCCCGAGCTCATCTTCGAGCTGGCGCGGCGCAACGGCCTGACCCTGGCCTACCCAAGCGTGCAGGCACTGCGCCAGGCCTATGCCTTCAGCGACCTGCAGAGCTTTCTCGACATCTACTACGCCGGCGCCGGCGTGCTGCTGCACGAGCAGGACTTCTTCGACATGGCCTGGGCCTACCTGTTGCGCGCGCAGGCCGACGGCGTGGTGCGCGCCGAGCTGTTCTTCGACCCCCAGACCCACACCGAGCGCGGCGTGCCGATGGCCACCGTGGTGCAGGGCCTGGCGCGCGCCTGCCGCCAGGCCCAGCATCAGCTCGGCCTGAGCGCGGCGCTGATCCTGTGCTTCCTGCGCCACCTGAGCGAAGAAGCCGCCTTCGCGACGCTGGCGCAGGCGCTGCCCTGGCGCGAGCTCTTCATCGGTGTTGGCCTGGACAGCAGCGAGCGCGGCCACCCGCCGGAGAAGTTTGCGCGCGTCTTTGCGCGCTGCCGCGAGCTCGGGCTGCACGTCGTGGCGCATGCCGGGGAAGAGGGGCCGCCCGAGTACATCTGGAACGCGCTCGACGTGCTGCAGGTCGAGCGCATCGACCATGGCGTGCGCTGCCTCGAAGACCCGGCGCTCGTGCAACGCCTAGTGGCCGAGCGCATGCCGCTGACGGTGTGCCCGCTGTCCAACGTCAAGCTCTGCGTCTTCGCCAGCCTGGCCGAGCACAATCTGCCGGCGCTGCTGGAAGCCGACCTGTGCGTGACCCTCAACAGCGACGACCCGGCCTATTTCGGCGGCTATCTGTACGAGAACTTCCTGCAGACCTTCGACGCGCTGCCGCAGTTGGGCGCGCCGCACGCCTATGCGCTGGCCCGCAACAGCCTGCAGGCCAGCTTTGCGCCGGCGCAGGACAAGGCGCGCTGGCTGGCGGCGCTGGATGCCACCTTCACGCGGGTCACGGGGCACCCTGGCGAGGCCACCGCCGGTTCACTGCAAGGCTGAGCGCAGCGCCGGCGCCGCCGCGCCGAAGGCATACGTGTCCATGCCCAGGTCGCCGTAGGTCAGGCTCTGGTGCAGGCGCAGCGCCGGCGCCGCGCCGCCGGCACCGGCGGCGACGTAGAAGGGCAGCAGGTGCTCGTCGCTCGGGTGCATCAACTCGGCGTACGGGGCCTGTGCCCGGTAGTCGAGCAACGCCGGCCAGTCGGCGGCGGCGCCGCGTGCGGCAAACCAGTCGCGAAAGGCGCTGCTCTCGGGCGTGGCCGGGCGCTCGACGTTGGCCTGCAGGCCGCCGGCAAAGACGCGCTGCAGGTTGTGCGTGATGCTGCCGCTGCCGATGATGAGCACGCCTTCGTCGGCCAGCGGCGCCAGCGCCTGGCCGAGCGCGAACAGGCGCGCCGGCGACCAGTCGCTCGGCCAGGCCAGCGGCAGCACCGGCACCGTGGCGTCGGGCCACAGCGAGCGCAGCGGCACCCAGATGCCGTGGTCCAGGCCGCCCTGGGCCACGGCGCGCACGGGCAGGCCCGCCTGGCCCAGCAGCGCCGCCACGCGCTCGGCCAGGGCCGGCGCGCCGGGTGCGTCGTAGCGCAGCGTGTAAAGCTGGGGGTCGAAACCGCCGAAGTCGTAGATCGCCTCGTGGTGCGCTGCGGCCAGCAGCGTGGGCTCGCGCGTCAGGCTGTGCGCCGAGATCGCCAGCACGGCCTTCGGGCGGCCGTGGCTGGCGTCGATGGTGCGGCCCAGCTGCTGCCAGTGTGCCGCGGCCTCGCGGCCCAGCAGCGCGGTCATCGGTGAGCCGTGCGAGATGAAGAGCGGGGCGAAGGTGTCCATGCCGCATTGAACCACCGCGGCGCGGCTCGCAGCTTCAACCGCCTTGCATGCAGCGTGCAGGCGGGGCGATGGCGGCCGCGAATGCACCCACCGGCGCCGTCGCCGCGAATCTCGGGTACCGTCCCCGCCATGACGACCCCCTCGATCGTGTCGCTGGCCTGGCGCCAGACCCGGCGTGACTTCCGCGCCGGCGAGTTGCGCCTGCTGGCGGTGGCGGTGATGCTGGCGGTGGCGGCGCTGACTGCGGTGGCCTTCTTCGCCGACCGCCTCAACAGCGGCCTGCAGCGCGACGCACGCCAACTGCTCGGCGGCGACGCCGTGGTCGGCAGCGACCGCGCCGCGCCGCCCGAGGTGGCGGCCCGGGCGTTGGCGCTCGGTCTGCGGGTGGCCAGCAGCGCCGGCTTTCCGAGCATGGGCCGCGCACCCGACGACAAGGGCGGCGCGTCGCGCCTGGTCTCGGTCAAGGCCGTCAGTGCGGCCTACCCGCTGCGCGGCCGTCTGCAGCTGCAGGCCGGCGCCACGGCCGCGGTGCAGACGCTGGCCGCCGCGCCCGCGCCCGGCACGGTGTGGGTCGACGCGGCGGTGCTCGAGGCGCTGCAGCTGCAGGTCGGCGACCCGCTGCTGCTGGGCGACAGCCGGCTCACGATCACGCGCATCATCGTCATCGAGCCCGACCGTGGCGCCGGCTTCGCGAGCCTGGCGCCGCGCGTGATGCTCAACGAGGCCGACCTGCCCGCAACCGGCCTGGTGCAACCGGCGAGCCGCATCGGCTACCGGCTGGCGGTGGCCGCGCCGGGCAACGGCAACGACGCCAAGGTCACGGCCTTCACCGACTGGGCCGAGGCCGAGATCAAGGCGCAGAGCCTGCGCGGCCTGCGCGTCGAATCGTTCGCCAGCGGCCGGCCCGAGATGCGCCAGACGCTCGACCGGGCCGTGAAATTCCTGAACCTCGTCGCGCTGCTCGCCGCGCTGCTGAGCGCCGTGGCGGTGGCGCTGGCCGCGCGCGGC
>JANMVM010000029.1:0-11805 GCA_031392695.1 Rubrivivax sp.
CGCCGCCGACCAGGCCCACGGCGTGAGCGCGCAGTGCGGGCGCAGGTTCTCGGCATCGACGAGCTCGAGCCCGGCCCTTGCCAGACTACGCGCCATCTGCGCGACGTGCACCAGCTCACCGCCCGGAGAGATCTGCCTTTCTATGAAGTCACCCAGGCCGGCGCCGAGTTCGGCATCCGACAGTGGGCTGGACGTGATGCCGTGGTTGAGCACCAGGCCGCCGGGGCGCAACAGGCGCAACAGGCGCTCTGCAGGTGGTCGAAGTCGCCGTCCAGGCGACGTCGGCCGAGATGCTCGAACATGCCCATCGAGGCGATGCGGTCGAAGGACTCCTCACCCTGCAGCTCGCGGTAGTCCAGCAGCAGCATGCGCACGCGGCCGCGCAGGCCCTTGGCGTCGATGAGCCGGTTGAGGTGCTCGTGCTGGTTGCGCGATAGCGCGATGCCGGTGGCCTGCACGACGTGGTGCTCGGCCGCCCACAACAGCAGCGCGCACCAGCCGGCACCGGCGTCCAGGAAACGCTGGCCCGGCGCCAGTCGCAGTTTGCGGCACACCAGCTCAGGCTTGGCCTGCTGCGCCTGGGCCAGGCTGCAGCCCGGGGTGTCGAACCAGGCGCAGGAATAGACGCGCAGAGGGCCGAGCCACAGCGCCTGGAAGTCGTCGCAAACGTCGCAGTGAAAGCGCACCTGCTCGGCGCCGCGTGGCCGCTGCCAGTGCAGCGTGCGCCAGGCCCGGCGCAGCCCCAGGCGCCAGGCCGAGCTGCGGCCGTCGTGCACCGGGTTGCCGGCCAGCGCTGCCGCCACCTCGACCACGTCGGGCACAAGTGCCGTCGATGTCGAGCTGGCCGCGAACGTAGGCATCGGCCAGGCCGCGGGGCAGTTGGGTCAGGCGCGCATCGACATATCCGGCCAGCGTGGGCATGGACTTGTCCTCCTGCGGCGGCGCGGCCCGGCCGGCCCGGGGCCAGCCCGGAGTGCGCGAGCAGCGCCCACGATTGAAGCCGCCCGCATCGTGCGGGCGCGGTGCCTTCACGCGCAGCCCCGCCGCGCTTGATTCCCGTCAAGCGCTGTGCATGCCGGCGTGGCGCCGCAGGGGCGCCGCGTTGTCGGCGATGGTGTCGGCGAAGCGCGGCAGCAACTGCAGCGGCAGGTCGTGCCCCATGCCGGGCACGAAGTCGGCACGCGCGCCGGCGATGCGCGCTGCCAGGTCGCGACCGGCGGCCACCGGCACCAGCGGGTCGGCCAGGCCGTGGATCACGGCCGTCGGGGCCTGGATGCGCGGCAGCAGTGCGCTGCGGTCGCCGTCGGCGGCCACGGCCATGAGCTGGCGCGCCGTGCCCGCCGGGCGCCAGGCCCGCTGCACGCTGTCCTGCAGGCGCTCGCGCAGGCGCGCCGGCTCGGCCGGGTAGGCCGGGCTGCCGATGAGCGCCAGCAGCCGCTGCAGATGGGCGACGACGGCCGCTGGGTCCTTGCCGTCGGGGCGCGACAGCAGAGCCGTTTGTACGTGCCAGGGCGCCTGCGGCAGGCGGCGCGAGCCGCTGGTGGTCATCATCAGCGTCAGGCTGCGCACCCGCTGCGGATGCTCGGCCGCCAGGTGCTGGGCGATCATGCCGCCCATCGAGGCGCCGCAGACATGCGCGCGCTGCAGGCCGAGCGCGTCGAGCACGCCCAGCGCATCGGCCGCCATGTCGCGCAGGCCGTAGGGCGCGCGCACCGGCAGGTGCACGGTGTGGCGCATCGCGGCCCAGGCCAGGCTGGGCACGCCCATAGCGTCGAAGCCTTGGCTCAGGCCGGCGTCGCGGTTGTCGATGCGGATGACGCGAAAGCCGCGCGAGACGAGCAGCTGCACGAACTCTTCGGGCCAGCCGATGAGCTGCATGCCCAGGCCCATGATGAGCAGCAGGGGCTCGGCCCCGGCCGGGCCCTGGTCATCGACTTCGATGCCGATGCCGTTGGCGACGATTTGCATTCAGGCGTCCGTGTTCAGAGCGAGGCACTGGCCTGCAAGGGCCCGTGATGGGTGACCTTGTAGAACCACTTGCGCGCGCCCTTGAGGTCGAAGCGCTTCCAGGCCCGCGGGTCCTGCGCCAGGCGGTCGGCGATGGCGTACAGCGCCAGCGGGTTCATGCCCATGCCGACGTGACTGGCGTGGACTTCGATGTTCTCGGTGTGGGGGGCGGCCTCGTTGATGCTGCACTGCCAGGCCACGATGCCGTCGGTCTTGCTGTAGATGCTGGTGGTGGGGCAGTCGGGCGCGTTGCGCACCTGCTCGACCAGGGCCTGGTCGTGCACCGACTGGCCGCTGACCATCTCGTAGAAGCGCCAGGCGTTGGTGGCGCGCGGGTGGCCGGCGAAGGGTGTGCCCAGCGTGATCACGCAGCGCGCGTGCTCGGGTTGCTCTTTGGCGATCTCGCGCGCGTAGATGCCGCCCAGGCTCCAGCCGATCAGGCTCACGCGCTCGTGGTGGCGCTGCGAGACTTGCTGCACGAGCTCGCGGCAGGCGTCGAGCACGCCGTGGCGCGGGCCGAAGTTGAAGCCCTGCTTCCAGGCGTAGGGCGTGTAGCCGCGGTCACGCAGGAAGTTGCGCAGCGGCACGGTGCTCATGTCGGAAGCACCGAGCCCCGGGAACACCACCACCGGGTGGCCATCGCCGGTGGGCAGGCGGTTGAGCCAGGGCGCGGCGGCCAGCATGGCGGCGTACTCCCAGGGCGCGCGCGCTTCCATCATCATGAGCAGTGGCCCCGGCGCCGCGATCGAGCCGCTGGCGTCGAAGGGCCCGGGTGGGGCGAAGGGGGTGGGTTCGGGTTGGCTGTGCGGTGCAGTGGAAGGCCGGCGCTTGGGAAGACTCATGCTTCGATGTTAGCCAGCGCGGCCTTTCCTGGCTGGGGCGCTCGCCCTGGTTTTGACCGCCTTCTTGCGTGTCACCTGCGAGACAGCGGCATCCACCGCGGTGTCGACGACTTTGCGCGCGACACGGCCCATCACGCCGCTGACGGCACCCGTGACGGCACCGCTCAGGCGCCCGCCGAGCTTGCGCGTGGTGCGGCTGACGACGCCCTCGTCGGCCCTTTCTTCGGCGTCGCCGGGCCGCGGCAGCGCACGCAGGTCGTCGAAGGCAATGGCGATGGCGTCGGCCAGCTCGCGCACATCGGGCATCGCCTGGCCATCGGCCATGAGGCCGAAGTCCAGGCTCTGGTCGTAGCTCTGCACGGTGATGTTGAGCGCCATGCCGTGGACGATGATCGAGGTCGGGTAGTTGGTGAGCATGCGTGCGCCGGCCATGAACAGCGTCACCGGCGGCCCCGGCACGTTGCTGATGACGACATTGGCCAGTTGCGGAATGCGGTCGGCCACCTTGGCCTTGCCGTACAGCGCAGTGGCGGCTTCGATGAGCCAGGGGATGCCCAGCGATGGATAGTCGGTGGGCAGGATGCTTTTCACGCTGCCCATGGTCGACTTCATGGCCGCCGAGGCGGCCTTGATGTGCGCCAGGCGCTGGCGCACGTCGCTGATGTTGGTGCCCAGGCTGATCAGGCTCATGCTGGCCTGGTTGTCGGCCGTGGTGTCGCCCTTCTGGCGCAGCGAGATCGGCACCGCCGCCACCAGGCTCTTGCGCGGCAGCGCGCGGCGCTTGGCGTAGTAGCGGCGCAGCGCACTGCTGCACACCATCAGCACCATGTCGTTGATGGTGGCGTCGAAGACGCGACCCAGGGCCTTGAGCTCTTGCAGCGGGATCGTCACGCTGGCAAACGCGCGCGTGTCGCTGACGGACGTGTTCAGCGGCGTGCGCGGGGCCAGCGTCAGGTTGCCGGAGCCCTTCTTGCCGCTGATCAGCGACGAGGTCGACACCGCCGCCGAGGCCGCGTCCTTGAGCGTGCCCACCGTGGCCGGCAGGTTGCGCACGATCTCGGCCACCTTCTGCGCCTGGTTGCCGAGCACGCCGCGCAGCATCTCGGTCATCTCGAGCCGGAAGACGCGCGTGCGCTTGGAGGTCGAGGCCTCGATGACGCGCGGCTCGGGGGTCACGTCGAGGATCGCATTGGCCAGCGCCACCGCGGCCTGGCCGTCGACGGCGGCGTGGTGCAGCTGGCTGTACAGGCCCACGCGCTTGCGGCCTGCGGGCGACGGCGCCAGGCCTTCGAAGACGTGGAACTTCCACAGCGGCCGCTTGCGGTCGAGCAGGATCGGGTGCAGGCGCGAGACCTCGGCTTCGAGCTCGGGCATGCCGGCGTTCCTGGGCAACTGGATTTCCACGATGTGCTGCTTGAGGTCGGGGTCGGCATCGACCCAGGCCGGGTTGGCCAGGTTCAGCGGCATCCACCACAGCTTGCGCCGCAACACGGCGGCCACCGGCAGGCGCGAGGCCATGTGCTTGCGCAGCGCGGTGATGAATTTGCCCTTGAAGCCGGCCGGCAGCTCGAGCACGTGCAGCGCCCCCACGTGCATGGGCATCTGCGGCGTTTCCAGGTACAGGAAGGTGGCGTCGAGGCCGGAGAGTTGTTTCATGCAGGCTCCACACGGGACACGGTCGTCGCGCCGGCTGATGCTAGGCCCGCCTCGGCAGCCTTCGGCCCCGGGCTCACCCTAGCCCGCTGCGGCTGCGACTGCAGGCGCGGCGATTTCAGATGCCCCACTCGCCTGCGCTGCCCTGGTGCTGGCCGATGGCTTCGAACAAGGCGCTCACGCGGGCCCGCTCTTCGGCGTTGAGCTCGGGGCGCCAGATCTCGAACAGCAGCACCACGCGCGTGTGCTCGCTGCGGTTCCAGGCCTCGTGTTCGATGGTGTCGTCGAAGACCCAGGCCTGGCCTTCGCGCCACTCGCGCGTCTCGTTGCCGACGCGAAAGCCGCAGCCCGCGGGCACGATCAGCGGCAGGTGGCAGATCAGCCGCGTGTTGACGAAACCGTGGTGCGGCGGGATGCGCGCACCCGGGCGCAGCTGCGAGAACAGGATCGACGGCGAGCGGCCAGGGATCTGCGGCATCGGCACGCCGGCCAGCGCTTGCAGCGTGCGCGGGCAGCGTGCCGCGTTGGCCTCGATGCGGGAGCCGTTCTTCCACAGGTAGAAGGCGCTCCAGTCGGGGTTGCCGAGCAGCCCGTCCTGGACGATCTGCGGGCGCGTGGGGTCGCGCTCGACGTAGGGGCTGAAGCTGTCGGGCTGTTGCAGCACGGCCAGCAGTTCTTCGCGGATCTCGGCCGTCGCGGCTTCCACCGCGTCGAGCCAGGGAAACTGCGCCCGATCGAAGAACTGGATGTGCGGCAGCTGCGGAAAGCAGTACAGCCGCGGCTGCTGCAGATAGAGCGCCTTCTTGCCCAGCAGCAGGTCGAGCGACTGCTCGAAGCGCGCCGAGGCGCCGCCGCCGGCCGCCGCCAAGGCCGCCGGCAACGCAGCCAGATGGCGGCGCACGGTGGCCTCGAAATGCCCGGCCAGGCGCACCACCGTCGCCTGCGCCTGCTGCAGGCTGTGCTGCAAGTCGGGCGGCAGTCCGGCGGCCGCGGGGGCGCTGTTCAGCGCGGCTTGGAAGAAGGCCGCGGCAGCACGCTCGTCGCCATCGGCCAACACCAGCTCGCCCTTGAGCAGCAGCGCGCGCAGATTGCCGGCATCGAGCGCCAGCGCCGCGTCCACGGCTTCGCGTGCCGCCGCTGCATCCCCCAGCGCCTGGCTGGCGTAGGCCAGCCCGAGCCGGGTCAGCACGTCGTCCTGCCCGGCCGTCAGCGCCTCGTCGAAAGCCTGCCGCGCGGCCAGCGGCTGGCCGCGGCTGAGGAACTCGACGCCGCGCCTTTGCGCCGCGCTGGGGGGGCCGGGTGTCATGACGCGATGGTAGCCAAGGCGGGCCGCGCCCGCCGTTCAGGCACTGCCGCGTTGCCCGCTGCGCAGGGCCAGCAGCTCGTTGCCGACCAGCGCCCCCAGCACCAGGGCGCCGCCGCCCAGCACCGCGCTCGATGGCGCTTCACCGGCACCCCACCAGGCCCAGAGCACGCCGAAGACGACCTCGAGCAGTGCCAGCAGCGAAATCTCGGGCCCGCTGAGCACGCGCGCCACCGCCACCGCCATCAGGCAGGGGATGGCCAGCTGCACCACGCCCAGCAGGGCCAGCAGCGCCACGTCGCGGCCCGAGGCGGCAAAAGGCAGCGCCAGCGGCAGCGTCAGCAGCGCCGACAGCAGCGCGCCCAGCAGCACCGCGGGCAGCATGTCGGCGCCGCCGTCGAGCTGGCCCTTCTGGTGATGCAGCAGCGTCCAGTTAACGGCTGCGGCCACCGGCACGCACAGCGCCACCGCCATGCCCAGCAGGTGGCGCGGGTCGCCGGCGCTGACCTCGTGGCCGTACATCCAGGCGATGCCGGCGCCGGCCAGCGCGATGGCGGTCCAGGTGCGCGGGGCCAGGCGGTGCCCGAGCACGAGGCGCGCCGCCAGCGCGGTGAAGAGCGGGCCGATCGACAGCGTGACGAGCACGTTGGCCACGCTCGTCAGGGTCAGCGCCATCATGAAGGCGGTGAACATCACGGCCCAGCAGGCGCCCGACACCCACAGCGCGCGCCCGCCGCCGCGCAGCGACTGCAGCAGCGAAGCAGGCCCGCGCATCCAGCCCAGCAGCAGCACGAGTGCCAGCACCGTGAACGCGCTGCGCCAGAAGGTGAGCTCGAAGCGGGCGGCGCTTTGGAGGAAGCGCGAGACGACGCCGGCGATGCTCCACATCATTGCCGCCGCCACCATCACCCACACCGCCTGGCGGTGCGTCATCTTCACGGCGGGCGAACGATCAGCCGTTGTCGCGGCCGGCGCGCTTGCGCTCGTGCTCGGTGAGGTGGCGCTTGCGCACGCGGATGCTCTTGGGCGTGATCTCGACGAGCTCGTCATCGGCGATGAATTCCACCGCGTACTCCAGGCTCAGGTCGATCGGCGGCGTGATCTTGATCGCGTCTTCCTTGCCGCTGACGCGGAAGTTGGTGAGCTGCTTCTGGCGCACCGCGTTCACGACGAGGTCGTTGTCGCGGCTGTGGATGCCCACGATCATGCCTTCGTAGACCAGATCACCGGCCTTGACGAACATGCGGCCGCGGTCGTCGAGCTTGCCCAGCGCATAGGTCACGATCTCGCCCGAGTCCATGCTGATCAACACGCCGTTCTTGCGGCCTTCGATCTCGCCCTTGTAGGCCTCGTAGCCGTCGAAGATATTGCTGATGAGGCCGGTGCCGCGCGTCAGGTTCATGAACTCGTTGCTGAACCCGATCAGCCCGCGCGCCGGGATGCGGTACTCCAGCCTCACGCGGCCGCGGCCGTCGGTTTCCATGTTGGCCAGCTCGGCCTTGCGTTCGCCCAGCGCCTGCATCACGCCGCCCTGGTGCTGGTCTTCGACGTCCACCGTCACCAGTTCGATCGGCTCGTGGCGCTCGCCCTTGACCTCGTGAAACACCACGCGCGGCTTGCTCACCGCCAGCTCGTAGCCTTCGCGGCGCATGTTCTCGAGCAGGATCGTCAGGTGCAACTCGCCGCGGCCGCTGACCTCGAAGATGCCTTCCTGGTCCGACTCCTTGACACGCAAGGCGACGTTGGACTGCAGCTCCTTTTGCAGCCGGTCCCACAACTGGCGGCTGGTCACGAACTTGCCTTCGCGGCCGGCCAGCGGGCTGTTGTTGACGCAGAAATTCATCGTCAGCGTCGGCTCGTCGACGTGCAGCATGGGCAGCGGCATCGGGTTGAGCGGGTCGGTGATGGTCACGCCGATGCCGATGTCCTCGATGCCGTTGATGAGCACGATGTCGCCCGGGCCGGCCTCGGTGGCCTGCATGCGCTCCAGGCCCTCGAAGGTCAGGACCTGGTTGACGCGGCCCTTCCAGGTCTTGCCGCCCTCTTCCGGGGTGCCGGAGCAGACCATCACGTCCATCATCGGCCGGATCGTGCCGGCGGTGACGCGGCCGACGCCGATGCGGCCGACGAAGGTGGAATAGTCCAGCGACGAGATCTGCAATTGCAGCGGCGCGTTGGGGTCACCCTGGTGCGCCGGCACGTGGCGCAGCACGGTGTCGAAGAGCGCGCTCATGTCGGTGGCCCAGGGCTCGCCCGCCGTGCCTTCGGTCAGCGAAGCCCAGCCATTCAGACCCGAGGCATAGACGACGGGAAAGTCGAGCTGCTCTTCGGTGGCGCCGAGCTTGTCGAAGAGATCGAAGGCGGCATTGATGACGTAGTCGGGCCGCGAGCCGGGTTTGTCGACCTTGTTGATGACCACGATCGGCTTCAAGCCCAGCGCCAGCGCCTTCTTGGTCACGAAGCGGGTCTGCGGCATCGGGCCTTCCTGGGCGTCGATCAGCAGCACCACGCCGTCGACCATCGACAGCGCGCGCTCGACCTCGCCGCCGAAGTCGGCGTGGCCGGGGGTGTCGACGATGTTGACGTGGGTGCCCTTCCATTCGACGGCGCAGTTCTTGGCCAGGATCGTGATGCCGCGTTCGCGTTCGATGTCGTTGCTGTCCATCACGCGCTCGGCGACCTTCTCGTTCTCGCGGAAGGTGCCGCTCTGGCGCAGCAGTTGGTCAACCAGCGTGGTCTTGCCGTGGTCGACGTGGGCGATGATGGCAATGTTGCGGATGGCGGCGTGGGTCATGGGGAATCCTGGACTTCGATGGGGCTCAGCAGGCGGTCAGCGATCAGTTCGCCAGCGGTGATGTGGGCGGTGCCGAGAAAGGCGCGCGGCGAGTCGGGGGGCTCCGGCGGGCGGCGGTAGACGCGCACGGCCGGGGCGTCGGCCAGCGTCACGCGGCGGCGCAAGCCCGTGAGGAAGCGGCCTGCTTCGTCGTCAGGCAGGTGCACCGCGGGCCAGCCGGCCACCAGCACGTCGGGCGGCAGCAGCAGCGCGTCGCGTTCGGCTTCGCTCAGGGCCTGCAAGGCCTCGAGCGTGATGGCCTGTTCGACGGCGAGCGCCCCGCTGCCGGTGCGGCGCAGCGCGCTCAGGTGCGCGCCACAGCCCAGCTCCTGGCCGATGTCTTCGGCCAGGGTGCGGATGTAGGTGCCTTTGCTGCACGACACGTCGATCACGAGCTCTGCATCCTGCCAGTGCACGATGTCGATGGAGTGAATGGTGACCTTGCGCGGCGCGCGTTCGATCTCGATGCCGGCGCGGGCATAGTCGTAGAGCGCCCGGCCTTCGTGCTTGAGCGCCGAATGCATGGGCGGGATCTGTTCGATCGGGCCTGTGAACCGCGCACAGGCAGCTTCGACGGCGGCGCGATCGAGCTGCACCGGGCGCTCGTCGATGACCGCGCCTTCGCCGTCACCGGTGCTGGTGCGCTGGCCCAGGCGCAGCGTCGCGCGGTAGCGCTTGTCGGCGTCGAGGCTGGCCTGGCTGAACTTGGTGGCGGCGCCAAAGCACAGCGGCAGCAGGCCCGTGGCCAGTGGATCGAGCGTCCCGGTGTGGCCGCCTTTTTCCGCGCGCAGGGTGCCCTTGGCCTTTTGCAGCGCGTCGTTGCTCGTCCAGCCCAGGGGCTTGTCGAGCAGCAGCACGCCGTGCAGCGTGCGGCGTTGGATGCGCTGGCGGGCGGGCCGGGGCTGCATCAGTCGTCTTTCGCCCGCACGGCGTTGGCCTTGGCGATGAGCGCGCTCAGGTCGGCGGCGCGTTCAGTGGTCTTGTCGAAGTGGAAGTGCAAGGTCGGCACGGTGTGGATCGACAGCCGCTTGAAGAGGCCGTTGCGCAGGAAACCCGCGGCCTCGTTGAGTGCCTTGGCGCTGTCTTCGGGGTCGGACAGCAGCACCGAGAAGTAGATCTGCGCATGGGCGTAGTCCGGTGTCACGTCGACACTGTTGATCGTGATCATGCCCACGCGCGGATCCTTCAACTCGCGGATGAGTTCAGCCACGTCGCGCTGGATCTGGTCGGCGACGCGGAAGCTTCGGTTGGGGACGGCCTTTTTGTGTCGCATGATCTTTTTCGCAAAGTCCGGGTGCACCAAATGAATCAGCCCCGCCGAGGTGGCGGGGCTGATCGCTGAGGCAGCGTCGGCGCCCGCCTTACAGCGTGCGTGCCACTTCCTTGACCTCGAAGAACTCCAACTGATCGCCTTCCTTGATGTCGTTGTAGTTCTTCAGCTTGATGCCGCACTCGAAGCCTTCCTTGACTTCGCGAACGTCTTCCTTCATCCGCTTCACCGACTCGACTTCGCCGGTGTAGATGACCATGTTCTCGCGCAGCAGGCGGAAGCGGGCGTTGCGGATGACCTGGCCGGCGGTGATCATGCAGCCCGCCACGGTGCCGATCTTGCTGGCCACGAAGACGGTGCGGATCTCGGCCGTGCCGATGATCTCTTCGCGCTGCTCTGGCGCCAGCATGCCACCCATGGCCGCCTTGATCTCGTCGACGGCGTCATAGATGATGTTGTAGTACTTGAGCTCGACACCGTTGCCCTCGGCCAGCTTGCGCGCGCCGGAGTCGGCCCGCGTGTTGAAGCCGATGATGACGGCCTTGCTGGCGATCGCCAGGTTGACGTCGCTCTCGGAGATGCCACCGACTGCGGCATGCACGATCTGCACGCGCACTTCGGGTGTGCTGAGCTTGACGAGGCTCTGCGCGAGTGCCTCCTGCGAACCCTGCACGTCGGCCTTGACGATGATCGACAGCGTCTGTGCCTGGCCCTCGCCCATGTTCTCGAACATGCCTTCGAGCTTGGCCGCCTGGCGGCGATTGAGCGTGACCTCGCGGTACTTGCCCTGACGGAAGGTGGCGATCTCGCGCGCCCGGCGCTCATCGCCCAGCACCATGAATTCATCACCGGCCTGCGGCACTTCGGTCAGGCCCTGGATCTCGACCGGCATCGACGGGCCGGCCGCATCGGTGGCCTTGCCGTCCTCATCGAGCATGGCTCGCACGCGGCCGTAGCTGCTGCCGGCGAGCACGACGTCGCCCTTCTTGAGCGTTCCGGTCTGCACCAGCACGGTGGCCACCGGGCCGCGGCCCTTGTCGAGCTTGGCTTCGATCACCAGGCCCTTGGCGGCAGCCGAGGTGGGCGCCCTGAGCTCAAGCACTTCGGCCTGCAGCAGCACCTGCTCGAGCAGCGTGTCCATGCCGGTGCCCAGCTTGGCCGAGACACCGACGAAGGGCGATTCGCCGCCGAATTCTTCAGGGATCACACCTTCGGCCACGAGCTCGCTCTTCACGCGCTCGAGATTGGCATCGGGCTTGTCGATCTTGTTCATGGCCACCACGATGGGCACGCCGGCGGCCTTGGCGTGGGCGATGGCTTCCTTGGTCTGCGGCATGACACCGTCGTCGGCAGCCACGACGAGGATCACGATGTCGGTGGCCTTGGCGCCGCGGGCGCGCATGGCCGTGAAGGCCGCGTGACCCGGGGTGTCGAGGAAGGTGATCATGCCGCGTGGGGGTTCCACATGGTAGGCACCGATGTGCTGCGTGATGCCGCCGGCTTCGCCCGCCGCCACCCGCGCGCGGCGGATGTAGTCGAGCAAAGAGGTCTTGCCATGGTCGACGTGACCCATGACCGTGACCACCGGGGCGCGCGGCAGCTGTTCAGCCTCGAGCTGGGCGGTTTCTTCTTCGGTGAAGGCTTCCGGATCGTCGAGCTTGGCGGCCAACGCCTTGTGGCCCATTTCCTCGACCACGATCATGGCCGTTTCCTGGTCGAGCTGCTGGTTGATGGTGACCATCTGGCCGAGCTTCATCATCTGCTTGATGACCTCGGAGGCCTTCACCGAAGAAGAAACCGCCCAGCTCGAGGCTGAACAGCTGCCGCGCGCCCCGGTGGTCACGGTCATGGGTCACGTCGACCATGGCAAGACCTCTTTGCTCGACTACATCCGCCG
>JANMVM010000034.1:0-29188 GCA_031392695.1 Rubrivivax sp.
GGCGCCACCGAAGGCCAGTCGCTGACGGTGTCGGTGGACGCGCAGGGCCGGCCGCTCTTTGCCGACCCCGACGGTGTGCTGCCCAGCGCGGCCACCGCAACGGTGCCGATGCACCGCGAATACCGCATCCGCCTCCTCGACCACAGCGCCGCGATCCAGGCCCAACCTGCCAACCGCGACATCCGCGTCTGGGGCAACGACACCATTGCAGGTGGCGCGCAGGACGACGAGATCTTCGGCCAACTCGGCAACGACGTGATCCAGGGCGACGGCTCGATCCTCGGCCCGGTGGCCGGCGCCAGCATCAGCAGCGGCGGCGCGCTCATCGTGCTGCCGTCCTTTGAAGACATGGCCGGTGACGGCGACGACTACATCGAAGGCGGTGGCGGCGACGACGTGATCTTCGGCAACCTGGGGCAGGACGACATCATCGGCGGCAGCTCCAGCCTGTACGGCCTGACGACGGCCGAGATGCGCCCGGACGGCAGCGACATCATTTTCGGCGGTGCCGGCACGCGCATCGACCGCAACGCCCTGGGCGCCGGTGGCGATTCACGCCTCAGCCTGATCGCAGAACACGCCTTTGACGCCGATGTGATCACCGGCGACAACGCCGTGATCCTGCGCATCCAGGGCAGCGACGGCCGTCCGCTGAGCTTCGTTTACGACAACACCGTGGACATCGGCAGCGACCCGGCCGCCCCGCAGCGCACTGAAGCACGTGGCGCAGAACGCATCGTTGTCCGCACTTTCGACCTGCTGGACTACACGCCCGGAAACGACGCCGTGGGCATCGGCGGCAATGACCTCGTCAAGGCCGAAGACGGCGACGACATCGTGCACGGCGGCCGCGGCAATGACGTGCTGTACGGCGACGGCTGGGACGACGACCTCTACGGCGGCACCGGCCGCGACCGACTCTTTGGCGGCAGCGGCGAAGACGGCCTGGTCGGCGACGACGGCCGCATCAGCACCAGCCGCAATGGCCTGGCCGAGCCGCTGTATGGCATCAGTGTCAGCACCGAACGCCTGATCGAACTGCCAGGCCCCTTCACCGGCGCCTGGGTCGACTTGAGCGGCTACCTGAAGAAGACCGTCAACCTGCTGGCCTGGGAACAGGGCAGCGACGACACCGTCTACGGTGGCCTGGGCGACGACTTCGTCCACGGCGGCGCCGGCAACGACGCGCTGTCGGGCGCCGAAGCGCTGACACCGTTCTACGACGACGTGCGCGCGGCCACGGCGGCACCCTTCCAGTACGACACCGTCACGCGCAAGCTCGACTTCTACGACGCCAACAATCCGCTGCTGAAGGTGGCCGGCTTCCTGCTGAATTTCGAGTCTTTCCGCAACGGCGTGCTGATTGAAGACGGCAAGGACCAGATCTTCGGCGACCTCGGCCACGACGCACTCTTCGGCGGCACCGGCCACGACCGCCTCTTTGGCGGCCTGGGTGACGACTACCTCCAGTTGGACGACAACCTCGACACCCATGGTGGCCTGAACGACGAGACCGACGATGCCACCGACGTGCAGAACACCGCCGGCACCGGCGATTTCGCCTACGGCGGCGGCGGCCTGGACGTGCTGATCGCCAACACCGGCAACGACCGCATGTTCGACTGGACCGGCGAATTCAACAGCTTCATCGTGCCCTTCGCGCGCTTCGGTGCGCCCACGGTCAACCGCCTCGTCAGCCCGGCGGTCAAACTCTTCCTCACCGAATTGGCTTACGCCGGTGGAGCCGACCGATCCCTTACCGAACCCAACGGCGAAATCGGCCTCGTCACCCAACAGGATCCGCAATGGGGCGACCAGCACGGGGGCCCGCGCGACCCGCAGCCCGGCAATGGGCACGCACGCTATGACGATTCCGGCGGCAAGGAAGACGACCGCACGCTCACGCCGCTGCAAACGCAGCACGGCAGCACGCCGAGTGGCGGCGTGCCGGGTGTGGCCGACACCGCAATCATCCGCATCGAAAACGCCATCAACGCAGTGCTGGCTACAGCCCCCACGGCGGCCGAGGACGCCGACCTGCCGAATGGACCGAGCCTGGGTGTCGGTTCGCCCTTGAGGCTGACTTACCTGGTCACCAACGACGGCATCGGCGCCGGCCCCATCGCCAACGTGCGCGTCACGGATGACGCCGGCACGCCCGGCGACCTGAGCGACGACATCGTGCCGATCTACTTGAGCGGCGACGATGGCGACCAGCTGCTCGAAGTGGGCGAAGTGTGGCTTTACGCCGCGCCCACCGGCAACACCGCCAAGAGCGGCGTGCAGCGCCACACCGGCAGCGTCAGCGGCACGTCCGTCGCCGGCGACGCGCTGGTCGACACCGACCTGGCTTACTACAACGGCACCGGCATTGCGGCGCCGGGCATCCGCATTGAAAAGGCCATCAACGCCGTTAACCCGCAAAACCCGACCGTGGCCGAAGACGCCGACAACGCACCCGGCCCGAGCCTGGTCGTCGGCAGCGCCATCATCTGGACGTACCAGGTCTTCAACACCGGCGCCGAGGCGATTGCCATCACCTCGATCCGCGACGACTTCGGCACCGTGGCGATAGCCGCTGACGACTTCACCCCGGCGGCCGTGACCGTGACCGTGGGTGCCGCCACCTTCAACGTCGGCGACACCGACCGCGACAACCTGCTCGACGTCGGTGAAGCCTGGCTCTACACCTCGGCCGGCACCAGCGCGGGAAGTTATCGCGCGGTGCTGGGCCCGTACCAGAACCTGGCCACCGTGCGCGGCACGAGTGCCACCACTGGCACGGCCGTGCAGGACGACGACGCCGCCAACTACACCGGTATCACCGTGACGCCGCCGGTGGTGGGGGTGCGCCTGGAAAAGGCTGTCAACGCTATCAACCCGAACGCGCCCACGGCCTTCGAGGACGCCGACTTCATCACTGGCCCGATCCTGTCCGTGGGCAGCACGGCGGTGTGGACCTACCAGCTATTCAACACCGGCAACGTGGCCGTCAGCGTCACGTCACTGCGCGACGACGCCGGCACCCCGCTGACCGCTGGCGACGACTTCACCCCCGCCGCAGTACTGGCCACTGGCACCACCTTCAACATCGGCGATACGGACCGCGACAACCTGCTCGACCTGAGCGAGACCTGGCTCTACCGCGCCACCGGCACCGTGGCCGCCGGGCAGTACACCAACAACGCCACCGCCACGGTGCGTGACGCTGCCAGTGGCCGCACCGCCACGTCCAGCGACGCCGCCAATCACTTCGGCAGCGCCGCGGGCCTGGTGGTGGTCAAGGCCGTCAATGCGGTCTTCCAGTACTCGCCGTCGGTGACGGAGGACGCCAACAACCCGGCATCGCCGGTGGTGCTGGCGGTCGGCTCGCAGGCGGTCTTCACCTACACGCTGAAGAACACCGGCAACGACGCGCTGAACATCACCTCGCTGATCGACGACAACGGCACCGTCGGCTTCACGGCCGACGACTTCGCGCCCACCGCCGTCACGACCGTGGCCGGTGGCCGCACCTACAACGCCGGCGACAGCAACAAGAACGGCCTGCTCGACCGCACCGAGACCTGGCTCTTCACAGCCAGCCGCACGGTCACCGAAGGTGCGTACAGCAACGTGGCGGTGGCCACGGCCACCAACACGCGCACGCAGGCCACGCTGCGCGACGACGACCCCGCCAACATCTACGGCGCACTGGCGCGCATCGATATTGAAAAGGCCATCAACCCGGTGAACCCGGCCAACCCGACGGTGACTGAGGACGCCGACAACCCGGCGCAGCCTTACGTGCTGAACCTGGGCACGCCCATCGTCTACAGCTACCTGCTGCGCAACACCGGCAACGGCGCGCTGTCAGTGGGCACTTTCCGCGACGACGCGGCCACGCCGGGCAATACCGGCGACGACTTCACGCCGACCGCCGTGCTGGTGTCGGGATTCAACATCGGCGACACCGATCGCGACAACCTGCTGGATGTGGGCGAGGTGTGGCGCTACACCTCGGCGCTGAGCCTGGCCACGCTGGGCCTGCACACCAACACGGTGACCGTCACCGGCACCGACGGCCGCACTGGCCGCACCGCCACCGACACCGATTCGGCCAGCTACCTGGGCCAGCAAGGCGCGATCCGCGTCGACAAGGCCGTCAACGCCGTGCACGCCACCGCGCCAACGCGTTATGAAGACGCCGACTTGCCGACCGGCCCGATCTTGCAGGTCGGTTCGCCCATCGTCTGGACCTACCTCGTCAGCAACCTGTCGAACGTGACGCTGGACCTGATCGACCTGCGCGACAGCGACGGCTTTTCGCCGGTGTATGTCAACGGCGACAGCAACACCGACGGCCGGCTCGACGCCGGCGAGGTCTGGCTCTTCACCTCGGCCGGTGTGCTGGGCGCGCCCACCACGGCGCGTGCCGGCCAGCAGATGAACACCGTGACGGTGCTGGCTGCCGACAGCACCGGCGTGCGCTACGACGACGCCGACCAGGCGCACTACTTCGGCATCACGCCCACCAGCACGACGAGCATCACGGTGGTCAAGGCCATCAACGCGGTGAACCCGCAACAGCCCACGGTGCAGGAAGACGCCAACGACGCCAGCCGCCCGGTGATCCTGGCTGACGGCTCGGTGCCGATCTTCACCTTCCAGGTGCGCAACACCGGCACCAATGCGCTGCGCAACATCGTGTTGTGGGACGACGCGGCCACCGACAACCCGGCCGACGACTTCCAGGCCGTGCCAATGCGCCTGGGTTCCAACATCGTGGGTGACACCGACCGCGACGGCCTGCTCGACCCAGGCGAGACCTGGCTCTACACCTCGGTCGGCGTCTTCAGTACGGCGGCGGTGCAGGGCAGCTACGTCAACGTCGGCCGCGTCAGCGCCACCGACGTGGTCACCGGCGCTACGGCGCGCGACGACGATGTCGCCTACTACCTCGTCACGCAACCCGCGCATGCTGTGGGCCGCATGACTGGCGGCGGCAGCATCTACACCGAAGCGGGCCAGCGCGTCACGCACGGCTTCGAGTTGCACTGCGACATCAACACCGGGCCCAACAACCTGCAGGTCAACTTCGGCGGCAACAGCTTCCACCTGGAATCTGTGACCGCGATGAACTGCTTCGACGACCCGGCGCTGGACCCGCTGCCGCGCCCAGCGCCTTTCGACACCATGGTCGGCCAGGGCCTGGGCCGGTTCAACGGCGTGGCGGGCTACACGGTGAAGTTCACCTTCACCGACAACGGCGAACCCGGGCACAGCGACTTTGCGCAGATCGAGATCCGCGATCCGCAGGGCAACCTGGTGCTCTTTGTTGCCGGCAACCTGCACAACGGCAACCAGCAGGCTCACCCGGACAACGGACCTGCGATGGCCCAGTCGGCGCGCACCGCGACGCTGGCCAGCACGGCAGCCTCTGAAGGCACCGCCACCCGGCTGGCGCAGGTGGACGGCGACCGGGTGACGCTGGCCGATCTGGCAGCGATGAGCAAGGCGTTGACCGGCTTGCCGATGGCCGACGCTGCGGCCGATGGCCGCAAGTTCCGGCTGCAACCGGGTGTGTTGGCGGCCACTGCGGTGCAGGTCACTGCAAGGCTCACGGCGGCCACCGCACCGCCCGCAGCTGACAGCGTGCGCATTGACTGGGCGCAGCGCGCGCAACAGGATGTCGACAGCACCGCACGCAGCACATCGGCATCCGCGGCCAAGGTCGCCAACTGGCAGGACCGTTTTGTCAACCACCTGGGCGCCTGCGCCGAGCGTGCTGACCCGAATGCTTCGCTGCGCCTGCGCCTGGACGTGAGCCCGCGTTTGCACCAGGTGGCCGCCGAGGTGACCGCATAAACGCGAGTTCGCAAATGCAGCACCCACAGCGATACTTGAACCTACTCACCGTTAACTCAGGGAACTAAAAATGGCCAAACAACTGCTGATCTATGAAAGCGCCGTGCCGGTGTCGGAAGCCCGCCACCGCAACGTCAGCCTGGAGCCCGCCGGCCACTACGCCTTCACGGCCGGCATCAATGCCGTGCCGCTGATGGCGGTGGAATTCCTGCACGCGGCGGCCGAATACGCCATCGTCTTCACCGACACCGGTGAAGGCGTCGTCCCTGCCGTGGTGCTGGGCGTGCGCGACCAGCAGAACCTGTACCTCTCGGCCGACCGCCAGTGGCAGGCCAAGTACGTGCCCGCCTTCATCCGCCGCTACCCCTTCGTTTTTTCGCGCAGCGACGACGGCAAGTCCTTCACGCTGTGCATCGACGAAACCCACCCCGGCGTCAACCGCGAAGGCCGCGGCGAGCGGCTCTTTGCTGACGACGGCAAGCCGAGCCCCTACGTCGAAAAAGTGCTGAAGTTTTTGCAGGAATACCAGGCGCAGTTCGAGCGCACACGCGCCTTCGGCCGGCGCGTGAAGGAACTCGGCCTGCTCGAGCCGATGCAGGCGCAAGTCGTCACGCCGCAGGGTGGCAAGCTGTCGCTCAGCGGCTTCTTCGGCGTGCGCCGCGACAAGCTGCGCGCGCTGAGCGGCGACGCTCTGGCGAGCCTGGCGCGCACCGACGAACTCGAACTGCTCTACCTGCAGATGCATTCGATGCGCAACTTCGAAGACGTGAAAGACCGCCTGATCGGCACGCTGAACGACGGCGAAGCCGCGTCACCGGCGGTTCCGCCGGTGGAGGCCGTTGCCACCGTCCAGTGAAGGCCAGCGCGCTGCGGCGTGCCTCCGGCTGCAGCGTCATCTGATGCAGCACGCTGCCCCTGTGTATTCGATCGCCGAAGACCCGCGCGCCCGCGCCGAATCGGCGGCGTGGGCGCGCTTCTCGGCGCCGGCCGATGCGTCTGAACTCTTCGCCGCCTGGCTGGCCCTGCTGGGCGTGCGTGTGGACCGCGCGCGCGCCGCGCTGCTGCTGACGCGCGAAGCCGGCGGCGACGCCTTCACCGTTGCCGCCGCCTGGCCCGACTCGCGGCGCGACCTGCAGTACCTGTCTGCCGTCGCGCAGCGCGCGCTGCAGTCGCGCGAGGGTGTGGTGGCCGCACCCGGCAGTGACGCACCTCCCGCGGCGGACGGCGCGGCGCATGTCGCCTACCCGCTGGCTGTCGACGGCCTGCTGTGCGCCGCTGTCGTGCTGGACATCGGCCCCGGCCCGGCAGAAGGCTTGCAGGGCGCGCTGCGCCACATCCACTGGGGCGCGGCCTGGATCGTCGAACACTTTCGCCGCCAGATGATGGCCGAGCGCGACGCGCGCCAAGCCCGCAGCGACTTGATCAGCGAAGCCATGGCCACCGCCATGCAGCACGCGCAGTTGCAACCGTCGGCCCTGGCGGTGGCGAATGAACTGGTGCAGCGCCTGCCCTGTGACCGCGTCTCGGTGGGCTTTGAAGCACACGGCCAGATCGTGCCGCTGGTGATGTCCAACACCGCCACCTTCGACCGCCGATCCGACCTCGTGCGCTGGATCGGCGAAGCGATGGACGAGGCGCTAGACCTCGGCACGGCCGTTGCCCACCCGGCCCCCGATGGCGAGGCGCTGACCGCGTTGGCGCAAGCCGACAGCGCGCGTCTGCTGGCTGTGCAGGCGCTGCTGTCGGTGCCGGTGCGCGACCAGGGCCGCACCATCGGCGTCATCACACTCGAACGCAGCAATGGCCCGGCCTTCGACGCTGCCACGCGCGAAATCGCCGCTGCACTCGGCGTGCTGCTGGGGCCGTACTGGGGCCTGCAGCACGCACGTGAACGCAGCTGGCTGCAGCGCACGCGCGAAAGCCTGGTGGATACCGTGCGCGAATTTGCCGGCCCGCAGCGGCCGGGGCTGAAGCTGATTGCCGGCACGCTGATTGCCGGCCTGCTGTTCGCGGCGCTGTGGACCACCGACCACCGGGTCGCCGCGCGCACGGTGGTGGAAGGCTCGGTGCAAATCGCCGCCGTGGCGCCCTTTGACGGCTATGTCGCCGAAGCGCTGGTGCGTGCCGGCGACACGGTGAAGAAGGGCCAGCCGCTGGCGCGCCTGGACGACCGCGACCTGCAGCTGGAGCGTTCACGCTGGACGGCAGAACGCAGCCAGTTGAGCCGCCGCTATGCCGTGTCGCAAGCGCAAGGCGACCGCGCCACGATGGGCGTGCTGGCCGCGCAGGTCAACCAGGCCGAAGCGCAGCTGGCGCTGGCCGAAGAGCGGCTGTCGCGGGCCACGCTGGTGGCGCCCTTCGACGGCGTGGTGGTGTCGGGCGACCTGAGCCAGCAGATCGGCTCGCCGGTGGAAACCGGCAAGCTGCTCTTTGAGGTGGCGCCGCTGCAGGGCTTCCGCGTGATGATGCAGGTCGACGACCGCGACATCAGCTTCCTGCAGCTGCGCCAGGCAGGTGAGCTGCTGCTGTCGGGTCTGCCCGACCGGCCGCTGCCCATCAGCATCCAGCGCATCACGCCAGTAGCCACGCAGCACGACGGCCGCAACGTCTTTGCGGTCGAGGCCAGCATTGATTCCGCAAAAGCGGGCGCGGGCCAGGTCGCCGTCCCGCTGCGCCCCGGCATGGAGGGCGTCAGCAAGGTCACCGTCGGTGAACGCAGCCTGCTGTGGATATGGACCCGCGGCTTCGTCGACTGGCTGCGCCTGGCGCTGTGGAGCTGGCTGCCGTGAACGCTGCGAGGGCACGGCAGGGCGCGCGATGAAAGATCTGCCGCTGCAAAGCCAGCTCTGGTACCGCGTGGCCGAATTGCGGCCGCGCCTCTTGTCGCGCGCACGGCTCTATCGGCATCGCTACCGTGGCCGCGTCTGGTACCTGCTGCAGGACCCTGCCTCCAACCGCGTGCACCGCTTCACGCCCGCCGCGCGGCTCGTCATCGCGGCCATGGACGGCCAGCGCACCGTGCAGCAGCTGTGGCAATTGGCGGCAGACCGTCTGGGCGAAGACGCGCCGACGCAGGACGAACTGCTGCAGCTGCTGGGCCAACTGCACAGCGCCGACCTGCTGGGCACCGACGTGCCGCCCGACGCGCTGGAACTCTTCGACCGCGGCCAACGCGAAGCCGACGCCAAGCGCCGCCGCTCGTGGGTCAACCCGATGGCGCTGCGCATCCCGCTGTGGGACCCGGGCCGCTTCCTCGACCGCCACGTCGGGGTCTGGCGACGCCTGTGGAGCCCCGCCGGCGGCCTGCTGTGGCTGCTGGTGGTATTGCCGGCCTTGCTGCTGCTGCCGTCGCACTGGGCCGACCTGACGGGCAACCTGTCTGACCGCGTGCTGCAGACCGACAACCTGCTGCTGATGGCGCTGCTGTTCCCGCTGATCAAGGCCGCTCACGAACTGGGCCATGCCACCGCTACCCGAGCCGGCGGAGGCGAAGTCCACGACATGGGCCTGATGCTGCTGGTGCTGATGCCGGTGCCCTATGTGGACGCCACCGCCGCCAACGTGCTGCGCTCGCGCTGGCAGCGCGCCACGGTGGGTGCGGCGGGCATGATCGTCGAGCTTTTCATCGCCGCGCTGGCCTTCTACGTCTGGCTGCTGGTCGAACCGGGCCTCGTGCGCGCGGCCTGCTTCAACCTGATGTTCGTGGCCGGCGTGTCGACGCTGCTCTTCAACGGCAACCCGCTGCTGCGCTATGACGCGTACTACATCCTCACCGACCTGGCCGAGCTGCCCAACCTGGCCGCGCGGTCGGTGCGCTACTGGGGTTACCTGATCCAGAAGTACCTGCTGCGCATGCGCGACCTGGTGTCGCCGGCCGAGACCCCGTCCGAGCGCTGGTGGTACGGCGTGTACGGTTTGCTCTCTGCCATCTACCGTCTGATCGTGACGCTGGCGATCGCGATCTTTGTCGGCACGCGTTTCTTCTTCTTCGGCGTGTTGCTCGCCTTGTGGGGCGTGCTGATGATGACCGTGATGCCGCTCTACAAGGCCCTGAAGGCGCTGTCGGCACAAGGCGAAACGCGCGAGCGGCCGCTGCGCATCTACGGCTCGGTGGGCGCCATCGTGGGTGGTTTTTTGCTGCTGGCTTTTCTGCTGCCGCTGCCCTACCGCACGCAGGCGCAGGGAGTCGTGTGGTTGCCTGAACAAGCCATTGTGCGTGCCGGAGCGCCGGGTTTTTTTCGCGCCTTCGACGCAGTACCCGGCAGCAGTGTGCTGCCCGGCGCCACGTTGGCCCACGCGGTGGACCCGCTGCTCGACGCACAGGTGCGGCTGCTGCAGGCGCGGGTGCAGGAACTGGAAGCCACCTTTGCCGCCGAATTTGTCGCCGACCGCGCGCGGGCCGAAATCGTGCGCGAGCAATTAGCGCATGAACAGGCTGCGCTGGCCCGCGCGCAGCAGCGCAGTGCAGGTCTTGTGCTGACCGCAGCGGTGGCAGGGCGCTTCACCGTGCCCCAAGCGGCCGACTGGCCGGGCCGCCATCTGCGGCAGGGCCAAGTCGTCGGCTACGTGCTGGGCGACACGGCACCCACCGTTCGCGTGGTGCTGGACCAGGCGGCCGTCGATGCCGTGTCCACCTCGACCCGCGCCGTGCAGTTGCGGCTGGAAGGCGCGATCGGCGAGCCGCTGGCCGGCCGCGTGGTGCGGCAAGTACCCGCCGGCCGCGACGAAGTGCCCAGCCAGGCGCTGACCCCCGGCGGCGGCGGCCACATCGCCGTCGACCCGCGCGATCCCAAGGGCCTGCGCACGCTGGAGCGGGTGTTCGAACTGGATGTTGAATTGCTGAACCCGCCCGCGCACGCGCTGCCTTTTGGCCAGCGTGTGCACCTGCGCTTCGAGCACGGGGCCGAACCGCTGGCGGTGCAGGCCGGGCGCGCGCTGCGGCGTTTGCTGTTGAGGCATTTCGATGTCTGAAGCGCTGCTCTTGCGCCTGCCCGCGCGCGAACTGGCCAGCGGCCGCCCCTACGCAGAACGCGAAGAACGCCGCGTGCCGCTGCACGACGAAGCCGCACTCGCGCTGTGGCACGGCTGGCTTCGCCCGGCCTGGCGCCGCCTGGGCGGCGGCGCACCCACCGCGCGCCGAGTGGCCGCCCAAGCGCTGTCCTTCGAAGCCGAGCTCAGCACGCTCGACGACACCACCTTGCGCGCCGAAGCCCTGGCCCAACGCGCCGCCTTGCGCCGCAGTGGCTTCGGCCCCGCGCCAACCGCGCGCCTGTTCGCTGTCGTGCGCGAAGCCGCAACGCGTGTGCTTGGCAAACGCCACTACCCGTGCCAGTTGCAAGCTGGCTGGTACTTGCTGCAAGGCAACCTCGTCGAGATGGCCACCGGCGAAGGCAAGACCTTCGCCGCCACGCTGCCGGCCTGCGCCGCCGCGCTGGTCGGCCTGCCGGTGCACGTGGTCACCGTCAACGACTACCTGGCCGCGCGCGACGCTGCGGCGATGGCGCCGCTGTACGAATTTTTCGGCCTGCGCTGCGCCGCCATCGTGCACGACCAGCCGCGTGACGAACGGCGCGGTGTCTACGCTGGCGACATCGCCTACTGCAGCAACAAGGAACTCACCTTCGACTACCTGCGCGACCGCAGCGCGCTCGGGGACCGCGCCAGCCTCTTGCACCGCGCTCTCAGCAGCGTGCGCGGCGCAGAAGCGCAGGCTCAGCGGCCCGTGCTGCGCGGCTTGGCGATGGCCATCGTCGACGAAGCCGACAGCGTGTTCATCGACGAAGCGCGCACACCGCTGATCTTGTCGGCGCAGGTCGGCGCCGACGGCCGCAACCGGGTATCGGTCTGGGCGTTGGGCATCGCTGCCACGCTGCGCGAAGGCGCCGACTTCACACTCGAATCCGCGCTGATGCGCGTGCGCCTGGCCGATGCGGGCCGCGACCGCATCGAAGCGCTGTTTGAGGAAGCGCAGGCCAGTTCATCCGGCCCGCTACCGGCCGATTGCACACGCCGCCAGGCCGTCGAGGCCGTGAACCAGGCGCTGTGCGCGCAGCACCTGTACCACCGCGACCGCCAGTACGTGGTGGCCGACGGCAAGGTGCAGATCGTTGACGAATCCACCGGCCGCATCATGGCCGACCGCGCCTGGGAACGTGGCTTGCACCAGGCCATCGAGGCCAAGGAAGGTGTGGCGCAAACGGGTGAGCGCGTGACGCTGGCGCGCATCACCTACCAGCGTTTCTTCCGCCGCTATTTGCGGCTGTCGGGCATGACCGGCACCGGTGCGGAAGTCGCCGCCGAGATCGGCCTCGTCTACCGCCTGGCCGTCGCGCGGGTACCGCTGAACCGGCCTTCGCAGGCCACGGTGCTGCCGCCGCGCTGCCTGGCTGACGCTCCGGCCAAGTGGGCCGCTGTCGTGGACCGCGTGCGCACACTGTCGCAGCAGCAAGGCCGGCCGGTGCTGGTGGGCACACGCACGGTGTGGGCGTCTGAGCAGCTGTCGGAATGCCTCAACACCGCCGGCATCGCGCACGTCGTGCTCAACGCCAAGCAGGACCAGGGCGAGGCAGACATCGTCGCCCGCGCGGGGCAAAGCGGCAGCGTCACGGTGGCCACCAACATGGCTGGCCGCGGCACCGACATCGAACTTGGGGCCGGTGTCGCCGCACGCGGCGGGCTGCAGGTGATCCTGACCGAATTCCACGACTCGGCGCGTGTCGACCGGCAACTCTGCGGCCGCGCCGCGCGCCAGGGCGACCCCGGCGGCGCCGAGTCGCTCGTCGCGCTGGACGATGAACTCTTTTCGCTGCATGCCGGCTGGTTGGTGCGCCTGCTGAAGCGGCTGCAAACGGGTCACGGTGAGCTGCCGCGCTGGGCACTGTGGCTGCTGCGCAGCACCGCGCAGACCACCGCCGAGTCACGCAACCGCCGCATGCGCAAGGCCAGTCTGGAGCACGATCGCCGGCTGGCGGCGATGCTCGCTTTTTCCGGGAGAGGTGAATGAGATTCCGATTGCTTGCGGCCCTGCCAGCGGTGCTGGCCTGCAGTGCCTTCGCCGCGCCCGAGGCCGGCTTTGAATGCCTGCTGGAGCCGGCGCAGGTGGTGGAGATCAGGCCATCGGTGGACGGCATCATCGCCCACGTCGGCGCGCAACGCGGTGACCTGATCCGCCGCGGCCAGCCGCTCCTGGAATTGCAGTCCGCGGCCGAACGCGCCGCCGTCGATTCCGCGCGCTACCGCTCGAAAATGGAAGGCCAGATCGCTTCGGCGCGCAACCGCATCGACTACGCCACCAAGAAGCTCGAACGCCTGGTGGACCTGCAGCGCGACAACTTCAGCACCCCGCAGGCACGCGACGAAGCCGAGGCCGAAAAGCGGCTGGCCGAATCCGAGTTGCAATCAGCCACCGAAGGGCGTGCGCTGGCCGTGATCGAGCTGCAGCGCGCGCTGGAGCAACTGGCACTGCGCAGCGTCAGCGCACCATTCAGTGGTGTGGTGGTGGACCGTTTCCTCAACCCTGGCGACTTGGCCGAGTCCGGCAGCGGCAGAAAGCCTGTTCTGAAGGTGGCGCAGATCGACCCCATGCGCGCCGACGTGGCGCTGCCCGCCGCGCTCTTCGGCCAGGTGCGCGTCGGCACGCGCGCCAGCGTGGTGGCGGCCGTGGGCGGGGCACGATTTGTCGGCACCGTGCGCAATGTCGACCGCGTCATCGACGCCGCCAGCAGCACCTTCGTCGCACGGCTGGAACTGCCCAATGCGCAGGGCGCAATTCCCGGCGGTTCACGCTGCAGCGCGTCCATTGACGGTCTGGCCGTGCCGCCCCGGGCGCGGCCATGAGGCTGCGCGCTGCCCTGTGCCTGATCGCTGGTGTTGCCGCCACCACCGTGCAGGCACAGGGCGTGCGCCTGAGCGCCGTCGTCGACATGGCGCGCGAATCCGATGCGCAGTTCGCCGCGGCCCGTGCGCAAGCCGCAGCGGGCCGCGAGAAGCTGCCGCAGGCACTCGCCGGCCTGCGCCCCAGCGTCAACCTCACGCACACCATGCGTCGCAGCCGCGACGGCTCCACGGCCTATGACGGATCGACTGGCGGCTACGACGTCGGCAGCAGCGCACTCGTCTTCAGCCAGCCGCTCTTTCGCGTCGCCAACAAGCTCAGCGCCGACCAGGCCGAACTGCAGGTGCAGCTGACGGACCAGCAACTGCTGCTTGCCGAACAGGACCTGCTGCTGCGCGTCGCGCGCGCCTATTTCGACGTGTTGCAGGGCGGCGATGAACTGGGCGTGGCGCGGGCGCAGAAGGACGCGCTGGCACAGCAACTGGCGGAGGCCAAGCGCGGCTTTGAAGTGGGCGTGACGCCGATCACCGACTTGAGCGAAGCGCAGGCCCGCCACGACCTGGCCGTGGCACAGGAGATCGCTGTGCGCAACGAACTGGCGTCACGCCGTCGCGTGCTGGAACGGTCCATCGCGCGCCCGCTGCCTGCGTTGGCGCGGCTGAGCGACGCTGCATCCGTCGCGCTGCTGGACGAACGCCAGCAGGACGCGCTGGTCGATACCGCGTCGAAGAACGGCCTCTTGGTCCAGATCGGCCGCAGCGCATTGCAGGTGGCCGACATGGAAATCCGCAAGCGCGACGCCGGCCACACGCCAACGCTGGACTTTGTCGCCAGCTTGAGCGTCAACCGTGGTGTCGGCTACACGCCCAGCGGCGGCGGCAACGACACACGCCAGGCCAGCATCGGCTTGGAGCTCGGCTTCCCCGTCTACCAGGGCGGCGCCATCTCGTCGCGCGTGCGCGAAGCGATTGCGGAGCGCCAGCGCATCGAACAGGAACTCCTGCAGGCCGAGCGACAGGCCCTCTTGGACGCGCAGCAGGCGCAACTGGGCGTGCAGTCGGGCGTGGCGTTGACGCAGGCGCTGCGCCAGGCCGTCATGTCCAGCGAATCGCAACTGCGCAGCAGCGAGCGTGGTCTGCAGGTGGGCGTGCGCACGCGACTTGATGTGCTCAATGCCGAGCAACAACTCTACGCCGCGCGCAAGGACCTGGCGGTGGCGCGCTACCGCACTCTCGTGGCCACGCTGCAGCTGAAGGCCGTGGCCGGTGTGCTGTCGGAAGCCGATCTTCGGGCGCTGGACTCGCTGTTGGCGGACTGACGCCGGAGACCTGCCAGTGCTGGTGTGGTCAGCTGTGAAGCAGTCATGTCCTGATCGCAACAAGTGGATACGGTGATGAGCAACAGACTTTGTCCAACCGGACTGGAAGCTGTGCAGCGCGTCAATCAGGAAGGCCTGCTGGGCGAAGGCCTCGGAAATTGACTCATGGGTGATTGCGCCGCCGTGGAATCGTATGAGCCGTCCTGCGACTACTCCAAATTTTGCACCTGCTCCCGCATCTGCTCGATCGCCACCTTCATCTCCACCGATATTGTGGTCAGCTCGAGCGCCGCCGACTTGCTGCCCAGCGTGTTGGCCTCGCGCTGCAGTTCCTGGATCAGGAACTCCAGCCGTTTGCCCAATTCGCCACCGGCCTTCAGCAGGCGCTCGATCTCGTCGAGGTGCGACCCCAGGCGCGACAACTCCTCGGCCACGTCGATGCGGATGGCGTAGGAGGCGGCTTCGCCCATCGCGCGCTCGTGCAGGGCCTGGGCCGGCACGCTGGCGGCCGCCGCCACGCTCGCCAGGGCCTCGTTCCAGCGATCCAGGAAGCGGCTCTGCTGGCGCTGCACCACCTGCGGCAGCAGCGGGGCGGCCTGGGATGCCAGTTGGCGCAGGTGCGTCACGCGATCCATGAGCATGGCCACCAGCCTGGCTCCTTCGCGGGCTCGGGCCTCGCGCAGGCCCTCGATGCAGCGCCGCGCGGCGGCCAGCGTGGGCTCGTCGAGCTTCTCGGCTGGGGCGCCGGCGCGGCACCAGTGCAGCACCTCGTTGACCGACAGCACGCGCGCCTCGGGCATCCAGCCCGTGACCGAGGCCTGCACGTGGGCCAGCCGGTTGAGCTGGTCGGTGCCGGGCATCGGCACCGTGCCCTCGGCTTCGCGCCCCGTGCTCACGCGCAGCTCCACCTTGCCCCGGCGCAGGGCCGCCGTGAGCAACTCGCGCAGCGCCGGTTCGAGGCCACGCACTTCGTCGGGCAGGCGCAGCGCCAGGTCGAGGAAACGGCCGTTCACGGATCGTGCCTCCACCGTCACTGCGCCAGCCGAAACGCCGGGCTCCGAGGCCGCGCTGGCGTACCCCGTCATGCTATAAACCGCCATTCAGCTCGCCCCAAAAGTTGCCACCGATTATGTCCAAGCCCAAACCAGCGCCCTTGCCCTCGGGCACCGTCGTTGGGGGCTACACGGTCGTCAAGAAGCTGGCCGCCGGTGGTTTCGGTGTCGTCTACCTGGCCGAAGGTGAAAACCAGCAGCTGGTGGCGGTCAAGGAATACCTGCCCGCGTCGCTGGCCGAAAGGTCGGCCGGCGAGTTGACACCGCGCGTCAAGCCCGACAAACAGCCGCTCTACCGGCTGGGGCTGAAGAGCTTTTTTGAAGAGGGAAGGTCGCTGGCGCAGATCAGCCACCCCAGCGTGGTCAGCGTGCTGAACTTCTTCCGCGAGAACGAAACCGTCTACATGGTGATGAACTACCTCCAGGGCGACACCCTGCAGGACTTCATCGTCACCGCGCGCGACCTCAAGCGTGACAAGGTGTTTCGCGAAAGCACCATTCGCAGTCTCTTCGACGAGATCCTGCGCGGCCTGCGCATCGTGCACCAGCACAAGATGCTGCACCTGGACATCAAGCCGGCCAACATCTTCGTCACCAACGACAACAAGGCGGTGATGCTGGACTTCGGCGCCGCGCGCGAGGTGCTGAGCAAGGAAGGCAACTTCATCCGCCCGATGTACACGCCGGGCTTCGCCGCGCCCGAGATGTACCGCCGCGATGGCACGCTCGGGCCCTGGACCGACATCTACGCCATCGGCGCCTGCATCTACGCCTGCATGCAGGGCTACCCGCCCAACGACGCGCCGCAGCGGCTGGAGAAAGATCGCCTGGCGCTGAGCTTGTCGCGGCTGCGCAATGTCTACTCCGACAACCTCATCGAGGTCACCGAGTGGTGCATGTCGCTGGACCCGCTGAGCCGCCCGCAGAGCGTGTTCGCGCTGCAAAAGGAGCTCGCACGCGAGACCGAGCGCCGCTACACCAAGCTCAGCTTTGGCGAACGCCTGAAGCTGCAGCTCGAGACCATCAAGACGGGCACCAAGCCGTGAGCTCGCCTGCACTGCCGAGCTGACCATGCGCTTCTCCGTCTTCCAGGTCAGCCGCAAGGGCGGGCGCGAAAAGAACGAAGACCGCATGGGCTACTGCTACACGCGGGACTCTGGCCTCTTTGCGCTGGCCGATGGCATGGGCGGCCACCCCGAAGGCGAGGTCGCCTCGCAGCTGGCGCTGCAGACGCTGTCGGCGCACTTCCAGCGCGAAGCCAAGCCGCGGCTGAGCGAGCCGCTGCGCTTCCTGCACGACGCCATCGTCGCCGGTCACCACCAGCTGCTGCGTTATGCCACCGAGCGCGCGCTCATGGACACGCCGCGCACCACGCTCGTGGCCTGCCTGCTGCAGGGCAACGCGGCCTACTGGGCGCACTGCGGCGATTCGCGCCTGTACCTGGTGCGCGGTGACAAGCTCGTGGCACGCACGCGCGACCATTCCTACTCTGAGCTGCAACAGACGCTGAGCCAGGTCGTGCCGATGAACGACAAGGTCAACCGCAACGTGCTGTTCACCTGCCTGGGCAGCCCCGGCAAGCCGGTGGTCGACACCGCTGGCCCGTTGCTCGTGCGCCCGGGCGACAAGGTCATGCTGTGTTCCGACGGCCTGTGGGGCACGGTGTCGGACACCCTCATCACCGACATCCTGGCCACGCGCCCGATTTCGGACGCGGTGCCCGAGCTGGTGGAGCGCGCGCTGCGCGCCGCTGGCGACAAGAGCGACAACGTCACCGTGCTGGCGGTCGAATGGGAAGCCGCCGAAGACCTAGACAGCAAGAGCGGCATTTCCACGACTTCGCTCGGCGACGATGTCTTTGCGTCCACCATCCAGGCCAGCCTGGGTGCCGACGGCTCGGGCGACGAGCTCGACGAAGCCGAGATCGAGCGCTCGATCCGCGAGATCAACGAGGCCATCCAGCGCAGTTCCAACAAGAAGCGCTGAGTTCACGATCCGTCTGCTGCGCGGCTGCGATGGCGGGTTGCTTGCCGTGCGCATGGTCGGCAGCGCAGATCAACCCCCATTCGACCCCCATTCGACCCCCATTCGACTCCCACCCGGCCGGCTCGCGACGAAGTCTTCGCGACCTTCCCATCAACAGGAAAACCCATGAGCTTTGAACGATCCGCCGGCCGCCTGGCCGATGCACTGCGCCCCGTCACCATCGAGCGCGGCTACACGCGCCACGCCGAAGGCTCGGTGCTCGTCAGCTTCGGCCACACCAAGGTGCTGTGCACGGCATCGGTGGAAGAAAAGGTGCCGCCGCACAAGCGCGGCAGCGGCCAGGGCTGGGTCACGGCTGAGTACGGCATGCTGCCGCGCAGCACCCACACCCGCAGCGACCGCGAAGCCGCCAAGGGCAAGCAGAGCGGCCGCACGCAGGAGATCCAGCGCCTCATCGGCCGCAGCCTGCGCACGGTGTTCGACCTCCAGGCGCTGGGCGAGCGCACGATCGCCCTGGACTGCGACGTGCTGCAGGCCGACGGCGGCACGCGCACGGCGGCCATCACCGGCGCCTTCGTGGCGGCCCACGACGCCGTGACCTGGCTGCTGGCGCAGGGCCGCATCGCGGCCAGCCCGATCCGCGACTTCGTGGCCGCGATCTCGGTCGGCGTGGTGCAGGGCACGCCGCTGCTCGACCTCGAGTACACCGAAGACTTCGCCTGCGACACCGACATGAACGTCGTCATGACGGCGTCCGGCGGCTTCGTCGAGGTGCAGGGCACGGCCGAGGGTGCGCCCTTCAGCCGTGCCGAGATGGACCGCCTGCTGGCCCTGGCCGACAAGGGCATCACCGAACTCGTGGCGCTGCAGCGCCAGGCCTTGAAGGCGGCTTGATGCGGCTCGTGCTGGCCTCCAACAACGCCAAGAAGCTGGCCGAGTTGCGCGCCCTGCTGTCGGGCCTGAGGGTGGACCTGGTCGCCCAGGGCGATCTGGGTATCGCCGAGGCTGCAGAGCCGCACGCGACCTTCATCGAGAACGCGCTTGCCAAGGCGCGCCATGCCGCCGCGGCGGCCCAGGGCGCCGCCATCGCCGACGACTCCGGCCTCTGTGTCGACACGCTCGACGGCGCGCCGGGGGTGATCTCGGCGCACTACGCCGGCGAGCTGGCGGCGCTGGGCGACCGTGAAGACCGCCGGCGCGCGCAGGACGCCGCCAACAACACGCTGCTGTTGCAGCGCTTGGCGGGCTGCGCAGAGCGGCGGGCGCACTTCGTCAGCACGCTGGTGGCGGTGCGCCATGCCCAGGATCCGCAGCCGCTGGTGGCCGTGGGGCGCTGGCCGGGGCAGATCCTGCACGCCCAGCAGGGCGCGCAGGGCTTCGGCTACGACCCGCTGATGTGGATCCCGGATCTCGGCCGCACGGTGGCCGAGTTGGACGCGACGCTGAAGAACCAGCACAGCCACCGCGCCCGCGCGACGGCACAGATGCTCGTACAGCTGCGCGAGGTGTGGGCGCTTTGAGCGAGCCGCCCCGCCCCGGCGTCGAGCACTTCCTGCGCCCGGGCACGCTGCAGCTGGGCGCGCTGCCGCCGCTGGCGCTCTACGTGCACCTGCCCTGGTGCCTGAAGAAGTGTCCCTACTGCGACTTCAATTCCCACCAGCTGACGGCGCCCGGGCTGGCGGTGGTGAGCGGCCCGCACCGCGGCGGCGCAGTGCCCGCGTCGCAGCCGGGCCCGGCGCTCGATGCGGCCGTGGAGCAGCGCTACCTCGACGCGCTGTGCGCCGACCTCGAGGCCAGCCTGCCGCTGATCTGGGGCCGCCGCGTGCACAGCATCTTCATCGGCGGCGGCACACCGAGCCTGTTTTCGCCGGCCGGCATCGACCGCCTGCTGGCCGACATCCGCGCCCGCGTGCCGCTGGAGCCGGCGGCCGAGATCACGCTCGAGGCCAACCCCGGCACTTTCGAGCGCGAGCGTTTCCGCGCCTTCCGCGGCGCCGGCGTGACGCGGCTGTCGATCGGGGTGCAGAGTTTCGACGACGCGGCGCTGCAGCGCATCGGCCGCGTCCACGACGCCGCCCAGGCGCGCGCTGCCATCGAAGAAGCGCGCGACGCCTTCGACACCTTCAACATCGACCTCATGTACGCGCTGCCCGGCCAGACGCTGGCGCAGCTCGGCGCCGAGCTCGATGCCGCGCTGTCGTACGAGCCGCCGCACCTGTCGATCTACCACCTGACGATCGAGCCCAACACGATGTTCGCCAGCCAGCCGCCCGTGCTGCCCGACGACGACCTGGCCAGCGACATGCTGGACCTGATCGTCGAGCGCACCGCCGCTGCCGGGCTGCAGCGTTACGAGGTCTCGGCCTTCGCGCGCGCGGGCCACCGCTGCGGCCACAACCTCAACTACTGGCAGTTCGGCGACTACCTGGGCCTGGGCGCCGGCGCCCACGGCAAGCTGAGCTTTGCGCATCGCGTGCTGCGCCAGGTGCGTTGGCGCGAACCGGCGGCCTACCTGTCGCACGCGCTGGCCGGCAACGCGGTGAGCAACCAGCATGAGGTAAGCCGGCGCGACCTGCCCTTTGAGTACATGCTGGGCGCGCTGCGCCTGAAGGACGGCTTCGAGCTCGGCCGCTTCGCCGAGCGCACGGGCCTGCCGCTGTCCAGCGTGCAGGCCACGCTGGCGCAAGCGCGGCAGCGGGGCCTGCTGGACTGGGACGAAGCCACCGACCGTGTGCAGCCCACGGCGCGGGGGTTTGACTTCCTGTCGGATCTGCAGACGATGTTCCTGCCGGCCCAGACCCCAGGCTGAGCCGCCCGCGCCCGGCGCGGCGCCGAAGATGCCCGGCGCGGCGCCGAAGATGCCGGGTGCGGCGGCACCTTTTCTCGTTACCGACCCGGGGTACCGCACTGCTAGACTGCCCGCCAATCCGCTTTGAACCGGCTCTTCGCTTGCTGCCATCGCCTTGAATTCCAACCCGTCCCGGCCCAACCGTCAGGCCAGCGCACTGCAGTTTGAACGTGCGCTGCAGTTGCTGGCGCAATCGGGGCAGACACCGCCAGCGGGCGACCATGGTTCGGCGGCCTGGCAGCAGGCCATGATCGACGCGCTGGTGGAGCTGTCCAGCCGCGACGCCCTGACCGGCCTGGCCAATCGGCGCGCCTTCGAGCTGGCGCTGGCGCGCGAGGTCGACCGCGTCGCCCGCAGCGGCGAGCCGGCGCTGCTGCTGGCACTCGACATCGACCACTTCAAGCGCGTCAACGACAGCCACGGCCATGCCGCCGGTGACCAGGTCATCCGCGCCGTGGCGCAGGCGTTGCTGGACAGCGTGCGCCCGATGGACCTGGTGGCGCGCGTCGGCGGCGAAGAGTTCGCCATCATCCTGCCCAATTGCGCCAGCTCCTTCGGCCAGACGGTGGCCGAGCGCGTGCGCCGCCGCGTCGAGCTGGCGTCGGTGGCCATCGGCCCGCGCGCCAAGGCCGTCAGCGTCAGCGTGAGCATCGGCGGCGCTTTTGCGCCGCAGTGGGTGCGCTCGACGCCCGCGCTGTGGAAGGAGCGTGCCGACCAGCAGCTCTACCTGGCCAAGGCCCAGGGCCGCAACCTCGTGCGCCTGGAGCCCACGGCCGTGTCGGTGGTCAGCAGCGAAGAAAAGCGACTGCTTTTCGATTCTTTCCAGATCCAGGACCACGAATGACCGTTTCTGTGCCGCCCCCGCAGGCCCACGCTCACATCATGGCCGTCACCAGCGGCAAGGGCGGCGTCGGCAAGACCTTTGTTTCGGCCAACCTCGCCGCGGCACTGGCGCGTGCCGGCCGCCGCGTGCTCGTGCTCGACGCCGATCTCGGGCTGGCCAATCTGGATGTCGTGCTCAACCTGTTTCCCAAGATCACGCTGCACGATGTCTTCACCGGCAAGAGCACGCTGGCCGATGCCATCCTGCCCGCGCCCGGGGGCTTCCATGTGCTGCTCGCCGGCTCGGGCATGGTCGAGTACTCGCGCATGACGCCCGAAGTGCGGGACCAGCTGCAGCAGGTCATCGCCGAGGTCGCGCCCAAGTTCGACCACGTGCTGCTCGACACCGGCGCGGGCATCTCCGATGTCGTGCTCTACACCGTGTCGCTGGCCGGCGAGGTGCTGGTGGTGGTGACGCCCGAGCCAACCTCGCTGACCGATGCCTACGCCACCATCAAGGTGCTGGCCACCACCCAGGGCCGGCGCCGCATGCACCTGCTCGTCAACCAGACGCGCAAGCCCGGCGAGGGGCGTGCCGTGCGCCAGCAGCTGCAGCAGGTGATCGACCGCTACGTCAACCCGAACCTCGACAGCCCGGTGCGGCTGGAGTTGCTGGGCGAAGTGCCTTCGGACGGCGCAGTGCGCGATGCGGTGCTGAGCCGGCGCCTGCTGCTCGAAGACCTGCCGGGCGCGCCGGCCTCCATGGCCCTGGTGGCGGTGGCGGCGCGCATGACGGCGTGAGCGAGCCCGCCACGCCCGCCACGCCCGCCACGCCCTTCACCGCGGTCGGTGGCGAGCCCGGCGTGCGGCGCCTGGTGGACCGCTTCTATGACCTGATGGACCTTGAGCCGGCCCTGGCCGGCATCCGCCGGCTCCACCCCGGCACGCTGGATGGCTCCCGCGACAAGCTGTTCTGGTTCCTGTGCGGCTGGCTCGGCGGGCCCCAGCACTACACCGATCGCTTCGGCCACCCCATGCTGCGCGCGCGCCACCTGCCCTACAGCATCGGCATCGCCGAGCGCGACCAGTGGATGGCCTGCATGACGCAGGCGCTGCACGACGAAGCCGTCGACGAGACGCTGGCCGAGCGCCTGACCGACAGCTTCTTCGGCACCGCCGACTGGATGCGCAACCGCGGCGGCTAGCCGAGCGCGCGCCGCCTGCCATGAGCCCCCGCCCCTCGACCCTGGCGCTGCTGCTGGCCGCGCTGGCCCTGGGCAGCTGCATCGTGGTGCCGGTGTCGCAGACCGTGTACGACCCGGACTGCAGGACCGCGACGCGCCAGGTCACGCTCGAGGCCGCCTACCTGGGCGGTTTCACCCGCTGTGCCGGCGACGGCTGCGTGGCCATGCTGGCGGCGATGGGCGTCGTCACCGCGGCATCGGTGGTGGTCTCGGGCAGCATCGCCATCGTGGGCAACGTCGTCTACTGGCTCGAAAGACAGGGGCGCTGCCAGCGCGGGCCGGCAGCCGCGGCTGCGGCCGCCTCAGCCGCGTCCTCCGCCTCAGCCCCGCAGTAGCACGATCAGCGCGCCGGCGCCGCCCATCGGCCCGCTGGCCTGGGTGAAGGCCAGCACCTCGGCGCGCTGCCCCAGCCAGCGCTGCACCTTGGCCTTGAGCACCGGCTGGCGGCCCGGCGAGCCGTGGCCCTTGCCGTGCACCACGCGCAGGCAGCGCCAGCCGCGGCGCGAGGCCTCGCGCATGAACACGCCCAGTTGCTCGCGCGCGGCGTCGCGGCGCAGGCCGTGGAGGTCGAGCTCGCCCTGGATCGACCAGTGCCCGCGCCGCAGCCGCGTCACCACGTCGGGGCCGACGCCGTTGCGGTGGAAGCTCAGGCCGTCGTCGGTGAGCAGCAGGGTCTCGATGTCGACTTCGTCCGACATCGCCTCGTGCAGCGCTGCCTGCTCGTCGAGTTCGCGCTGGCGTGGCAGCGGCTCGGGGCGCGGCAGGTCGTGCAGGCGGCGGCCGTGTGGCGGCAGCGGCGTCACCGGGCCCACGGTGTCGGCGAACAGGCGCCGATGGCGTTCGGTCGCAGCGCGTGCGGCGCGGCGCGCGGCGGCGTGCTCGCGGGCCAGGCGCTCCTGTTCGCGCAGCGCGTCGCGCAGCACGCCGAGCTCGGCCAGGGCCTGGGCCAACGGCGGCTTCATCGGCTTCATCGGCTTCATCGGCTTTACAACAGGCCCCGCTCGGCCATCGACACCACCTGGCCCTGGCCGACGATGATGTGGTCGAGCACGCGCACGTCGATGAGCTGCAGCGCGGTCTTCAGCGTCTGCGTCAGGTACTCGTCGGCGCGCGAGGGTTCGGCCACGCCAGAAGGGTGGTTGTGCGCCAGCACCACGGCGCCGGCGTTGAGGGTGAGCGCGCGCCGCAGCACCTCGCGCGGGTAGACGCTGGTCTGCGTCAGCGTGCCATGGAACATCTCCTCCAGCCGCAGCAGCCGGTGCTGGCCGTCCAGGAACAGCACCGCAAACACCTCTTGCTGGCGGCCGGCGAGTTGCAGGCCGAGGTAGTCCTTGACGCGACCGGGGCTGTCGAACACTGGCGCCGCCGCCAGCTGCTGGGCCAGCGCGCGGCGCGCCATCTCCATCACCGCCAGCAATTCGGCACGCTTGGCCGGCCCCAGGCCCTTGATGGACTTGAGCAGCTCGGGCGTCGCGTTGAGCAGCCCGGCGAATCCGTCGCACTCGTCCAGTACCTGCTGCGCCAGCGCCAACACGCCGTGCCCTTTGTAGCCGGTGCGCAGCGGCAGGGCCAGCAGTTCTGCGTCGCCCAGCGCGGCGGCGCCGCGGGCGAGCAGCTTTTCACGCGGGCGCTGGTCGGCGGGCAGGTCTTTCATCCAAAGGTGCATCGGTAGAATGAAGGCCAGTCTATTCGAGCGCCCAGCCCAAGCCACCGTGAACCTCGTCCAGCCCGGGTCCTTCCTCACCCTGCATTACCGTCTGGCCGGCCCCGACGGCGCCGACCTGGTCAACACCTTTGCCGACAAGCCGGCGACGCTGTCACTGGGCACCGGCCAGCTCGCCCCGGCCATCGAGCAGCACCTCGTGGGCCTGGCCGAAGGCGCCCACGAAGCCTTCGACCTGCTCCCGGGCGTGGCCTTCGGTGAGCGCAACCCGGACATGCTGCAGCGCGTGAAGCTGAGCCTGCTGCATGAGCTCGGCGACCCTGATGCCCGCTACGACGTCGGCGACGTGGTGCAGTTCCCCACCCCCGACGGCAGCGCCGGCTACGCCGGCGTGGTGCGCGAATGCGGGCCCGACTGGCTGCTGTTCGACTTCAACCACCCGCTGGCCGGCCAGCCGGTGCGCTTCGAAGTCAAACTGCTGGGAGTGCTGTAGCGATGGCGATCGACGAAATCTTCCTCGCCGAACCGCGCGGCTTCTGCGCCGGCGTCGACCGCGCCATCGAGATCGTCGAGCGTGCGCTGGCCAAGTTCGGGGCCCCGATCTACGTGCGCCACGAGATCGTGCACAACACCTACGTCGTCGACGACCTCAAGGCCAAGGGCGCCATCTTCATCGAAGACCTGGACGACGTGCCCCCTGGCGCCACGCTGGTCTTCAGCGCCCACGGCGTGAGCCAGGCGGTGCGGGTCGAGGCCGCGCAGCGGGGCTTCCAGGTCTTCGACGCCACCTGTCCGCTGGTGACCAAGGTCCACGTCCAGGTCGCCAAGCTGGCCCGCGAAGGCTTCGAGTTCATCATGATCGGCCACAAGGGCCACCCCGAGGTCGAAGGCACCATGGGGCAGCTGACCCAGGGCATCTACCTCGTCGAGGACATCGCCGACGTGGCCGGCGTGCAGCCGCGCAGCGACAAGCTGGCGGTGGTGACGCAGACGACGCTGAGCGTGGACGACGCCGCCGCCATCCTGACCGAGGTCAAGCGCTTCTTCCCGCAGGTGCACGAGCCCAAGAAGCAGGACATCTGCTACGCCACCCAGAACCGCCAGGACGCGGTCAAGGTGATGGCGCCGACGGTGGACGTGGTGATCGTCGTCGGCAGCCCCACCAGCAGCAACAGCAACCGGCTGCGCGAACTGGCCGAGCGCCTGGGCGCCCAGGCCTACATGGTCGAAGGCGCGGCCGACCTGCGCGCCGAGTGGTTTGGCGGCCGCTGCCGCGTCGGTCTGACCGCCGGCGCCTCGGCGCCCGATGTGCTGGTGCAGGCCGTCATCGACCGCCTGCGCGAATTCGGCGCACTGAGCATCCGCAAGATGGACGGCGTGGTGGAAAACGTGCGCTTCCCGCTGCCGCGGGGCCTGGGCGACCGCAGCATGGCCGAGGTGGCCGAGGTGGCCGGGATCGCCGATCTCGCCGAGCTCGCCGCGGCCGCGCCGTCCCGATCCTGAAGCCGGCCGCTCTTCACCCCCACCCCTGAAGACGGCGCCCCCATGGCGCCGTTGGCTCGCCGCAAGACCCGAACCCGAGGATTCGTCATGATCGACATCAACCTGCTGCGCCGCGACCTCGACGGCGTGGTGGCGCAACTGCAACGCCGCAAGCGGCCGCAGCCTTTCCTGGACGTGCCGCGCTACAGCGCACTGGAAGCCGAGCGCAAGCAGATCCAGACCGCCACCGAGCAGCTGCAGGCACGCCGCAACGCCGCCAGCAAGACCATCGGCCAGATGAAGGGCAAGGGCGAGGATACCGCCGTGCTGATGGCTGAAGTCAGTGGCATCGGCGAGCAGATGAAGGCCGGCAGCGAGCGCCTGGAGCAGATCCAGGCCGAGCTGCAACCGATGCTGATGAGCATCCCCAACCTGCCGCACCCCAGCGTGCCCGACGGCGCCGACGAGACCGGCAATGTCGAGCTGCGCCGCTGGGGCACGCCGCGCAGCTTTGCCACCCCGCCCAAGGACCATGTCGACCTGGGCGCTGCGCTGGGCATGGAGTTCGATACCGGCGCGCTGCTCAGCGGTTCGCGCTTCACCTTCCTGCGCGGGCCGGCGGCGCGGCTGCACCGGGCGCTGGCGCAGCTGATGTTGGACACCCACACGCAGGAGCACGGCTACACCGAGTGCTACACGCCCTACATCGTCAACCGCGAAATCCTCGAAGGCACCGGCCAGCTGCCCAAGTTCAAGGAGGACATGTTCTGGGTCTTCCGTGGCGGCACCGGTCAAGCCGGCACAGGGCGCGGCGGCGACGAAGGGCAGCCCGAGCAGTACTTGATCGGCACCAGCGAGGTCACGCTGACCAACACCGTGCGCGAGCGCATCCTCGACGCGGCGGCGCTGCCGATCCGCCTCACCGCGCACAGCCCGTGTTTCCGCTCGGAAGCCGGCAGCGCCGGGCGCGACACGCGCGGCATGATCCGCCAGCACCAGTTCGACAAGGTCGAGATGGTCCAAGTGGTACACCCCGAGCACAGCGAAGCCGCGCTCGAAGCGATGGTGGGCCACGCCGAAGCGATCCTGCGCAAGCTCGAGCTGCCGTACCGCGTGATGACGCTGTGCAGCGGCGACATGGGCTTCGGCGCCAGCAAGACCTATGACCTCGAGGTCTGGATCCCGGCCCAGAACAGCTACCGCGAGATCAGTTCGTGCAGCAACTGCGACGCCTTCCAGGCGCGGCGCATGCAGGCGCGCATGCGCAACAGCCAGGGCAGGACCGAGTACGTGCACACGCTCAACGGCTCGGGCCTGGCGGTGGGCCGGGCGCTGGTGGCGGTGCTCGAAAACCACCAGCAAGCCGACGGCAGCATCCAGGTGCCGCAGGCGCTGCGGCCCTACCTGGGCGGCCAGGAATTCATCAAGGCCTGATCCGCTAGAATGCGGCGCTTCGCTCAGCGCGAGACCACACCAGCAAGACCCGGAAAGGTGGCAGAGTGGTCGAATGCACCGGATTCGAAATCCGGCGTACTGGTCTCCAGTACCGCGGGTTCGAATCCCGCCCTTTCCGCCACTACCCGCTCCCGCCCCGCAGCGCACGTCCGTGCAGCCCCGGTGCGGGAGTTCGTCGCTTGGTTCGCCGGCTTGCTTGCCGTGCTGCGTGTTGCACCGCGGCGCAGTGCGATCGGCGCACCGCAGGATCGCCTCAGCCACGGGCCATGACGCGCGGCGGTTGAGCCCGATCGACGCCAGCGCTGCCTTTGGCTAGAGTGCAGCCCAGGTGCGAGGGGCGGACGGTCGATGAACCACAAAGAACGGGTGCTGCTGTTGTGCGACGTGGTCGACAGCACCGCGCTGACCGAACTGTTGGGTGACGCGCGCTCGATGGCGTTGTGGCGCGCCCATGACAGCACGGCCCGTGACCTGCTGGCCGACTGGCGCGGGCGCGAGGTCGACAAGACTGACGGCCTGTTTGCGATCTTCGACTGCGTTGTCGACGCGCTCGGCTTTGCCACCGCGTATCACGAGGCGCTGGCGGCGATGGACCCGCCCCTGCAAGCCCGCGCGGCAATCCATCGCGCCGCGGTGCTGCTGCGCGAAACCCCGGCCGCCGACGTGGCGCGTGGCGCCAAGCCGCTGGATGTCGACGGCATCGCCAAGCCGCTGACGGCGCGCATCGGCGCGCTGGCGCTGTCTGGCCAGACCCTGATCAGCGAGACCGCGGCCACGGCGCTGGCGGACGCGCAGGGTCTCATCCCGCTGGGCCACTGGCGCTTCAAGGGCGTGAGCGAGCCGATGGCCTTGTTCGAACCCGCGGCACAGCCGCTGGGCCCGCCCCCCGACGCCGAAAAGGCCTGGCGCGTGACCCGCGCCGGCGAGCGCTGGCTGCCCACGCGCGACGTGCCGCACAGCCTGCCGGCCGAGCGCGATGGTTTTGTCGGCCGGCGGCCGGCGCTGGCTGAACTGGCAGCCTTCTTTGCCGACGGCGCGCGCCTGGTCACGGTGCTGGGCGTCGGTGGCACCGGCAAGACGCGGCTGGCGCAGCGCCATGGCTGGGATGCGCTGGGCGGCCACCCCGGCGGCGTCTGGTTCTGCGACCTGTCGCAAGCGGTGGGCCTGGACGGCATCGTCCACGCCGTGGCCCAGGGCCTGCAACTGCCGCTGGGTGCCAGCGACCCGGTGCAGCAGATCGGCAACGCCGTCGCCAGCCGCGGCGCCGCGCTGGTGATCCTGGACAACTTCGAGCAGGTGGCCCGCCATGCCGAGGCCACCCTCGGGCGCTGGCTGGCGCAGGCCGGCGCCGCGACCTTCCTGGTCACCAGCCGCGAGGTGCTGGGCATCGGTGGCGAGCGCACGATGGCCTTGCCGCCCCTGCCTGACGACGATGGCGCCGAGCTCTTCGTGCGGCGCGCGCGCGACGCCGTCGCCGACTTCAGCCCCGGCGACGACGATCGTGGGGTGATCGCGGAACTGGTCCGCCTGCTCGACGGACTGCCGCTGTCGATCGAGCTGGCCGCCGCGCGCGTGCGCGTGATGACGCCGCGCGCCATGCTGTCGCGCATGGGCGAACGTTTCAAGTTGCTGGCCAC
>JANMVM010000049.1:0-5584 GCA_031392695.1 Rubrivivax sp.
GGCCGCATGAGCCCGTTCCAGCAGGCGCAGATGTTCAGCCTGCAGGACGCCAACATCCACAACATCGCCGTCGAGGGCGTGTTCGACGACTGCCAGGACATCGTCAAGGCGGTCAGCAACGACCTCGACTTCAAGCGCCGCTTCAAGATCGGCACCGTCAACAGCATCAACTGGGCAAGGCTGCTGGCCCAGGTGGTCTACTACTTCGCCGGTTATTTCCAGGCCACTTCACAGGCCCCCAACCTCGGCGCTGCCTCGGTTCCCCCCGAGGGGGCTGCGCCGCCTTGGGGCGGCCCGGCGTCGGCGCCCAACGCCCAACGCGTCAGCTTCGCCGTGCCCAGCGGCAACTTCGGCAACATCTGCGCCGGCCACGTGGCGCGCCAGATGGGCCTGCCGATCGACCAGCTGGTGCTGGCCACCAACGAGAACGACGTGCTCGACGAGTTCTTCCGCACCGGCACCTACCGCGTGCGCGCCACGGCCGAGACGCACGAGACCTCGAGTCCCTCGATGGACATCAGCAAGGCCAGTAACTTCGAGCGCTTCGTCTTCGACCTGCTGGGCCGCGACGGCGCACGCGTCAAGGCGCTGTTCGGCGCCGCGCTGGCGCGCGACGGTGGCTTCACCTTGTCGGCGGCCGAGTTCGCGCCGGTGGCGGGGTTCGGTTTCGTCTCCGGCAGCAGCACCCATGCTGACCGCCTGGCCACGATCCGGCGCACCTGGCAGGACACGGGCTTGATGATCGACACCCACACCGCCGACGGCCTGAAGGTGGCGCGCGATCACCTGCAGCCCGGCGTGCCGATGCTGGTGCTGGAAACCGCGCTGCCGGCCAAGTTCGCCGCCACCATCCGCGAAGCCATCGGGCACGACCCCGAGCCGCCGGCCGCGCTGCGCGGCATCGAGCAGCTGCCCAAGCGCTTCACCGTCATGCAGCCCGATGCAGCGCAGGTCCAGCGCTTCATCGCGCAGCAGTGCGCGGCATGAGAAGCCCGTTGCCGGCTGCACGAATCGGCAATCCGCATGGCTGAACCGCGCCCCTTGCTGAGCCTGGACGATGCCCTGCTGCGCCTGGCGGCCGGCGCCGAGCCGCACCGCATCACGCAGACCGAGGCGCTGTCGACCTTCGACGCTCTGGGCCGCGTGCTGGCGCGACCGGTGCGTTCGACGCTGGACGTGCCGCCCGAGGACAACACCTCGATGGACGGCTATGCCCTGCGCGCGGCCGACGTGTTGCAGACCGGCACGGTGCTGCCAATCACGCAGCGCATCCCGGCCGGAGTCGTCGGCGCGGCGCTGCAGCCGGGCACGGCGGCGCGCATCTTCACCGGCGGCCAGGTGCCGGCCGGCGCCGACGCCGTGGTCATGCAGGAGCAGTGCGAAGCGCTGGCTGGCGAGGCCCTGGGCAGCGTGCGCGTCAACGCGGTGCCGCAGGCCGGCCAGTGGATCCGCCGCCGCGGTGAAGACGTGCGCCGGGGGGCGGCCGTGCTGGACGCCGGCCAACGGCTGACGCCGCAGTCGCTCGGCCTGGCGGCGTCGGTCGGTGCCGGGCAGCTCACGGTGCTGCGCCGACCGCGTGTGGCCGTCTTCTCGACCGGCGATGAACTCATGATGCCCGGCGAGCCGCTGCGCCCCGGCGCCATCTACAACAGCAACCGCTTCGTGCTGCGCGGGCTGGCCCAGGCCGCGGGCTGCGAGGTCACCGACCTGGGCATCGTGCCCGACCGCCTGGACGCCACGCGCGCGGCGCTGTGCCAGGCGGCCGAGCACCACGACCTCATCGTCACCTGCGGCGGCGTGTCGGTGGGCGACGAAGACCACCTCAAGCCCGCGGCGCAGGCCGAGGGCCACATCGAACACTGGCAGCTGGCCATCAAGCCCGGCAAGCCGCTGGCCTTCGGTGCCATCCGCCGCAGTGACGGCTCGCAGGCGCTGCTGGTCGGCCTGCCGGGCAACCCGGTGTCGTCCTTCGTCACCTGGCTGCTGGCCGTGACGTCCGTGCTGCGCACGCTGCAGGGCATGCCGGCGGCGCTGCCCCGGGGCCTGCCGCTGCGCGCCGACTTCGACTGGACGAAGCCCGACCAGCGGCGCGAGTTCCTGCGCGTGCGCCTCAACGCCGAGGGCGGCCTGGAGCTCTACGCCAACCAGAGCTCGGGCGTGCTGACCTCGGCGGTGTGGGCCGATGGGCTGGTCGACAACCCGCCGGGCCAGGCCATCCGCTGCGGCGACACGGTGCGCTTCCTGCCCTTGTCGGAACTGGTGTCACGATGAAGATCCAGGTGCGCTATTTCGCCTCGCTGCGCGAAGCGCTGGGCAGCGGTGAAGCGGTCGAGATGCCAGCGGGCAGCACCGTCGGCGCCCTGCGCGACCTGCTGCTGGCCCTGGGCGGCCGCCATGCCGCCGTGCTGGCGCGCGGCCGCGCCGTGCGCTGCGCGCTCAACCAGACGCTGTGCGACGAATCGGTGCCGCTGGCCGACGGCGCCGAGGTCGCCTTCTTCCCGCCGGTGACCGGCGGCTGAACGCCATGGCCCGCGTCAGCATCCAGGCCCAGGACTTCGACCTCTCGGCCGAGGTCGCGGCACTGCGCGCCGGCGACGGCGGCGTCGGCGCGGTGGCCACCTTCACCGGCACCGTGCGCGACCGCAGCGGCAGCGGCCCCGGCCTCAGTTCCGTCATCAGCGCGATGGAGCTCGAGCATTACCCCGGCATGACCGAAAGCGCGATCGAATCGATGATCGACCAGGCGTTGGCGCGCTTCGACATCCGCGCCGCGCGCGTCGTGCACCGCGTCGGCCTGCTGCAGCCGCTGGAGCAGATCGTGCTGGTGGCGGTGAGTTCGGCGCACCGCGGCCAGGCCTTCCTGGCCTGCGAGTTCCTGATGGACTACCTCAAGACCCAGGCCCCCTTCTGGAAGAAGGAGACCACGGCCGCGGGCGCGCAATGGGTCGACGCCCGCGTTGCCGACGACGCGGCGCTGGCGCGCTGGGGCATCAGCGCCAGCAACGCGGGCCCCGCGGGCTGAACGCTGCATGGACACCCGCCAGCTGCGCAATGCACTCGGCCGCTTCACCACCGGCGTCACGGTGGTGAGTTGTTGCGATGCGCAGGGCCGGTTCGTCGGCCTGACCGCCAACTCCTTCAACTCGCTGTCGCTCGACCCGCCCTTGATCCTGTGGTCGCTGCGCTGCGCCAGCCCCTCGATGGCGGCCTTCGAGGCGGCGCCGCGTTTTGCTGTCAATGTGTTGGCCGAGTCGCAGGTGGAGCTGTCGCGCCGCTTCGCTTCGCGCGCCGAGGACCGCTTCTCCGAAGGGGCCTGGGCGCTGGGCGAACACGGCTCGCCGGTGCTGGCCGGTTGCGCCGCGGTGTTTGAGTGCGAGGCGGTCTCGCACCAGCGCGCCGGTGATCACCGCCTGTTCATCGGCCGCGTGCTCGGGTGTGCCGAGTCGGCGCTGGCGCCGCTCGTCTTCCAGGCCGGCCATTACCGGCTGCTCGGGGAGGTGCTGTGATGCGCCACGCCGCACTCGAAGGCAAGTGGATTGACATGTTCGTGCACGCCTTCGGCCTGTGCGGCGTGAAGGCCGGCGACGCCTGCGCCGTGCTGTCCGAGACACAGACGCGGCCCGAGCTGCCGCAGCTGTCCGAACTGGCGCTGCTGCGCATCGGCGCGCGGCCCTTCCACGTCGTGCTGCCTGGGCGGCCGCTTGCTGCGCCGGCGCCCGTGCGCAGCACCGGGGCCAGCGATGCCATCGGCCAGCTCGAGCCGGTGCTGCAGGCCCTGGCCGGCTGCGTGTTCGTCGCCGACTGCACCGTCGAAGGCCTGCAGCACGCGGTGGAGCTGCCGCGCATCCTGGCCGGCGGCGCACGCGTGCTGGCGATCAGCCACGAGCACCCCGAGATCCTGGAGCGCTGCCTGCCGCGCGCCGAGGACGAAGCACCCGTGCGCGAGGCCATGCGCCGGCTCAAGGGCGCGCGCGAGATGCACGTCACCTCCGCCGCCGGCACCGACCTGCGCGTGGCGCTGGCCGGCGCGCGCGTGGGTGGCGTCTGGGGCTTCAGCGCCCGGCCCGGCACGCTCAGCCATTGGCCCGGCGGGCTGGTGCTGGCCTTCCCGGCGGCAGGCAGCGTCAATGGCACCCTGGTGCTCGACCGCGGCGACGTCAACCTGACCTTCAAGCGCTATCTGGACGCGCCGGTGCGGCTGGTGATCGAGAACGACCACGCCGTGCGCGTGCAAGGCGAGGGCGTCGACGCCGAACTGATGCGCGGCTACTTTGCCGCCTGGGCCGACCCGCTGGCCTACGCCGTGTCGCATGTCGGCTGGGGCCTGAACCGGCGCGCGCGCTGGGACGCCATGGCCTGCTACGACAAGGCCGACTTCAACGGCACCGAACTGCGTGCCTTTGCCGGCAACTTCCTCTACAGCACCGGCGCCAACGAAGTCGCCGGCCGCCACACGCTGGGCCACTTCGACCTGCCGCTGCGCGGCTGCACGGTGCGGCTGGACGGCGTGGCGGTGGTCGAGCAGGGTGTGCTGCTGTGAGCGCCGCGCGGCCGTTCCGAAGGCGCTCGCTCCCCCTTGGGGGGACGACGCGAAGCGTCCTGGGGGCGCCATGACGCTGCCCGCCTTCTCGTCAGCCGGGCAGGGCGCCACCGCGGTGCTGCTGCTGCACGGCGTGGGCGGCGGGCGCTCGATCTGGTCGGATGCGGCGTCCGGCACCGCCAGCGCCATCGCGCAGGCCGGCTACCGAGCAGTGGCCATCGACTTCCCCGGTTATGGCGATTCGCCCGGCGTGCCGGCGCTCGACGCGATGGTGCAGGCGGTGTTGGACATCGCCGCGCACCTGGGCGCGCCGCGCACCGTGCTGCTCGGCCACAGCATGGGCGGCATGGTGGCCCAGGAAGTGGCAGCGCGCGTGCCGCAGTCGGTGGCCGGCCTGGTGCTCGCCTGCACCAGCGCGTCCTTCGGCAAGGCCGACGGTGCATGGCAGGCGCAGTTCATCGCCCAAAGGCTGGCGCCGCTGGACGCCGGCCTGGGTATGGCCGGCATGGCCGACCGGCTGGTGCCGGGCCTGGTGTCGCCGCAGGCGCCGCCGTCGGCACTGCGGATTGCACGCGACATCATGGCCCGCGTGCCCGAGGCGACCTACCGCCGGGCCCTACCGGCCATCGCCGGCTTCGACCGCCGCGAGGCACTGGCCGCGCTGCGCGTGCCCACGCTGCTGCTGGCGGCCGAGCATGACCGCACCGCGCCGCCGGACGTCATGCAGCGCATGGCCGCGCGCGTGCCGGGCAGTCAATACGTCTGTCTGTCCGGGGCCGGCCACATCGCCAATGTCGAAGCGCCAGCGGCCTTCAACGCCGCCGTGGTGGCCTTCCTGCAGCGCCACTTCCAATCCGACTGAGGAGACACGCGATGCACATCGCCGGCAACCCGAACACGCTCACCGCGCAACAGCGCGAGCTGATCGAGCTTGCGGCCACGCTGGGGCGCGAGAAATTCGCGCCGCGCGCCGCCACGCACGACCGCGACGCGAGCTTCCCGTTCGACAACTACCAGGACTTGCGCGAAGCGGGCCTGCTGAAG